>NZ_JAYGQQ010000014.1:0-174038 GCF_035012785.1 Xanthomonas sp. WHRI 8932A
AACTCAACACCAGCCTGCAGTTCATCCATTTGGCCTTCCTGGCGCTATTACTCAAAAGATCGTGAACAGGTTCTTAGACGCTCTTGATTCAGACATTCATCGGTGAAGACGCGCGTGTGGGCATGCCCCAACTGCAATCGCCAGTTCACTCGAACGAATCAGCGCCACGCGTGCGGAACAGGCGATCGACGCGAGATCTTGCGCGGCAGGCCAGCCGATCTGGTGGAGCTGTATACCGCGCTGGAGACGTTCATGACCGCGCTTGGAGCAGTGGAGTGTGTCACGCGGGAGCGGTATGTCCTCTTCCGCAGCTGCAAGGTTTTTGCGGACGCCACCATCATGACAGACGCGATCCGCCTTGCTGTCCACCTTGGGCGACGGGTGGACCACGCGATGTTCATTAAATCAGTGACAGATGGAAAGCAGGTGACTCAGATTGCGAAGCTCTACACACGGGCCGATTTTGAAGCCATAAAAACGTTTTTGCACGAGGCGTACGAGCATTCGATTGCTTCGCGCACACTCTAGAGGTCTCGTGAAGCCAACCCACTCGCAAGTCTGCGTTACTGATCGGCGCTTGCTCGACCCTGCTGCAGCCCGACACCGACGACGGTGCCGGGCTGGATCGTTCGCTTCAGGCAGCGCGTTTGGCGCAGTCATCGAATGCATCGGCAACAAACGCACTCACCGCATCTTCCAGCTGTGCGGCGTGATCGCCCATCGCGCGTGCGGCAGCACTGGCGTCCTGCATGCGGGTGACGCCGTCGCGCATATCGGTATCCACGTCGTTAAGGGTGTGATGCACCTGCGCAATGCTGCCCGCCTCCTGTTGCGAGGCGATGGCAATCTTGCTGAGCGTGCTGCTGACCTGGCCGATGGTGGCCACAATGTGCTGCATGCCTTCGCCAGCGTCGCGCACCTGCTGCACGCCTGCCTGCATGTGCGTGACCGACTCGCCGATCAGCATCTTGATCTGGCTGGCGGCGGTGGACGAGCGTAGCGCCAGCGCGCGCACCTCGCTGGCGACCACTGCAAAACCACGGCCTTCGTCGCCAGCGCGCGCGGCTTCGACCGCAGCGTTCAAGGCCAGGATATTGGTCTGGAACGCAAGGCCGTCGATCACCGAGATGATGTCCTGGATGCGGCGCGATGCTTGCTCCATCTGCTGCATGGTGCCCATCGCCTGTTGCATGGTGTCGCCGCCATTACGTGCGGCCTCCGATGCGGCGGCAGTGAGTTTGTCCGCGTCCGCTGCCTGGGCGGTGTGTTGCTGCATGGTGCCGAGCACCGCCTGCATCTGGGCAGCGGTGTGGCCCAACGTGGCCGACTGGCGCTGCACCTGCTGCTCCAACGCATCGTTGCGGGTGAGGATGTGGCCGGCCGCATGATTGATCGCGCTGCTTGAGCTGCGGATCTGCGCAATGATGCGGGCCAGTTCATCGGCGGTGGCATTGGCATCGCGCTTGATCTGCTCGAACACGCCTTCGCACGGGCGATCGATGCGTTGCGACAGATCGCCGCGCGACATCGCCCCCAGCATCTGGCGCATGTCCTGCAGGCTGTCGTCGGTGATGGCGAGGAAGCGGTTGACGCCGTCGGCCAGCTGGCCGAGCGTGCCGCCGTTGGCATGCCCGTGCAGGCGCGCGCCCAGTTCGCCGCGCGTGGCCTGTGCGATAACGGTTGCCAGCTGCTCTTCCAGCATCAGGTCCTGGGTGCGGTCCTGCCACTCCACCACCACGCCCAGCGAACTACCGTCATGATCGTGCACCGGCGTGATGTTTTCCTGCAGCTGCAGCGCAGCGAGGGCGCGCGTTCTGCTGGTGCCGGTGGCATGCCCCAGCTGCACTGCATCGGCCAACGCGGTCTCCAGGACATCGGCATCGACATGCGTGCTCAGTTGCTGGAACGACTGATTGCGGTAGATGGCTGCACCCTGCCCGTCGACGATGGCCACTGCCATCGCCGAGGCGTCCAATGCCAGACGGATGCGGCGGTTTTCCAGCAGTAACTGCTGTTGCTGCGCGATGCGTTCTGCCACCTGCACGCTCATCCGCACCAGCGCTTGCGCCAGCGACCCGCTGCGGAACGTCTGCTGCATGATCGCCGGCGGCAAGGTGGCACCGGTCGCCAGGGTGTCGGCCAGTTCCGCCAATGCATCGGCTTCGTGATCCAACGCATCGACCTGGCGCCGCAATTGAATGGCCATCACGCAGACGAAGGCGGTTTCCACGATCACGTAGCCAGCGTGCAATAGCACGATGCCGAAGCCGCTGCCGACAGTGAAGGCCTGCACCGGCATCCCGCGCGATTGCAGCCAGTAGAACGCAAGATGGTGCACGGCGATGGCGCCGGCGGCGACCACCACCGGTAGCCAGTCGCGGTAATACAGCAACAACGCCAGGATCACGAACACGCCGAAGTGCATTTCCACCAGACCATGCGCTTGCTGGATGGTGGCGGCGACCAGAGCCATCAGCACCAGCGCGTTGGTAATCCGGGTCAGGCGCGTGCCGGGGTTTGCATGCACCTGCCAGGCCATCAGCAGCAGGCTGGGCAGCGTGACGGCGAGGAAGGTGGTCCATTGGCCCTGGCTCCAGGCCAGGACCAGCGAGCCGGCACTCTGCAGCACCGCCAACCACAGGAACAGCCGGTCGGCCTTGATGGCCAGACGCGTGGCGTAGTTGGAGGTCGGCGGCGCCGATGCGGACAGTTCCATCATGACAGCGACTCCACGGCACACGGACAAGGGGACACCACTGCGGCACTTGCCGCGCGGTTTAGAACTTCAGGCAGCCAACGCGACCACGCCGCCGCACCCGCAGTGCCGCACACCGCGCCACCGTCTGAGGGGCCGGCATAGCGCGGCTGACCATCGGCGCCGAGCAGCCACACGGCGTAGCCGCTGCCCTGCAGTGCCGGGCTGTCGAGCAGCCGCACTTGGCCGCCGCGGGCGCGCACGGCGGCGCTGAGCACGGCCCAGGCGTGGTCTGATGCGAGATCGGTGCAGGCGCAGGCGCCGACGACGCCGATCAACATTGGCGCTGGCTGTGCGGCCGGTAGGCCCGCCTGCACCTGTGCCCAGGCACTGCTCAGATCACCGGCTTGCGCGCGCGGAGTTGTCCAGGCCACGGCAATCCAGCCGCACCATAGTGCGAGCAGGGCGATGCCCAGGGTACGTCGCGATGCACAAGACAGGCTGCCGAGCACAGGCATAGAGGAGTGGCTTCGCGAGATAAGGTGAGCCCTTATCGGACGCGCCTGCGTGCGCTTGAGCCAGCTTGCGATTGAAGTTTGCGATGGGAGCGATAGGCGGGAGCTTGGCCGTTGCGCTGCAAGCGTTTGCCATCGAATCTACCCATCCCGCGGCGATCAGGCATTTAGCTGAAACGCGATTTTGTGAGCACAAGTTCACACTATTGCAGCTGCCCGCAGCAGGTCGTCAACGCCGCCGAGACGGGCGAGGTGGCATCGCCACGCCTCCGCAACTTGCCGGATCACTCCAGCTCGGCGGCCGTGAGCTCATCGGCGCAACACCCCCGACCGCCTGCCGTGCGCCACCGGACGTCAGCGGTGGCAACACGGCGGGCAATCGGAGCGGCGGGCGGACTGCCTATGCCAACCGCACAGACACGCGCGTGGCGACGACCATCGTTTCCACGCCACCAACACCGCGCCGGCCGTCAGCGCGGGTAAGCCCGCCTATGCATGCGCCATCGCTTCGTCGGCATCCAACGCGGGCAACGGCTGTTGGGCGCGATCGAAGCGCTCGCGTGCGGCGCGGATGCCGGCATGGTTTTCGCCTGCCCAGTTGAGCAGTTGCGAGACCGGGCCGAGCAGGGCGACGCCAAGCTTGGACAGTGCGTATTCCACGCTGGGCGGCTTGGTGGCGTAGACCTTGCGGGTGATCATGCCGTTGCGCTCGAGGTTGCGCAGGGTCTGGGTCAGCATCCGCTTGGAGATGTCCGGCACGGCGCGCTGGATGGCGCTGAAGCGGGACGGGCCGGGGATCAGCGTCAACAGGATCAGCAAGGTCCACTTGTCGCCGATCTGATCGAGCACATCGCGCACGGGGCACTTGGTGGCATCGAAGGGGCCTTCCAGGGACGGCGGCGGTGGGAACAAGGCAATCGCATTCACGGGGGTATCTCACAGTAACCAGGGGGAGTAAAACTGCCTCCTTGCGAAGGACCGGGCGGTCCTGACAATAGGCTCGCTGACCACAAGGTCTAGATACTAGACCAAACCTCTTCTCTAAACCTATTGGAGCTCCACATGGCACATGCCTCCCCCCTGATTCTTGTTACCGGCGCCAGCGGACAGCTAGGTGCACTGGTCGTCGACGCGCTTCTGGAACATGTGCCTGCCAGCCGCATCGTAGCAACGGCCCGTGATACTGCGTCACTTGCCGAGTTCGCAAAACGCGACATCACGGTGCGTCAGGCCGACTACGCCGACCCGCACAGCCTGGACCTGGCCTTTGCGGGCGTCGGCCGGGTGCTGCTGGTGTCGTCCAACGCGGTGGGCGCACGCGTGGAGCAGCACCGCAATGTGATCGACGCGGCCAAGCGCGCCGGGGTGGAGTTGCTCGCCTACACCAGCATCCTGCGTGCCGACACCAGCACGCTGTCGCTGGCCGAAGAACATGTGGTCACCGAGGCGCTGCTGCGCGAAAGCGGCGTGCCGCATGTGCTGCTGCGCAATGGCTGGTACACCGAGAACTACACTGGCTCGATCGCGGCCGAAGTGGCGCACGGCGGGGCGATGGGCAGCTCGGGCGAGGGCAAGCTCAGCACCGCCACACGTGCCGACTATGCGGCAGCTGCCGCAGCGGTCCTGGCATCGGATGCGCCGCAGGCCGGGCAGGTCTATGAGCTGGCCGGCGATACCGCCTTCACGATGGCCGAGTACGCAGCCGAGCTATCGCAGCTGGCGGGCAAGCCGGTGGTGTACCACGACCTCCCGGAAGCCGACTACGCCGCGGCGCTGGTGCAGGTGGGCGTGCCGGCCGGCTTTGCGCAGGTGCTGGCGCAGTGCTCGGCCTCCTCGCGCGGCGGCAGCCTGTTCGACGACAGCCACACCCTGAGTCGTTTGATCGGCCGCCCCACCACGCCATGGCGCGACACCGTGGCGGCGGCGCTGGCGGCGGCACAGCCGGCAGCCTGAGCCAAGGAGTCCGGCCGTCCGCGAGACGCAGCGATGCGTGTGGCGGCCGGTGAAGACAAGCAACGCCATGCCCGTCGGGTGTGGCGTTTTTTTTGGCCTGTGCCCGTGCGCTGCAGATGACGCGCTCGGTGCGGACTGACTGCGCACGGCGATAGCGCTGGCCGGGCGTGACGCCGTGTCCTTGCCGATTGCGCGGCACGGATGCCGCCACCGAGCCCCAAGGGACGGGTTCACCGCGTGTCCCGCGAGCGATGAGGGCACCGTGCATTCGACCCTGCACTCACTGACAGGCGCTCGCTCGGTTCTGTTAGCCGCTGTCATTGGCGAGGTGCCACCAGCCCCGCTCGACGAGCGCATTCCTCAATCTTGCCGACTGTTCGACTGTTCGACCGTCACGGTCAACGTGCGTGCCAGGCGTATCGCTGCACGCAGCGCCTGCTCAGGCGGGTGGGCCACGCAAGAATCAGTGCATACGTTACGGCCGCCAGGGGCCCCGCCATAGCAGGGCCGCCACCGCTTCTCGACACAGCTCGCGTCGCCGGACTGACATCTACCGGACACGCGGTTGACACAGTCGCCCGTCGGATAACGGCCCGGATGTCACCAAACTGACATCAAACCTAAATATAACTGCACCCTATCGCTGCTACGGCAGCAGTGCGGAGCGCCATGACGGTGCCCGGCGTCCGGCCGCACGCGCCCTATGCCAGGGCGCTTCGACCGGCCACGCCACCGCCGCCCAGTTTCCCTTGCCGAGCCGGATCCATGAAAAAACGCAATCTCGCCACCGTCCTGTGCGCCCTCAGCGCGACCGCCAGCGGCAGCACGCTGGCCGCCGAGCTGGAGTTGTACGTCGACCGCAAGACCAAGCAGATCTTTGCCGAGCCGGCACCCGGGCGCGACAAGCTGGGCACCTTTGTGCAGGTGGACGAAAACGGCAAGCTGCCCGCATCGGCGATGCCTGCCGCGCCGGCACAGACGCTGCCTCCGGCACCTGGCGCAACCGTGCCGGCCGACACTGCCATCGCACAGGCCGCCCCTGCACCGGCGCCAGCCGCCGCACCGGCCAAGGCCGGCGATGTCGGCAAGAAGTGGTACGACAAGCTGAGCCTGCGTGGCTACACCCAGATCCGCTACAACCAGGGCATTGGCGGCGATGCGCAAGACTTGCGTGCGCCGGGCGATCGCTTCATCGGCAACGACCAGAGCCTGGGCATCCGGCGTGCGCGCCTGGTGCTGAGCGGCGATCTCAACGAGCACGTGTCGCTGTATTTCCAGCCGGATTTCGCCAGTACCCCGACTGGTTCGACCACCTCCAACTTCGCGCAGCTGCGCGATGCCTACGCCGATATCTTCTTCGACAAGAAGCGCGAGTACCGCGTGCGTGTGGGTCAGTCGAAGATGCCGTACGGCTGGGAAAACCTGCAGTCCAGCCAGAACCGCCTCACCCTGGATCGCGCCGACGCGCTCAACTCCGGCCTGCGCGACGAACGCGATATCGGTGCGGTGTTCTATTACAGCCCCACCGTGGCCAAGGGCCGCTTCCAGGACCTGGTCAAATCCGGTCTGAAAGGCTCGGGCGATTACGGCGTGCTGGGCGCGGGCGTGTACAACGGCCAGGGCGCCAACCGCGCCGAGCGTAACGACGGCATGCATGCGGTGGTGCACGCCACCTACCCATTCAAATTCGCCAACGGCCAGTATCTGGAAGTGGGCGCCGATGCCTACGCCGGCAAGTTCATGCCGACTGCGGCAGCGGTGAACATCGGTGGCCGCAGTTTCACCCCGGCCATCACCGACCCCAACGGCTATACCGACCAGCGCGTTGCCGCGCACGTCATTTACTACCCGCAGCCGTTCGGCTTGCAGGCCGAATGGACGGTGGGCCGCGGACCGGAGCTGGATGTGGCACAGCGCCGCATCCGCACCCGCTCGCTGAGCGGCGGGTATGTGCAGGCGATGTTCAAGCACGACTTCAACTACGGCACCTTGCTGCCGTACCTGAAATGGCAGACCTACCGCGGCGGCTCCAAGTTCGACACCAATGCGCCGCGCATGCGCCTGGACGAAGTGGAAGCCGGCGTCGAATGGCAGCCGATGGACGCGCTGGAATTGGTGTTTGCGTATTCGAAGATGAAGCGCACCGACGTCACCACGGCGCCGTATCCGGTGGTGGAAGGCGATCTGCTGCGCTTGCAGTTGCAGGTCAACTACTGAGTCACGCCATCCGCGGCCACGCCGCGCGCACCAGCGCAGCAGTGGGCGTGATGCAACGCTGCGGTGCTACGACTGCAAACGCCCCGCCCTGTGCGGGGCGTTTGCATAACGATGCTGCGTGTTGTGGTGCAGATGTGCTGGTACGCCCCTGCAATGCGATGCCTGCACAACGTTGAGGGCAGTGGCGGTTGTTGCACGTCAAGACATCGCGCTGTGCGACCCTTTGTGCGGCAGCGACATGTCGAGGACACGGTGTAAGCACTGCACTACCTTGCGGTTGTCCGCGCGTGCCAGGCTGGTGCAAGCGCGGATCGTGCGCCACTGCGTGCGCTGCGATGCCGGTGTCATCCAGCATCGCAGCGTGACTGTCTGCCACTGAGGTGCACATCGCAACGCAAGCGCGTCCTGTCGCCTGTCTCGGGACCAACGCTTACGCTGCTTCGCGGTCGAATGCCTCACGCGCTTGCTCGATCGCGTGCTGGTTATCCAGCGTCCAGGCGCATAGCAATTGGATTGGTTCTTTCAGACGCAGGCCGAGCGGAGTGATGCAGTATTCCACCGCAATCGGCGAGCGCACGATGACCGTGCGCACGATGATGCCGTTGCGCTCCAGCCGACGCAGGCACTGGGTCAAGGCTTTTTGCGAAACGCCTTCGAGATTGCGCTTGATCGCGTTGAAACGCAGCGGCGTCACCAGCAGGCAGGCCAGCACCATCACCGACCATTTGTCTGCCAGTTGCTCCAACGTCTCACGGCCTGGGCAATCGAATTTGAAAGCGGGTTGCAGCATCGCTGTGTTCATTGCAAGTGTCTCGTGGGATACCTGGTGGATAAGTGGTGCCTGATTGACATCAGGTTTATAGAATATACCTTGTGATGCATCCCGCGACGACCGGCTGCACAGCCTCTCCCCGGGACAACATCTCCTGCCGGCACTCTGGTTGCGGCAGGCGTCTCTGGCCATTCGGCCCCCTGACCCAGCGAGCATGCATCATGAAGGCAGTACGGTTTCACCAGCACGGCGGCACCGACGTGCTGGTCTATGAAGAAGTTCCGCAGCCGCAGCCCGGCAATGGCGAAGTGCTGATCAAGATCGAAGCGGTCGGCCTGAACTTTGCCGACGTCATGCGTCGACGCGGCGATTACATCGAGGCATCGCCACTGCCGTACACCCTCGGGATCGAGGTGGCCGGTACGATCGCCGCGCTCGGCGAAGGCGTCACCGGGCTGGAGGTGGGCATGGCCGTGCTGGCCACGCCGGGCGTGGGCGGCTATGCGCAATACATCGCCTTCCCCGCCGCGTTGGTGGTGCCGTTGCCGCCGGGCGTGAGCGCGGTGCAGGCCGCCGCAGTGGTCGCGCATGGGCTTACTGCCGGTATCGCGTTGCGGCAAGCCGCGCGACTGGCACCGGGCGAGACGATATTGATCGAAGCGGCGGCCGGCGGTGTGGGTTCGTTCGCGGTGCAACTGGCCAAACTCTATGGCGCCGGCAAGGTGATCGCTGCAGCCAGCTCGCCGGAAAAACGCGCACTGGCCGAACGCCTGGGCGCCGATGCGTCGGTGGACTACACCGCACCCGGCTGGTCCGAGCAGGTGCTGGCACTGACCGATGGACGCGGCGTGGATGTGATCCTGGAAAGTGCCGGCGGCGACAGTGTGGGCGAAGGCCTGGCGGCATTGGCACCGTTCGGGCGCATGGTGTTTCTGGGCCAGTCCAGCGGCAAGACTGCATTGATCGACCCCTGGCAGCTCACGCTGAAGAACCACACGCTGACCAGCTTCTACATCGGCGGCTACCAGGCCCAGCCCGGACTGCTGCAGGAGGTGCTGGGCGAAATCATGGGCTTCATCATGACCGGCAAGCTGGCCCCGCAAATCGGCACGGTGTTGCCGCTGTCGCAGGCCGCGCAGGCGCACCAATTGCTGGAAAGTCGCCAGACCACCGGCAAGGTAGTGCTGGAGCCCTGGGCCGAGTAACCGCGACAGACAAAACGACCGCCCCGGCAATCGGGCGCGGTCGGCGTCGGTAAGCGCCATGCACCGGGTTGCGTGGTGAGGCCCGCAACCGGGCTTCAAACCCATCGCGAGATTGGATGGATTTGAAGGCATGCACGGCATCACTGCTGGTCACACCACACGACACCCGCAGCGGCCATCGAATCGGCGGTCACTGCGGGTGTTGCACGTTGCGCGTTTCAAAATGCACGTCTACATGCCGCACCGCGCGATGGCGCTGCGGCCAGTGCTGGATCGTTGCGCTGCGGCCGGCCCTACCGGGCGCACTTGGCATCAGCGGCAGCAACTCGTTTGCGGTTAGCCCCCTAAGGCGCGGGTAACGACACCGTGCAGCACGCCACAAGGACGCAGGCATGGAGCGGTTGGCAACCCGCCGACATGCGCAGGCGTTGGAGTACGACGCATCGCGTTTCTGGTGATTTCTATCTTCCGTAACGGAAGACCACTGGCCTGCAGATGTGGTTGCATCAGCGCTGTACCAGGCGAAGACTGCGCATGGTGGGGACTAACAATGCATGCAAGCAGACGCAACTTAAGAGCAGCTAACAAAAGGACTGTGCTCACCGCCAGGCGAGCGCGGCCGATATTCGGCGCGGCAGGTACCACGCGTACAATCCGGTTCTGAACGCGCCGTCCACACCCAGCTGACGACTGCTCGCTTCGGTTTATTAGCCGCTCTTAGCGGGTCGAGATGAATTCGGATGTTCTGCTGCCCTCAGACGCGTCACAGGTGAAATCATGAGCAAGGTATTCGTCAGCATCGGCCTTAGCCTTGATGGCTACATGGCGCCGGAAGGGATGACCATGGACGATCCCGAGCACAAGAACTGGGGAGCCAAGTGGGGCGCGATGATGGGTTGGCTGATCACAACGCAGTATTTCCGCGAGAACGTGCTCAAGCTCGCATCGGGTGGTGACACCGGCCTGGTCAACGACCTGGTCCGCAGCACCTTCGCGCGTATCGGCGCCAACATCATGGGCAAGCGGATGTTCGACCAAGGCGAGGTTGCCTGGCCAGAGGAGGCTCCGTTCCACACACCGGTCTACGTGCTGACCCACGAGAAACGCGAGCCCTGGGTGCGCCCCGGCGGAACGACCTTCCACTTCATCAACGACGGGCCGGAACATGCGCTGGAACTGGCTCGCGAATCGGCTGGCAGCCGTGATATTCGAATTGCCGGTGGAGCGGATCTGATCCAGCAGTATCTGAGCTTGGGCGTTGTCGACGAGCTGGAGATTGCGTTGGCACCGGTCTTATTCGGCGGCGGACGACGACTGTTCGAACACCTTGGCGAGCCCGCGACACAATTTCGTATCGACAAGGTTCTTGATGGACCTGCGGCCACGCACCTGCGCTATGTGCGGCAGTGAGCTGAGGCCTGGCTCATCCACTTAGGTGCGAGGCGCCAAGGCCCCTCTTATTGCAAACGCTCACTCCGCACATAGCGCAGACGCAAACGGGGTGGGCACCCTGCCCACCCCGTTATCGTTTTCGAAGCACGGCCTTATCGCTGTCACCGATAAGGCAGCACCACGCGATCGCCGCTGCTACAGCGTGACCACGACCTTGCCTTTGACGCGGCCGCTGTCCACCTGCGCGAGCGCTTCTTGCGCACGTGCGAGCGGATATACCGTATCGATCACCGGGCGCAGCACGCCGCTGTCGAGCAAACCCGCCAACGTGCGCAGCTGCGGGCCGTCGCCGCGCATGAAAAGGAAGGTGTACGACACTTGCCGCTGCCTGGCCTGCGCGCGCACCTTGCGGCTGAGCAGGCGCATTACCAGCTTGAGCGGAAACGCCAGGCCAAGTTGCTGCGCAAATGCCGGCGTCGGCGGGCCGGTCAGCGAAATCAATACACCGCCGGGCTTGAGCAGTTGCAGCGACTTGAGCAGCGTCGGCGTATCCAGGCTGTGCAGCACCACATCGTAATCGCGCACCAGCGCCTGGAAGTCCTGCCGCTTGTAGTCGATCACCAGATCGGCACCCAACGATTTGACCAGCTCCACATTGGCAGTGCTGGTGGTGGCAGCCACGTACGCTCCCAGATGCTTGGCCAGCTGGATCGCGATGGTACCCACACCGCCGGAGCCGGCATGGATCAACACCTTCTGACCCGGTTTGAGCGCGGCGGTTTCCACCAGCGCCTGCCAGGCGGTCAGGCCGACCAGCGGAAACGATGCGGCCTGCTCCATGCTCAGGCTGGCCGGTTTGTGCGCGACCACCGCTGCATCGATCGCCACGAACTCGGCCAAGGTACCGATGCGGCCGGGTTCGATCTTGGCGAACACCGCATCGCCAGCTGCGAAATCGCGCACTGCGGTGCCGACCTGCGTCACCACGCCGGCCACATCGTTACCCAGCACGAAGGGCGTCTTGAACGGCAGCAGCATCTTGAATTCGCCATCGCGCACCTTGGCATCCAGCGGGTTCAGGCTGGCGGCGCTGACCTTGATCAACACATCGTTGGGGCGAAGCTGGGGCATCGGCATCTCGCCGATGCGCACCAGGCCATGTTTCTTGTACTGGTCGACAATGACGGCTTTCATGCGTGTTCCCCACAGGCGCGTGCCCACATCTTGGCATCGGTGCGATCAATCGTGTGCATCATGCGCGTGCTCCGGCAGCAGCCGAGCCGTTGGCGCGGGCTGGAGATGCAACCTGATCCAGCTTGAGTTCCTTGCGCAGCGCATTGCCGAGCATGCGGTTGGGCAACAGGCGACGCAGCAGGCTCATCTGCTTGGCCACCTTGCCGGCGGTGTAGCGCACCTTCGGTTGCGGATCCTGCGCTGCCTTGAGCACCACCTCGGCCACCACGCTGGGCGCATCGGCCTTTTGCATCACCTGTGCGACGTGTGCGGCCAGATGCGCGCGCATGTCCCGATAGATCTCCAGCGGAGCATCCGGCTGCAACGAATTGGCGTCGAACGGCGTCCTGGTGTAGGCCGGCTCGATCACCGACACCCGGATACCCCAATCGCGCAATTCGTGATCCAGCGATTCGCTGTAACCCTCGACGGCGTGCTTGCTGGCCACATACATCGCCGTATACGGAATCGGCACCAGCCCCAGCACCGAGCCGATATTGAGGATGCGCCCGCTGCCTTGCTTGCGCATCTGGCCGATCACCGCATTGCTCATACGCACGGTGCCGAAGAAGTTGGTGTCGAACACCGACTGCGCCTGCGCGATGGAGCTCTCCTCTGCCGCGGCCGGTGCAACGCTGAAGCCGGCATTGTTGACCAACAGGTCCAGGCGGCCTTCCTTGCGCAGCAAGGTATCGATGGCGGTGGCCACCGACTCGTCGTTGGTGACATCCAGCGACAGCATCTGCACGCCGGGCGTGCTGGAGCGGCCACCGCGGCGGCTGGTGCCATAGACGGTGTAGCCGGCCTTGGCCAGGTGGGCGGCGGTGGCTTCGCCGATACCGGAGGAGGCTCCGGTGACGAGTGCGATCTTGCTGTTCATGGGTGTCTCTGTCTCGAGTGATGGGTGCCGGCAAGCCATTGAGGGGCTGCCGTCGCACGCGGTGGTGGTGGAGAGCCGCGGCTGCGGCGGACTACGATCTGTACGTCTAAAATATTACGAACATCATATTTTTAAACAACGATCAACCTGAGCGTTTTGCTCAGGCTGCGCCGAAGTGCTCGAGTGCCGCCTCACGCATCGCGGCCGACAATGCGGGGTCGTCCACGGCACGCGCCAGCATCAAGGTGCCGGCCATGGCGCAGACGGTCACCAGCGCACGTGCATGCGCTTGCGGCGTTCCCCAGTCCGGCGATTGGCGCGCGGCTAGGTCGATCATTTCCTTGATGCGACGCGTCGCCACCTGGCGCACCGCCGGTGCCTGACGCGGCATCTCCGAACCCAGCGCGGCGATCGGGCAGCCGGATTCGACGTTCTTGACGTGCCCATCGGACAGATACGCCCGCATCAGTGCCTGCGCCGCCTGCTCCGGCGGCACGGCGGCAGCGATCTGCGCAGAGTTGGCCACCGTCTGCGCGCCGGCATGGTCGGCAGCCTCGGCAAGCAGCGCATCGCGCGAAGAGAAATGCGCGTAGAAGCCGCCGTGGGTCAGGCCGGCCTCTTTCATGATGTCGGCCACGCCGGTGCCGTCGTAGCCGGTGCGCCGGATCGCACGCGCAGCGACTTCGACGATGCGTGCATGGCTGTCGGCCTTGCGGCCTGACGATGCGCGGGAGCGTGACGAGGTCTTTTTCATGATGGTCATCATACATAAGATCGGTCGCGATGGAAGCCGCACCGGCGGCTGTCCGACGAGCGGTAGAACACGGGGCGCCGCCCGCTTTCAGGACCCAGCGGCACCGCGACAGCACAGACAAGGGAACGGGAATGGCAGTCGCTCGCTTCGATGGAGCGCTGGCCTGGCAGCGCGTGCGGCTGTCTGACAGACCGAGTGGCGAGGTCGGCTCGCGCGGGTCGGGCTGCGCGGGCATGCCGTCAAGTCACCCGATGCCGGCGCTAGCGACGGCGGTTGCGCACCAGCGATCTGGCGAAAAGCATGGTGACAAAATCTGTCACCACCGCTTCCTAGACTGGGCGCCCACTCCGAGGAATGTCCTGGTGACCATCTTCAGCCGCTCCCGCCCGACCGACCCTGCAGCTTCAAGCGCGCTCGATACCCACGCGCCCACACTGATGCCCTCGCGTCCGGTCACGTTTGTGTTCCGCAACGCTGGCCGGCCTTTTGTTGGCCACCGAACCGGACCTGCCGCCCACCCCGGCAACCCAGTGGACCGACGACACGTGCTTCTCGCCTGCAAGGTCACGTCCACACGTGCCGCTGCCACCGGAGCACTGCGCCAATGAAGCGTCTTCAATACAACCGATATGGTGGCCAGGACGTCATGCAGCTGGCCGAGTTCACGCTTGCTGCGCCGGCAAAAGGCCAGGTCGCAGTGAAGGTGAAGTACGCCGCGATCAACCCGGTCGACTGGAAGATGCGCAACGGCGTCATGAAGATCGTGACCGGGCGGACCTTTCCACGTGCGATGGGCATGGATCTGTCGGGCGTGGTGCTCGCGGTGGGCGAAGGCGTCACCCGCTTCAAACCCGGCGATGCGGTGTTCGGCCTGGCGCGCTTCAAGGAGTGCGGCGCATTGGGCGAAGCGGTGATCACCACCGAAGAGAGCCTGGTCAAGAAACCCGATAACGTCTCCTATGAAAACGCTGCGTGCCTGGGTACACCCGGGGTCACCGCGTGGAATGGTCTGGTCGACAAGGCGGCGCTGAAGAAAGGCCAGCATGTGTTCGTCAACGGCTGCGCCGGCGCGGTGGGCGAAGCGGCGGTGCAGCTGGCGCAGCTCTTGGGTGCAACCGTATCCGGGAGTTGTAGCGCGGGGTCGATGGAGCGGGCCAGATCGCTGGGCCTGAAACAGGTCTACGATTACAGGGTGACCCGACCGGAAGACATCCATGAGCGCTTCGACGTGATCTTCGACACCTCGGCCGTCATGAAAGCTGCTGCGGGATTGGCGTTGTTACGCGACAAGCGCGGCAGCTTCCTGGATCTGGAACCCGACCTGGGAAAGTTCGTCCGCGCCGTGATGGACCGCCGCTTCAAGCTGGTGATCGGCAAGCCGTCCAGTGCCATCCTGGCTTACCTCGCCAGCGCTGCGGAAGCCGGAACCTTCGGCCTGCCGATCGGCGAGATCGTTCCGCTGGAAGGTGCCATCGGCTTGATGAATACCCTTGAATCCGGCCAGAAACGTCCGGGCAAGGGCCTGGTCAGAATGGACTGACATGTCGCGTAGCCAGCGCCTGTTCGATCTCTTGCAAGTGTTGCGTCGACACCGGGGAACCGTGTCCGGCAGCACGCTCGCACAAGAGCTTGGCGTCTCGTTGCGCACGATCCGGCGCGACATTGCGACCTTGCAGGCGATGGGTGCCGATGTCGAAGGCGAAGCGGGCGTGGGCTACATCCTGAGACCAGGCTTTGTGCTTCCGCCGCTCTCCTTCACCGAGGAAGAAATCCGCGCGCTGGTCACCGGCGCGCAGTGGGTCAGCAGCCAGAGCGACGATGCAATGACGCAGGCAGTGCAGAACGCACTGGCAAAACTCGACGGGGTGATCTCGCAGGAGGTGCGCCTGGCGCTGGACGACAACGTGCTGTACATCAGCCGGGCACGGCGGCCAGAAGCAATCGTCGACCTTGGAAAAATCCGCAAGGCGCTGCATGCGCAACGCAAGTTGCGAATCGGCTATACGAGCAAGACCGGGGTGATGTCGGAACGCACGATCTGGCCGATCATGCTGGGCCTGGTCGACGCACGGTGGCATATCGCCGCGTGGTGCGAAGCGTGCGGCGATTTCCGCATCTTCCACGCAGACTCTATCGACAGGATCGATTATCTGCAGGAGCAGTATCAACGCAATCGCCGCCAACTGGTGAAGCAATGGCGGGCTAGCGCTGGCAATCCATGCAAGCAGAGCGATTGCTGAGCGCTTGACCTGCAGCGGCGACACCAATCGCCATCGTCGCCAAGACGTCGCTGGTGGCGTTGTGCAACATGCAACAACCACCAGCGACATCACCCAACAACCTAGCGGTGATTCATCCGCTCGAACAAGGCGTCACCCAACCGACGGGTGTCGGCCGAGATCCCGATCAGCACCTCGTCCTTGCCGGCTTCCAGCTGGGCAATGGCCTCTTGCGCAAACTGCTCGGCAGACATCATGGTGCGCGCTGCGGTCCCTGCACTGCGCGTGCCGCCACCTAGCCCGGTATCGACGATTGGCGGGGCGATCTCGATCACGCGCACGGTACTGCCTTTCAACTGGTGACGCAGACTCAGGGTGAAAGAGTGCAGCGCCGCCTTGCTGGCGCAATACACCGGCACATCGGCCATCGGCGAGAACGCCAGCCCCGAGGTGATGTTGATGATGGCCGCGTGCTGTTGCTGCTGCAGCAACGGCAGCAGCTCGGCAATCAGATGGATCGGCGCGGTCAGGTTGATGGCAATTTCCTGATCGAGATGGGCCGCAGCATCGGTGCCGGTGAAATCGCGATGCTGTTGCACACCGGCATTGTTGATCAGCACGTTGCAGTGCGGATGGTGTGCCTGCAACCAGTCCACCAGTGCACGACGACTCGCCGTGTCGGTGATGTCGCAGACCTGGGTGATCAACGCTGGCAGCGTGTCCTTGGCCTGGCGTAACGCCGCGGCGCTGCGCCCACAGATGATGACGGTGTTGCCCTGCTCCACCAGCGCGCGAGCGAGCGCAAAGCCAATGCCGGTGGCACCGCCGGTGATCAAGAGGGTGTGTGAGGTGAGTTGCATGCGCAATATCCTTCCAGGGTCAGTGGAGGCGCGCCGATGATGGGTCGTGAGAGATCACCGGGCACACCTCGTTCCGGCAATGCCGGTCTCGGTGTCGCGGATACCCTCAGCGGGAGAGCTTGCCACCCGGATCGGATGGATGACCGGGCTACCATCCGGCCTGCACTCTTTCGACCCCGCAACTGTAGCCATGCCATGCAACGCAGGCAATTGCGCGGGACGCAGTGACGTACGCAGGTTCAGCGTCGGCACTGTGTCGGCCACGCTCAACGCGCGCGCTCCGCTGGCCGGCTACGTCGCGATGGCGCGCTGTCATCAGGCCGACGACGTGGACGTGCACGCCGCAGGCAATGACCAGGTGGTTCGCCCCCAATGCGCCGCGCCTACGCCCGGACGCTGTGGGAGCCGCTGTGCCATGACAATCGATGGACGCGCTGGAGCTGGTGTTGGCGTACGCGAAGATCAAGCGTAGCGACGTCTCGGCCGCACCGTTTCCGTTGATCGAAGGCGACCTGCTGCGGTTGCAGTTGCAGATCAACTATCGCGTCCTGCAACCCGATGAAAGACATCGCGCCCGCGTGTGCGGGGGCGCGATATTGTTGCGTCGCCGATATCGGTCACCCGTTGCTTCGGCAGGATGGAGCGCGCCTCGCCCCACTCCCCCGGCTGCCGATCAACGCAAGCACCAGCGCGCTACCGCGCTGCCAGTTCTGCACGAATGATCTCTGCGCCTGCACTGAGGGCAGAGAGTTTGCCTCTCGCGATGTGTCGGGCGAGAGGCGCCATCCCGCAGTTGGTGGACGGGTAGAGCTTGTCGGCATCGACAAAGCGGAGCGCCTTGCGCAGCGTATCGGCCACTTCCTGCGGTGTTTCGATCGTGTTGCTTGCCACGTCGATGGCGCCGACCATCACCTTCTTGCCGCGGACGAGTTCGATCAGATCGATCGGCACGTGCGAGTTGTGGCACTCCAGCGAGACGATGTCGATCGTGGATGTCTGCAGCTTGGGAAACGACTCTTCGTACTGACGCCACTCCGAGCCCAGGGTCTGCTTCCAGTCGGTATTGGCCTTGATGCCGTAGCCATAGCAGATATGGACGGCGGTTTCGCATTTGAGCCCTTCGACCGCCCGTTCGAGGGTGGCAATACCCCAGTCGTTGACCTCGTCGAAGAAGACATTGAAGGCCGGCTCATCGAACTGGATGATATCCACGCCGGCAGCTTCGAGCTCCCTGGCTTCCTGGTTGAGGATCTTGGCAAATTCCCATGCCAGCTTTTCGCGGCTTTTGTAGTGCGCATCGAAGAGGGTATCGATCATCGTCATGGGGCCGGGCAGCGCCCATTTGATCGGCTGCCGGGTTTGCTGGCGCAAGAACGTTGCATCGTCGACGAAGACAGGCTTGGGGCGGCTCACCGCGCCCACGACGGTCGGTACGCTGGCGTCATAGCGATTGCGAATCCTGACGGTCTCACGCTTTTCGAAATCGACACCACTGAGGTGTTCGATGAAGGTGGTGACGAAATGTTGGCGGGTCTGTTCGCCGTCGCTGACGATATCAATGCCGGCGTGCTGCTGTTCCTGCAGCGACAGGCGCAATGCGTCCTGCTTGCCTTCGATCAGTTCGTCGTCCTGCAACTTCCAGGGCGACCAGAGTTTCTCCGGCTGCGCGAGCCAGGAAGGCTTGGGCAGGCTACCGGCGGTGGAGGTGGGGAGCAGCTTGTTCATGATGGGCGATGTCTTGGGTTCTGGTTGATCAGAGCGCGTGGCCGGAGGCCCACTGCGCGAGAAGATGTCCGTAGGGCCTGATGAAGTGCTCTTCGGTGAATTTCCCCTGCGTCACCGCGAGCTGACTGCGCTCTTGCCGGTCGTAGACGATCTGGGTCGCCGAGTAGTCCTGATGCGTCAGGCTCGGCTGGTAGATGGCCCCCGCTGCGGAATTGGCGTTGTAGATTTCCGGCCGGTAAATCTTCTGGAACGTCTCCATGGTGCTGATGGTGCCAATCAGCTCGAGATTGCTGTAATCGCCCAGCAGGTCGCCAAAGAAATAGAACGCCAGCGGGGCCACGCTGTTGGCAGGCATGAAGTAGCGCACGGTCAGGCCCATCTTCTCGAAGTACCGATCCGTCAATGACAACTCGTCCTGCCGGTACTCGATGCCCAGGATGGGATGCCGGTTTCCCGTCCGGTGATAGACCCTGCTGCTGGAGACACTGATGCAGATGACAGGCGGCTTGGCGAAACGCGCGCTGTACGCGTCCGAGTTCACGAAATGCTTGAATAACTGTCCATGCAGGCTGCCGAAATCGTCCGGAATGCCGAATGCGGACCGGTCCTGATTGTGGGCCGGCAGCAACACGCTGAAATCGTAGTCGCGTACGTAGGAGGAAAAATTGTTTCCTGCGATGCCATCGATGCGCGCACCGGTCGTTCTATCGAGAATGTTGGTCTTCAGTATCTCGATCAACGGAAACTCGTCGCCCCGTTCGCTCCCGGCAACCATCATCTCCACCGAGATGATGTCGAGTTCCACAGCATAGCGGTCGCGCCTTGAGTTATCCCAGTGCGCCAGGTCGTTGAAGCGGTTGTTGATCATCGCAAGCGTGTTGCGCAAGTTTTGCTGGCGACGCTCGCCCCTGGCCAGGTTGGCGAAGTTCGTCGTGTTGCGCGTATTGCCCGCGGGACGGTAGTCCTCGTCGAAACGGAGGCTCTTGATGCCGAAGGTGAATTCTTGAGTCATTGCGAGCTGACGCCTTGTTTCCGAGATGAGACGAGCGCGTGGCCCTGCACAGGCAGTGATGCGCGCTGGAGGGACGCCGGGAATGCGGATCGGCAAGCGATCGCCGGCTGATCCTGTGGCCGGCAAGAGGCATTGCGGCCGGCCTTGGGCCGAATGGCCCTCAGGCGGCGGCCACGTTTTTTTCTGCGGCATTTTTTTCCGCGGCGATCGCGTTTGCCTGCTGCGTCAAAGCGATCAGCGGCAGTGCGCGCTGCACCGCCAGCTTGGCGCGCTCGGCCAGGGCCTCGTTGTGCACGCGGTAGTCCAGAAAGTCGCGGTCGGTGGCGTAGACACCCAGCGGCAAGGTGCGTGCCTGGAAGAAACTGAAAAGTGGCCGCAACTGGTGATCGATCACCAGTGCATGGCGTTCACTGCCGCCGGTGGCCGCCAACAGCACGGGCGTGTCGATCAAGGCATCCTGATGGATGAAGTCGAAGAAGTGCTTGAACAACCCGGTAAAGGAACCGCGATAGACCGGCGTGGTCACCACCACAATGTCGGCCTGCTCCACGGCTGCAAGTTCCTGCTCCACCGTTGCGGGCAGCTGCGAACGCCAGAGCGCACCGGCGAACTGCGGCGCCAACGCCCCGAGTTCGACCAGATGCTGCTGGCACGGCACTGCGTCGGCGATCAAGGCCAGCAGATGCTCGGCCAGGGCGACGGCCTTGGAGGGACGTTGCAGCCCGCCGGAGACGGCGACGACACGGAGCGGGTGTGGCACGTTGACAGTCATGCGGGGCGACCTAGAACGACGAGCCCTGATGCTAGGACTCGCATTCGATGAAGTAAAATGGTGTTATTTCAACAATCCATGAATTCGGATCATCTGAATGCTTGAGCGCATCCATCTCACCATCGTCCAGCAGGTCGAGCAGCAAGGCTCGCTGACGGCCGCCGCAGGCGTATTGAACCTGACCCAGTCGGCGCTGAGTCACAGCATGAAAAAGCTGGAACAGCAGCTGGGCACCGACGTCTGGCTGCGCGAGGGGCGCAGCCTGCGCCTGACCCAGGCCGGCCAATACCTGCTGGCGGTGGCCAACCGGGTATTGCCGCAACTGGATCTGGCCGAAGACCGTCTGGGACAGTTCGCGCAGGGCGAACGCGGCGCGTTGCGCATCGGCATGGAGTGCCATCCCTGCTACCAGTGGCTGCTCAAACTGGTGGCGCCCTATCTGGCCACCTGGCCGGATGTGGATGTGGACGTCAAGCAGAAGTTCCAGTTCGGCGGCATCGGCGCACTGTTCGGCTACGAGATCGATCTGCTGGTCACGCCCGACCCGCTGTACAAGCCCGGGCTGCGGTTCGAGCCGGTGTTCGACTATGAGCAGGTGCTGGTCGTGGCCAAGGGCCATGCGCTGGCGTCGGCGGCCTACGTCAAGCCCCAGCAGCTGACGCGCGAAGTGCTCATCAGCTATCCGGTGGACCTTGACCGCCTGGACATCTACAGCCAGTTTTTGTTGCCGGCCGGTGTCACGCCCAGGCGCCACAAGGCCATCGAAACCACAGACATCATGATGCAAATGGTGGCCAGTGGCCGCGGCGTGGCCGCCATGCCGCGCTGGCTGGTGGAGGAATACGCCTCCAGGATGGATGTGGTGCCAGTGCGGCTGGGTGCGCGTGGTATCCCCAAACAGATCTTCCTGGGCGCACGCGAGGCAGATATCGCCATCGACTATCTGCGCGCCTTCATCGAACTGGCCCGCCAGCCTGCCACTGGCACCGCAACGACATCTGCAGCCCACTGAGACAGGACGACAAGACCCCTTGATTGATGCCAAGACGCCCGGCGTCGCCAGCACCACCACCAACGCCATCACCGACGCCTATTCGCTGGAAGTCAGCGCAAAAGACATTGCCGGACTGGCAGCCGCGGCGCCGCGGATCATGCGTGGCGCAACCATTGCCATCCCCTACCTGCCCAATCAGGACGACGACGCGCGGCTGGCTGCGGCTCGGCGGGTGCGCACCCTCGGCTTTCAGCCGATGCCGCACCTGTCCGCGCGCCGCATCGCTTCGCGCGACGCGCTGCACAGCTTCGTCAGCCGCGCCGTCGATGAAGCCGGCGTTGAGCGCTGTCTGGTGATCGCAGGCGATCCGCCTGCTCCGCTCGGGCCGTTTGCGGACAGCGTGTCGCTGATCCATACCGGGGTCTTTGAGCGCTTGGGTATCCAGACCATCGCCGTGGCGGGACATCCGCAAGGGCATCCGAGCATGCCTGCCATCGATCGATGGGATGTGCTGGAACGCAAGTGTCGCAGCATCGCCGGGCGCGGCATGGCGCCGCTGATCGTCACCCAATTCGCGTTCGATGCCGACATCGTGCTGACGTGGTTGCAAGCGCTGCGCGCGCACGGCATTGAACATCCCGTGCGCGTGGGCGTTCCCGGTCCTGCTGGCGTGGCGGTGCTCGCACGCTATGCCGCACGCTGCGGTGTCGGCGCATGCACAGCGATGCTGTCCACGTACGGAATCTCGCTCGGCAAGCTGTTGGGCACCGCAGGGCCGGAGCGTTTTGTGGATCGCCTGGCCACTGGCCTTACCGAAGCGCATGGAGACGTCAGCCTGCACTTCTACCCTTTCGGCGGGATCGCACAGACTGTCGCGTGGGTGGAGCGCTACCGCTCCAGCATCGCGCGAGTCAGGGCGGACTAACACCCGCCTAATTCAGCGCCGCACATCGACTGCAGACCTCAGACTTTTATCAAGCAATGCGTTGTGGCCTCGACATGTCCACGACCCAGATCACAGTCTGTAATTTCTATTTCTGACGTTTTGTTTGCTACGCGTGAGGTGCTGCAGCGCACAGCAGACCTGTCACAAGTGCGAGGTATAACCATCGGCGAATCGCGGCGAGGGGGCGCTGCATCCGATGCCGTTGCCCTGCGTGGCGGCATTGCATCCGCAACGTCCAAGGAGAGATGTCGCCATGCCCAAGCCGTCATTGCTATCGCTGATGTGCACCCTGTCGCTCGTATCCCTGCCGCTGGCGGCGGCCGAGTTGCAGCCCAAATTGCTCGCTGGCCCACCGGAGGAGTTCGCGCAGATGCGCGCGCCCGACCCGGCCGAGACGGCGATCCTGTCCAAGAGTGCATTGCTGCCGGTGGAGCTGACGCCCGCAGGCACTGCGGCGCGCTGGCAAGGCACGCTGCCAGTGGAAAACGGCCACCTGCGTTTCATGGTGCTGGCGGGCGAGCAGGCGTGGGATGCAGCGGTGAGCGCGCCACGCGTTGCCGGCGCGCGCGCCGCTGCTGCTGCCCCCCACGTGCAGGCACAACGCACGGTACTGGGCAGCGCAGAAAGCGGCACCAGCGGCATGCGCTATGCCGTGGACACTGCTCAAAACGGCGATTGGTCGCTGACCCTGCAATCGGCATCGCCGGTGGCGCAGCGTGGCTATGTGCTGATGGAAGGCGATGCGCGCACGCAGCTGGCTTCGTATCCGCGCGACCGCCAGCAACTGGTGGGCAAGTCGCTCACGCTCAACGCCATGCTGAGTGGCAGTGACGCGCGTGGTGCGACCTTGCTGGCCGGCCAGGCCGGGCAGATCGACGACGCCAGCCTGCGCGTGATCGACCCGCAAGGCGGCGTGCGCGTTCTGCCGATGGCCGACGATGGTGCGCACAACGATGGCGCCGCCGGCGACGGTGTATATGGCGGCAACTTCCAGCCAACGCGTGAGGGCACCTGGATCGCGCAGGTGATCGTGCGTGGCCACGACCAGGCCGGGCAGGCATTTGTCCGCACCAGCGAACACGTGCTGCCGGTGCTGGATACCGCGTTGCGATTGATCGGCAATGCGCTCAGCGCACGTGCTGCCGAAGGCACGCGACTGACCGTGGCACTGCCGGTGGCCGCACGCGGCAATGCGCCGTCGCACTATCGCGTGTTCGGCCAGGTGTGGGGTACCGATGCCAAGGGCAAGGACGTGCCGGTAGCGTGGATCGGCGGCATGCTGACGCCGCAGCAGGGGCAGTTACCGCTGAGCCTGGACGAACGCTGGATCGCACGTGCCGGCGCGCGTGCACCGTTCACGCTGCGTGGGTTGCGTATCGAAGACCCGGACCACTACATCCCGTTGGTGCAGGCCGGCACGCTGCCGTTGCAGGTGCCCGCGTTGCGACGCGCCAGCATCGCGCGGTCCAGCGCTGCCATCGACGACAGCATGCGCATGGGGCCGCGTCCGTCGACGCTGGCCACCGCGATGGCACAGCCGCAGGCGGCCGGGTCGCAGTTGGTGCTGGTGCACGGGTACTGCTCCAACGGCGTGTGGCCGCAGGCGCAGTTCACTAATGCCTCGACGTTTCTCGATGCCAAGCAAAATCGCAGCAACGACCAGTTCGCACAGCGCATCGCACAGTTCGCCAGCCAGTGGTCGTCGTTTTCCACCGTGGCGCACAGCCAGGGCGGCATGGCCGCACTGCATCTGTATGCGTATTATTGGAGCGGCCTGGATAACGCCACCGGTGGGCGCGTGATGCAGTCGGTGGGCACGCCCTACCAGGGCACCAATCTGTCGGGCGTGCTTGCTGCGGTGGGCTCATGGTTCGGCGTGGGCTGCGGTACCAACACCGACCTTACCTACGACGGCGCCAAGGCCTGGTTGGCCGGTATTCCCGCCGACGCGCGCGCCAAGGTCAACTACTACACCACCTCCTTCGCCAAGACCAACTGGTACACCAACGACTACTGCAACGCCGCGTCCGATCTGATCTTGAACGACCCCGAAGACGGCACCGTGGAGCAGGTCAATGCGCAGCTGCCGGGCGGCGTGAATCGCGGCCACACCACCGGCCAATGCCACACCACCGGCATGCGCGACCCCGCGCAGTATCTGGATGCAAACCGCAACGCGGTGATGAACGCCAACGCGGCGCGGTGATGCAGTTCTAGCGGTATGCAATGCGATGGCCGGCGTCTGCGTCGGCCATCGCGACATGCCTGGGAACACGTGGCGTGTTGCATGTATTGATTCTCTCTCGCCTAAGCGCGGCCAACACCACTCCTACGGCTTTGAGTATTTACCCACCGAGGCGTAATCCACGCTCCGCTCTTGGTAGGAACGTGCCTATGCGCGACACATTACCGACAACCCACCAACGACAGGCGGATGACGCCCAACACTCACACCTTCAACCACCGCGTGGAAATCGCCACGCCCACCATCAACACCGCAACCCCGATCAAGGCACCGACCAGGCCGATGCCGTGGGCGGCGAACCCGATCAATGCCGGCCCGGTCAGAATACCGGCGTAGCCCAATGTCGTGACTGCGGTGATGGCGATGCTCTCCGGCATGCGCGTCTGGTTGCCGGCCAGCGAGAAAAGGGCCGGCACTATATTGGCGCACCCCAGCCCCACCAACACGTAACCGCCCAACGAGGCCTGCCACGGATTCACCAGCGTTAGCACCAGAAAACCCACACTGGCCAGCAGCGCGCCAAGCACGATCGAACGGATGCGTCCCAGCCGCTCCACCACCGAGTCACCCAACAGACGGGTCACCGTCATGGTCAACGCAAACACCACATAGCCCAGGCCGGCGATACTGGGGTGGACCTGGTGCACATCCGCCAGGAACACCGAGCTCCAGTCAAGAATGGTGCCCTCGGCAAGAAACACCACAAACGCCAGAACGCCGATAAACAGCACGATACCCTTGGGCAGCGCGAGCAACGGCCCCTGCTGGGAGATACGCTCGGCACGCCAATGCCGAACGGACAGTGCACCGACAAGCAGCATGGCAATCACACCGGCGATCGTAGCGCTCAGCGGACCAATGCGCGCCGACAACAGCAGCGTCATCGCACCGGCACCGACAAAGCCGCCGATGCTGAAAAACGCATGAAATCCCGACATCATCGCGCGCCTGGCATCGCGTTCGACCACCACCGCCTGCATGTTCATCGCGCAATCCATCGCGCCCACGCCGGCGCCAAACACGAACAGCACCGCGCCCAGCATCCACGGGTTGGCGACAACGGCCAGAAACGGCAGGCTGATGCAGATCAATGCAGCCGTCACCGCCATCACCATGCGAAAGCCGAAGCGCGCTGACAGGGCGCCGGCCAGCGGCATCGCCAGAAACGAGCCTGCGCCCAGGCACAGCAGGATCAACCCGAGCGCACCATCGTCCACGCCGGTTCTGGCCTTGGCGAACGGCACCAGCACCGCCCAGATGGCTGCAGCAAAGCCGGGAATGAAGAAGGCTGCGCGCGTGGCGTATTGCTGCGCGCGAGCGCTGGAGCTAGGTGCAAGCGACATGCAAACAATTCCAATGGGAGCGGCGAACGGAAACGGCGACGGGGTCGCCAAGCCGGCGCTCGCTGGTTGAAACATGGCATGACCACTGCTGCACCACGCTTGCTGCAATCGTCCCTGTCCGATGGGATGACACGCATCACTATCGCTAGCGAAACACCACCGTGCGATGGCCGTTGAGCACGATGCGATGCTCGACATGGCGTCGCACTGCACGCGCCAGCACCAGCGATTCGGTGTCGCTGCCCAGGCGCACCAGATCGCGTGGGGTCATGGCGTGGTCCACGCGGGCAACGTCCTGTTCGATGATCGGGCCTTCGTCCAGATCTTCGGTGACGTAATGCGCGGTGGCGCCGATGATCTTGACCCCACGCGCGTGCGCTTGGTGGTACGGCTGCGCGCCCTTGAAGCTAGGCAGGAAACTGTGATGGATATTGATCGCGCGCCCGGCCAGCGCGCGGCACAGGCCGGGCGAAAGAATTTGCATGTAGCGCGCCAGCACCACCAGATCGATGTGCAGGTCGTCGACCAGCGCGAGCAGCTGCGCTTCCTGCTCGGCGCGCGTGTCTGCGGTGACCGGCAGATGATGGAAGGCAATGCCGTAGGACGCGGCCAGCGGTGCGAAATCGGCGTGGTTGGAGACCACCGCGACGATATCCACCGGCAACTGCCGGCTATGGGTGCGGAACAGCAGGTCATTGAGACAGTGGCCTTGCTTGCTCACCAGCACCAGCAGCCGCGCGCGACGGCGCGCGTCGTGCAGCTGCCATTCCATCTCAAACGCGTTGGCCAACACCGAAAACTGCTGCTCCAGGGTGGCGATGTCGGTTGATGGCGGTTTGTCGAAATGCACGCGCAAGAAAAAGCGGCCGCTTTCGTCGTCACCGAATTGCTGGGCGTCGAGGATGTTGCAAGCCAGATCGAACAGCAGCCCGGTGACGCGGTACACGATACCGGTGCGGTCGGGGCAGGACAGCGTAAGAATGTAGTCGGAGCGCATCGGCGCAATGATAGCCAATGCATGACACCGCTGGCGCAGTGCTTGCGTTGGTAACTTTTACACTGCGACGTGGTGCAAACGTCGGGGCAGCTGCACTGCAGGTATGCGCGATGGCGTGTTGCCTGCGACGCGCTCGGCTCAGCCGATCAGCGCACTGCAGGCGTTGCGCTGGTGGCATGCCTCGCCAAACGCGATGCGCATGCCACTCCCGATCAAGGTCAGCGCGGCGGCAGCCGCAACATCAGTCGCCGATTGATCTCGTCCAGTTGCGCCATCGAGGTCTCCACCGAGGTCTCCATCGCTTCCTGGGTGGTGATGTGCGCACGCAGATGCGCAGGGTCGGAGAGTTCGCCACGCACCAGAAATACGTTTTCGCCCACCTCGCCGACGTGCCGGCTGAGCACCACGTAATCCACCTGATCGAAGCCATGCTGCTTGGCCAGCGGCAGCAGGCGCGCGGCCATGCGGACGCTGGCCTCGTCGGTGGGTTTGTTCAACTCGGCATCGAGTACGCCGACCGCTTCGCGGATCTGCGCGAACAGATAGTGGTCCGGATGTTCGGGATGGTCCGGACCCACCGGGCCCTGGTTGACGACCGGTTCGGCGGTCATCGTGTGCCACCGGCGCAGGTCAGTGCGCGCGGTGTGCGCTCGGTCGAACCGAGCGTGATATGCAGGTGTCGCATCGCATCCTCCCTGGAGCGGCGGCTGTAACGAGCCGGCATTTTAGAAGGTCTGCTGCATGTTGAGGTGAGCAAGACGCATCGCGCCGCGCTTTCAAGCGAAGCGCGCGCGCCTCTGCGTGGCGATCAGGCCTGCCCTGCCCGCCGCGCCGACACCTCTGCCAGCACGGCCCAGTCTGCATTGCCATCGCCATGCGCGATGGCGTCGTCCAGGCTGGCGCGCAGCAATTCGCCCAGTGGCATCGGCACCTGTTTGTCGGCGCCGGCCTGGATGGCCAGGTCCACATCCTTGCGCCCCAGCGTAGCGGTGAAGCCGGCGGGTGTGTATTGGCGCTGCATGATCAGCTTGCCGTAGCCCTGGTACGCGGGTGCGGCGAACAAGGTGGTGGTGAGCATGCCCAGGAATTGGGTGGCGTCCACGCCGTGCCCGCGTGCCAGTGCGCTGGCCTCGGCCATGGCGCCGATGGCGCTGGCAAGGCAGAAGTTGGCCGCCAGTTTCACCGCGTTGGCCTGCTCCGGGGCATTGCCGATGTGCCAGGTCTTTTGCCCCAGCACATCGAACATCGGCTGCACCCGCGCCAGCGCGGCAGCGTCGCCAGCCGCCAGGATATTGAGCTTGCCGGCCTCGGCCACGTCGACGCGGCCCAGCACCGGTGCGGCAACATAGGCGATGCCACGCTCGGCGTGCAGTGCGGTCAGCTCGTGCGCCAGCGCCACCGAGATGGTGGCCATGTTGACGTGCACGCTGCCGGCCGGCAGTGCGTCCAGCACGCCGCCGTCCAGCACGGTCTGACGGACCGCACTGTCGTCGGCCAGCATCGAGAACAACAGCGGGCCGTGTGCGGCGCCCACCGGCGCATTCACCACTGTGGCCCCGGCATCACGCAAGGTATGTGCGCGTTCTGGCGAACGGTTCCAAACGCTCACCTCGAAGCCGCCGCGCAGCAGGTTGTGCGCCATCGGCAGGCCCATCGTGCCCAGCCCCAGAAATCCTATCGGCATGCGTGTGCTTCCTCTTCGGTATGACGTCGGTGGCGTGCGTCAGCTGGCGAACACGCCGCGTGCATCGCGCGGTTCGCAACGCAGATATTGCGGGGCCGGGGTGACCGATGCACCCAGTGCAGCAGCGGCATGCCACGGCCAGCGCGGGTCGTACAGGATGCCGCGTGCGAGTGCGATTGCGTCGGCCTGGCCCTCCTGCAAAATCGCCTCGGCCTGCGCCGGCTCGGTGATCAGGCCCACGCCGATCACCGGCATCGTGACCTGCGCACGAATCTCCTGCGCAAACGGAATCTGGTAGCCGGCCTGCACCGGAATCTGCTGACGCGGATCCAGCCCACCGCTGGAGACATGGATGTATTGCGCGCCACGTGCATCCAGCGCCTTGGACAAGGCGATGCTCTGCTCCAGATCCCAGCCGCCTTCCACCCAATCGGTGGCCGAGATGCGCACGCCGACCGCGATGCGCTCGGACACCGCCGCACGTACCGCGTCGAAGACGCGCAGCGTCAGGCGCATGCGGTTTTCCAGCGAGCCGCCATACGCGTCGCTGCGCTGATTGCTCAGCGGCGACAGGAACTGATGCATCAGATAGCCATGCGCGGCATGCAGTTCGATCAGCTCCAGACCCAGGCGTTCGGCGCGGGTGGCCGCAGTGACGAACGCAGCGACCACCGCATCGATGCCGGCCTCGTCCAGCGCCTGCGGCGCCGGCTTGCCCGGGTTGAACGGCTGCACCGAGGCAGACACGGTCTGCCATCCATGCGCGTGATCCGGAACGATGGCCTCGCCGCCCTTCCACGGCAGGTCGGTGGACGCCTTGCGGCCGGCATGCGCCAGCTGGATGCCCACCGGCATCGGCGACCAGCGCCGCACCGACTGCAACACCTCATCCAGCGCTTGCTCGGTGGCGTCGTCGTACAAACCCAGATCGGCGTAGCTGATGCGCCCTTCCGGCAGCACCGCAGCGGCTTCCAGGATCAACAGGCCCGCGCCCGATTGCGACAGCGTGCCCAGATGGATGCGGTGCCAATCGCTGGCGCGGCCGTCCTGTGCGGAGTACTGGCACATCGGCGCGATGACGATACGGTTGGCGAGCGCGAGCGGGCCGAAGGCGATGGGGGTGAACAACTGGCTCAAGGCAACATCCAGACGCGACATTGGGACGCCCATTGCACTGCGCCAGGCGCCGCCGCACAACCGCTGCAATGGATCACTGCGTCATGCAGAGCGCGCACTGTCGTACCTGGCCGCCGCGCTGTGCAGCGGGTCAGGTGGCTGCTGCAGGAAAGCCAGCGCCTGCGCGCACGACTGCTCCACCTTCAGGCTGAGCAAGTCGTCGGCGCGGGTACGCCCGAAGTTCAGCGCGGCGATCGGCAGGCCGTTGCGCGCGGCAGTCTGCACGAAGCGAAAGCCCGAATACACCATCAACGACGAGCCCACCACCAACACCGCATCGGCGGCCTGCAAATGCGCAAACGCGCGCTCCACACGCTCGCGCGGCACGTTCTCGCCGAAGAACACCACATCCGGCTTGAGCACGCCGCCACACACCGGGCACGGCGGCACCATGAAGGTCTCGAAGGCGACATCGTCCAGATCCGCATCGCCATCGGGCGCCTGCGCCGCGTCCAGCGTGGCCCAGCCGGGATTGTCACGCTCCAGCAGCAGCTGGAACTCGGTGCGCGGCATGCGCCGCTCGCAGCCCATGCAACGCACGACATCGAGCCGGCCGTGCAGATCTATTACCGCCTGGCTGCCGGCGGCCTGATGCAGGCGGTCCACGTTCTGGGTGAGCAACACTTCCAGTTGCCCGCGCGCTTCCAACGCGGCCAATGCGTGATGGGTGGCGTTGGGTTGCGCCAACCCGAAGCGCGGCCAGCCCACCAGGCTGCGCGCCCAATAGCGTTGCCGCGTGGACAGCTCGCCCATGAACGCCTGAAAGGTCACCGGTTGCGGACGCTTCCAGCCGCCTTGCAGATCGCGGTAATCGGGGATGCCCGAGTCGGTGCTGCAACCGGCGCCGGTGAGCACGAACAGACGCTGGTGGCGCTCGATGAACGCTTGCAACGCATCGCCGGTGTGGTCGGTCAGGCCCGTCATCATGCAACTCCGTTAGCGGTGAGATCACTGTGCAACACCTTGGCGTGACGCGCCTGCAGCGGCGCAACACGTTCAGCCGCTGCACTGCGGGCAGTGGGTAGAGCGCGACGCGCGCCAGTGCGCCACGTGATGTCTGCAGCACAGGGGTACGACCTGTGCGTTGCGCTGGATGCAAATGCAGGTCCATCCGCAGGCAGCAAGCGGCCGTGTCGCTCACGATGGGGCCGTGCGGGCCAATTCCAAGCCGACGCCTGCGGCGGACTCAGGCGCAGCATCTGCGACAAGGCAGTATGCAGTTGCGGGTTTACGCCTGTCGTTCGTCGTGTGCCTGCAGGCAGGGAGCCGAGCGTGTGCAGCGTGGTCTGGTGTTTGCGTGCATCGCCATCTGGCAATGGCGCTGCGACACCAACGCGCAGCGCGTGCGGGTGAGCGACGGCCATCGTGTCAGAACCCTCGGCCGCGCGAAGAACCGCAGCATCGCGCACAGGGGCACAGATGCGGCAGCAATCCGCCGTTACAGCAAGCTGCTGACCTCGATCAAACTGCCATCCGGGTCGCGGCGGAGATCGACAACACTGCGCCGGTTGCGCCGGTGCGCTGGATCGCGCCCTGCTCGATGATGACGCCGGCAGCGATGATGTGGTGCTGCGCCTGCTGCTGCACAGTTGCGATGATCAGGCATGGATCGGCCGATCCGGGCGTCGGCACGCGTGCGTTGGGGTCGAACGCACGCCCGGCGGCATGCCGGTTGATCTTCTGTTGCCCGAAGGCCAACGCAGGCCGGCCTTCGCCGAATTCACCAGCTGCATGCCGAGCACGCGCGCATCAAAGTCGCAGGTGGCCTGCACATCGACAACGGTGAGCAACAAGTGGTCGAGTCGCTCGATCCGCCTGTCATTCGCCACGTGCAGGATGCGGCGCAAACCGGCCATACGGGCGTGCGTCATCGGCGCGTTGGCGCAACACGTGTGCGGCGGCAAACGCCAGCGCCAGTAGCGTCAGGCACATGCCGACCAGCCCGGCCCAACCGCCGTGTTGCCAGAACCAGCCGCCGAGCGCGCCGATCACGCTGGAGCCGGCGTAATACGCCAGCAGATACAGCGACGCAGCATGACTGCGGTGCGTGCCGCCGAGCCGGCTCACCCACGCGCTGGCCGCCGAATGCGCGATAAAAAAGCCGATCGTCAGCAACACGATGCCGCCCACTACCAGCGCCAGCACATGCGCCAGAGTCAGCGCCACGCCGAGCACGCACAGTACGATGCCGGCACTGACCACCGGCCCGCGACCGAAACGATCCGACGCCGCCCCTGCCACCGACGAGCTGACGATGCCGAACACATAGGCGCTGAAGATCATGCCGATCTGGCTCTGGCTCAGGTTGAATTCCGGCCCGCCCAAGCGAAACCCGGCGTAGTTGTAGAGGCTGACGAACACGCCCATCAACAGGAACGGCAACGCGAACAGCCACGGCAGATTGCGATCGCGCAGATGCCCGGCCCAGGCGCGCAGGTGGAACTGCAGGTTGACCCCATGCCGACGCACGAAATGGCGCGACGGCGGCAGCAACCACACAAACGCGACGGCACACAGCAGGTCGAATCCGCTCAACAGCGCCAGTGCGGTGCGCCAGTCGGTGTGGTCGGTCAGCACGCTCATCATGATGCGCCCGCTCATACCGCCGAATGCGTTGCCGGCCACATACAGGCCGGTGGCCGCGCCAAGTTTGTTGGCCGGCAGTTCTTCGCCCAGATACACCATCGCTACCGCCGGAACGCCGCCCAACGCGATGCCGGACAGGGTGCGCACCACCACCAGCGCGCCCCAGTGCGGCAGGAACGCCGCGATGAGGTTCAACACCGCGGCCAGCGCGATGGAAGCGAACATCAGCCCGCGCCGGCCCAGATTTTCCGAAACCGCACCGGCACAGAAGATCGCCACGGCCAGCCCGCCGGTGGCCAGCGACAGCGGCAGCGAGGCGGTGGCCGCATCCACACCGAAGGCGCGTGCGAACTCGGGCAGCACCGGCTGCACGCTGTAGAGCAGCGAGAAGGTGGCAAAGCCGGCCAGGAACAATGCCAGCCGGATGCGGCCAGTGGCGGGCGCCGCGACCTCGGTGACGGCGGCACTGACCGGTAGGGCGCTGGAGCGGGAATCGGAAGCAGGCACGGGTATCTGGATGAGACCGGGGACGGGGAGTATTCGCCCGCCACCACCCCCTGTCCAATATATGATGCTGGCAGTTGCCATATATGAAACAGATACCATGGAGCTACGTCACCTGCGCTATTTCCTGGCGGTTGCCGAGGAAGGCAACTTCACCCGCGCTGCGGCACGGGTCGGCATCGGCCAGCCGCCGCTGAGCCAGCAGATCCAGACACTGGAGCGCGAGCTGGGCACACCGCTGTTCCGCCGCACCCATAGCGGCGCGGAACTGACGCCGGCCGGCGAGGCCTTTCTCGGCGAAGTGCGTCGGGTGCTGGCCGATGTGGAGCGCGCCGCGGAAACCGCCCGGCGTGTGGCGCGCGGCGAATCCGGCCGGCTGCGCATGGGCTTCACCGCCTCGGCCGCCTTCAGCCCGGTGGTGCCGCGCCTGATCCGCGACTTCCGTCGGCAATGGCCGCAGGTCGAACTGTTGCTGGAAGAAACCAACACCGCCAGCTTGCTGGTGGGCCTGGCCGATGGCCGCCTGGATGCGGCGTTCGTCCGCTACGGACTGAGCACACCACCGGACCTGCAACTGCTGCGCTTTGCCGATGAGCCGATGAAGATCGCGGTGCCGGCGGCGCACCCGCTGGCCGCCCACAACAGCGCGCCGTTGGCGGCGTTGGCCGGCGAGCCGTTCATCCTGTTTCCGCGCAGCTTCGGTTCGAGCTTGTACGACGAAATCCTCGCCGCCTGCCGCGAGTCGGGCGTGACCTTGCGCATCACCCAGGAGGCGCCGCAGATGTCATCGATCATCAACCTGGTCGCCGCCGAACTGGGCGTGTCGGTGGTGCCCGCCTCCACCGCGCAATTGCAGCGCCCCGGCGTGCGCTACCTGGATATCGAAGGGCGCATGCCGCTCGCTCGACTGGCCCTGGCGGTTGCACCGGGCGCGCTGGACAGCGCTCCGCTGGTGCGCCATCTATGGGGGCTGGCGGAATTGATCTGAATGTAATCAAGAACCGACGTCGCAACGACCTCAAGCGGCTGATCGCCCTTTACGCGCCCGGCAGCGGGCGCGGCACTTTCCACACCTGCGCACTGGCTTGCCGCACCGCTCTCGCCGCTTTACTCCTACCCCCAGGGTAATCCGTTGCTTGGAACAAGGTCCATGCCGTCACGCATCACTGCTGCCAGCGACATGCCCTGACTGCAGCAGTGATATGCGCGACAGATATCAGCGCAGTGAGAACCAGAAATTTGTAAGACGGTCAAACCCTGGGACAGTCGACATCCTACGTAGCACGATGCCGTTCAGACAACGAGTTGAAGTAAATCCACGAATGGTTACGGGTGTTCCGTTGGCCACCAGAGATTGGGGAGGTGTAACCCACGTGATTGCCCCACGATCATTTCCACGAGTCACTCTAATACACGTTTCAAATCCTGTATTATTGATACCTCTGCCAACCACATAAACTGAGTTGATGTTACTGCTGTTCGGAACACCGACCATCAGCACATGGTAATCCCGGCTCAGCTGGGCATTGGCACTCGGCAAAAAACACAGCGATGCTGCCAGCACGCTGGCGGCCATAAACGAACTCTTTATGCTCATTTTATTCACTCCCGGCTTTTGATCGATTAAAGATGAGAAACCCATTTGACGGGACTTCCGGTGACCGCGGTCATCATTGTGCAATGGGTTCCACCCAAGGATGGCAACTTACATCCGCTGTTGCGCGCAGTGACAATCGCTAATCACATCCGGACTCTACTTGACGGCTCTGCAAAAAAACGGAGGCAACTTCGTGTAATGCCCCAAGGGTTCGCCATGCGACATATTCCGGTCACATTTAGCGCGATCAGGTTCGGGCCTGCCATCACGACGACAGCGCTTTGTTGGCAACGGGGTCTTGATCTCAACCATGATTGAGGTTGTTCAATATGGACTTCCCCGCTACAGAAGTATCGCCATGCAACTGCGCCACCTTGTTCTGCCCTGCCTCGATCCGACCCTCAGCCTGCGCTTCTATGTAGATACGCTGCAGTTGCCACTGTCGGGCAACAGCGTTCGCATCGGCTGGAGCACGCTGGAATGCATCCAGGCGCAGCAGCCTGTGGGCAGCGTGCACCTGGCTTTCAACGTGGCGCCTGCGCGCTTCGATGCAGCGGCGGCCTGGATCGGCGCACGTGCAACGCCGCTCACCGATCCCGCTGGCCAGGAACGCTTCCAGCTCGATGGCGTGTGGCAATCGCGTTCGGTCTACTTTGCCGGCCCCGATGGCGCCGTGCTCGAACTGATTGCGCGCAATGCACTGCAAGACGCACCCACCGGCCAGGGCATATTTCATGGCAGCGAACTGCTGTGCCTGAGCGAGATCGGCCTGCCCAGCAGCAACGTGGCCGCTGTGACCAGCAGCGTGGCCCATCATTTTGGCGTGCACCCGTTCGCGCCGGCCGTGGAAGGCTTTGTCGCGCTGGGCGACGATGACGGCTTGTTGATCGTGGTGGATCAGCGCCGGCGCTGGTTCCCGCAACAACGCCAGCTGCCGTGGGCCGACGGCTTGCGCGTCAGCGTGGATGCACCACAGCCGGGCCTGCGGCTGCGCGATGCGCAGGGCTGGGAACTGCTGGCTGCCTAGGCCACGGCACCACGATGGCTTTGCAGTGCAAGGCGGCGTCGCGCCGCATCGCCGTCACCTCGACCATGCATGCTTTACCCCGCTGCCGTGCTGCCGTGCTGGTGGGCGATAGCCACAGCACGGCGCTCTGCCATCGCGCAGCCACTGGCTGACGTACTCGACCCACGCACTGCGCCGCCACCGATGTGGCAGCCCAGTGCATCGGTCGCGTTGCAAACTCAGAGGTAGTACCAGGTCACATGGGCAGTCATCCCACCCAGGCCGGACGACTCCACCGCTACCGTCATGACCGGATTGCCCCGGACGCGGCCACCCACGTAGTAGCACTTGATGTACGCATAACCGCGCTTGGGCGGGCATGCGCCTTTGTAATAGCCCACACGCTCGCCAACGATTTCCATCTGCGTTGCGGCGGACAAATGGATCGCGTCCCAGTAAGCATCCTTGTCGGCATTGTCGCAGCCGGTGAGCTTGGCGCCCGATTCGGATTTGTTGTACCAGTGCGTCGCCGCACAATTGGCGAGGCGTTTCACCTCGGTCGAGCGATAGGACAGATTCCCGCTGACCTTGAACGAATCCGCGTAGGCCGACGTGACGCCCCCAAGGGTCAAGGTGAGCACTGCAGCCACGGCGAACACACCGCGCTCCAGGTAACGAGAAATGCGCATGGTCTTTCCCTTCAGTGCGAGGGCCGATTGCCCGTCGGCGAAGGTGGGCACTGGCGGTGACCGCATGACGACCTGCGCGTGACAACACCGGCATATCGCTCGACAACGCGCTACGTGGCTGCACGCTGCACTATCGCGTTAGCGGCCGGCTGCACGTCGTGCCTTTAAGTGCCCTGGTCTCCACGACGAGAGCGTCGTGAATCTGGCGGTTTTAGCGCAGTGCACAGGTGCTAGCGGGCAGCGGGCAGCCGGTTATCGAACGGTAGCCATTGTGCCTTCGGCACCATCGTCCATGCACGAAACAGCGCGCGATGGTGCCGATAACCAGCACTCACTTCAGCGATGCGATATCTCGGCGATGCGGCAGCCGATAACTGCGTATCTTCAGCTGGCCGCTTGAGGCGCGGGCAAACGGAAAAACACACGCGCCGCAGCGGTACTGTTGGCAGCGGTCACCGCCACGTCTTCGCCGCGGTCGCGCGCCAGTTCTTCAACAATATGCGACAAAAACATCGGCTCGTTGCGGCGGTCCTTGGGCATGGGCTTGAGCGTGCGCGGCAACAGGTAGGGCGCGTCGGTTTCGATCATCAAGCGGTTGGCCGGGATGTTGCGCACCAGCTCGCGCAGATGCGCGCCACGGCGCTCGTCGCACAGCCAGCCGGTGATGCCGATGTAGTAGTCGCGATCCAGATAGGCGAACAGTTCTTCGCGCGTGCCGGTGAAGCAATGCACGACGGCCGCACCCAGCTTGCCGTCGAAGCTGCGCATGATGGACAAAAAGTCGTCGTGCGCATCGCGTTGATGCAGGAACAGCGGCTTGCCATTGTTGGCGGCCAGTTGCAGCTGCCGCTCGAAGGCCTTGTGCTGGGCCGGGCGCGGTGCGAAATCGCGGAAGTAATCCAGCCCGCATTCGCCCACCGCCACCACCTGCGGATGCGCCTGCAGCGTGCGCATTTCGGCCTCGCACTCGGCGGTGAATTCCACGGCGTGATGCGGGTGGACGCCGGCGGTGGCGTACAAGACTCCGGGATGTTGTTGTGCCAGTTGCAGGGCCAACGGCGAATGCTCGCGGCTGGCGCCGGTGATCACCAGCTGCGCCACGCCCGCCTCGCGTGCACGTTGCAGCACGGCGTCGCGGTCGCGATCGAAGGAATCATGGGTGAGGTTGGCGCCGATATCGATCAACTGCATGGTACGGGTGTGGCCTGAAAGAGCAGATGCGATTGTACTGGGTGAGCGTTGCCCTCATCCGCCCTGCGGGCACCTTCTCCCGCAGGCGGGAGAAGGGACGCGCTGCGGGCGCGGGTGGCGGGGTGATTATCTCGGCGCTTTGTCGTTTTCCCGCACGCGGGAGAAGGGATAGCCGCTGCGGCATCTGCATGCTGTTGGCAGTCTCTGCATGCTGTTGGTGGTATCCGCAGCTGTCCGCGGGACCTGCGCGCGGTGGGCTATGTCTGCATGCGCTCGTCAGCATCTGCGCGCGCTCTACGCACCCTCTACGCCCCCAAAGACGGCTGACAGCACTGCATGCCGCCATCCAGCACCTGCACACCACCGGCCTGCAGCGAGTGCGTTGCCGTTCCCCTCTCCCGCCTGCGGGAGAGGGGCAGGGGTGAGGGCCGCTTGCGCAACACACTCACCCCACCACCGGCACCACCATCGCATCGATCTTCGCCGCCAGCGCCTGGATTGCCAGCTGCGCCGAGCGCGAGAGTTGTCGCTGCGGGGCCACGCACAAGGCCAGCGTCATCGGCTTGGTCAGGTGCTGGCGGAACGGCACGAACGCCAGTCGCCCGTCGGCCACGTCGGGCGCCGCATCCAGCCACGACATCAGGCCCACGCCCGCACCCGCGCGCACCAGTCCGCGCAGGGTGCGCACATCGTTGCAGTGGGTGAGCCGCTTCACGTCGATGTGCTGGCGCTGGTACAGCACCTTGGCGTGCTCGCCCACGATCAGCGGGGCGGCCGGCAGCAGCAGCCGGTGCTCCAGCGTTTCGCTCAGCTGCAGCTCGGTGCGCGTGCTCAACGGGTGGCCGACCGGCATGGCAATGCCCAACGGGATATCCGCAAACGCGCGCACCTCCAGGTCCACGCTGCTCACCGGGTCCAGCAGCAGGCCGATATCCACGTCGGCGGAGGTCACCATTTCCATCACCCGCTGGTTGCGCGCGGTAGACAGGTTGAAGGTGATGCCCGGGTATTCCTGCACCAGCGCGGCCACCGCTGCCGGCACCACGCCTTCGCTGAGCGCGTCGATCATGGCGATCTCCACATGCCCGCGGCGCAGCCCCTTGAGTTCGTCGAAGCGCTCCAGGGTGCGTGCGTAGGCCTTCTCCCAGCCGCGCACATCCACCAGCAGCAGCTCGCCGGCGGCAGTCAGCCGCAGCCGGCCCGGCAGGCGTTCGAACAGCTGCGCGCCCAGTTCCTCTTCGGCCTTGAGGATCTGCCGGTCGATCGCCGAGGCGGACACGTGCAACACGTCGGACGCCTTGCGGATGCTGCCGCAGCGGGCCACTTCGATGAAGTAACGGGTGAAGCGGGAGAAGGTCAGCATGCGGTGGGGCTCGGTTGGTGTTGCATTTTTTGCAATGGCTTGGCGGAAAAACGATGTTTGATCACACACCCCCGGCTTCCTAGAGTCAATCGGGCACCGCTCCCGCCTCACGCCAGAGACCGCCCCATGGATGTCGCCGTCCCCGCCCTGCCGCTGCACTGCACCTTCGAAGCCGCCGACTGGCAGCGCTTGGCCCAGCACTGGCACGCGGTGGCGCTAAGCAGCGAGGTGGGGCAGGCGCCGTCCAAGGCCACCCTGCTGGACGAGCCGCTGGTGCTGTACCGGCTGGGCGAGGAGCTGGTGGCCGCGCGCGATGTCTGCCCGCACCGCGGCGTGCCGCTGAGCATGGGCACCGCCGACGGTGGCGGCGTGGTGTGTGCGTATCACGGCCTGCGTTTCGGCGCGGGCGGGCGCTGCAATCACATCCCGGCCAGCCCAACTCAGAACATCCCGGCCAAGATGCGCCTGCACACCTATGCGGTGGCCGAGCGCTATGGGCTGATCTGGGTGTGCCTGGCAAAACCGGCGGGCGTGAGCGCGGCCGAGGTGCAGATCCCGCCGATGCCCGGTTGGGACGAGGACGGCTTCCAGCAGATCGTGTGCCCGGCGTTCGACATCGGCGGCAGCGCCGCGCGCCAGCTGGAAGGCTTCATCGACGTGGCGCATTTTGCCTTCGTGCACACCGCCACCTTCGCCCAGTCGGACAAGCGCGAGGTGCCGGCCTACACCACCACCGAAACGCCCACCGGCTTCAACGCCGACTACCTCAGCAGCGTGGCCAACTATTCGGTGGACATGCCGTTGCCGGAGGTGGACCCCAGCTTCCAGTGGCTGCGGCACTTTGAAATCCATCTGCCGTTTACTGCCACGCTCACCATCCACTTTCCGGTACCGGGCAAGCGGCTGGTGATCATGAATGCCGCCAGCCCGGTGTCCAAGCACAAGACGCGGCTGCTGGTGCCGATCGCACGCAACTTCGACACCCATCTGCCGGTGGAAGACGTGCACGCCTTCAACCTTCGCGTGTTCGAGGAAGACCGCGCCATGGTCGAAGCGCAGCGCCCCGAATACCTGCCGCTGGACCCGCTGCTGGAGGTGCACATTCCGGCCGACCGCAGCTCGATCGCCTATCGCCGTGGCCTGCGCAGCCAGGGCTATAGCGACTTTTTTTTGCGCTGACCGCCAAGGACACTGCCATGAGCCTGCATCAAGTGCGCGTTGCCGCGGTGGTCGACCAGGGCCATCGCCAGCGTGCGATCCGGCTGGAACCGATCGATGCCGAACTGCCTGCCTTCGAGGCCGGCGCGCATGTGGACCTGCATCTGCCTGATGGTTTGATCCGGCAATATTCGATTGCCAGCGCACCGCATGCGCGCGATCACTATTTGCTATGCGTCAAATTGGCCGACGCCTCACGCGGTGGCTCGCGGCACCTGTGCGAGCAGCTCAGCACCGGCGACCGCCTGCAGATTTCGAGCCCTCGCAATCTGTTCCCGTTGCATCCGGGCGAGCGGCATGTGCTGCTGGCCGCCGGCATCGGCATCACCCCGCTGCTGTCGATGGCCGAAGCGCTGGAAGCACGTGGCGAGCCGTTCGTGCTGCATTACTACGCACGCCGGCATGCCGATGTGGCCTTCGTGCAGCGGCTACAACAAGGCTTCAGCCATGGGCAGGTGCACGTGCATCTGAGCGATGGCGGGCAAAGCCCGCGCGTGCATGTGCCCGACGCGATCGTGCAGGCAGGTGCGCGCGATCAACTGTATCTGTGCGGGCCGGCCGCGTTCATGGATCACTTCACCCAACTTGCCAGGACGCATGGCTGGTCGGCGGCGCAGCTGCATCGCGAACACTTCGCCCCCGCCGCGCTCAGCCTCGCGCATGATGCCGACCACGCCTTTGAAGTGGAACTGGCCGCCAGTGGCCGCGTGGTGCAGGTGCCTGCCGATTGCAGCATCGCCAGCGCCTTGCTGGATGCCGGTATCGCGGTGCCGCTGTCCTGCGAACAAGGCATGTGCGGCGCCTGCCTGACCGGCGTCATCGCCGGCACGCCGGATCACCGCGACAGCGTGCTCAGCGACAGCGAGCGCGCCGCCAATGCGCAGATCACGCTGTGCTGCTCGCGTAGCCGTTCGCCGCGCTTGGTGCTGGATCTTTGAGCGCTCCGTGCGGCATGCGCGTGCGCAGACAGGACGACAGCGGGCACGTAGGTGGGTGATGCGGATAACGCGGCAGCGCGACGCACGCACCAGCGCCGCCGAAACCTGCGGACAGGTGTGGGCGCTGCGTCTTCCTGCACGGGGCAATTGAGGCCGGCACAGCGCAACGTTGGCACAACCCCAGCCAGGCAGGCGCCGGCATGCCTTCCTGCTACGCAAGACGCAACGCGCCTGCGCCGCATTCCGTGCCCAAGGTCCGTGGCAACCGCTGTCGCACAGTGCAAGATGATCGCCCCGCGTGCGTACACCGCGACCGCGCGTGTCCCCCTGTGTCGATGAGATGTCTGCCGATGGTTGTTTGTGTGATCGCCTTCGCCCGCCCTTGCAGAGGTGCATGCTGATGCGCTGGCCCGGATTTGCGCTGGCCGCCAATGGCAGCAGCGTGCGCACGGAGGTTCTGGCCGGCGCCACCACCTTCCTGACGATGGCCTACATCGTCTTCGTCAACCCCGACATTCTGGCCACCACCGGCATGGACCACGGCGCGGTGTTCGTGGCGACCTGTCTGGCCGCCGCGCTCGGCTCGCTGTTGATGGGCGTGCTGGCCAACTATCCCATCGGGATGGCGCCGGGCATGGGCTTGAATGCGTTTTTTGCCTTCTCGGTGGTGGGCACGCTGGGCTACAGCTGGCAGCAGACGCTGGGGCTGGTGTTCGTGTCTGGCTGCGTGTTCTTGTTGCTCAGCGTCACCGGTGCGCGGCGCTGGCTGGTGGATGGCATTCCGCCCGCGTTGCGCAGTGCGATTGCGGCAGGTATTGGCCTGTTTTTGGCGCTGATCGGTTTGCAAAAAGCCGAGCTGGTGGTGGCGCATCCGCAGACACTGGTGACCTTGGGCGACCTGCATCGGCCCGAGCCGCTGCTTGCGTTGGCGGGGCTGCTGCTGATCGGCGTGCTGGAAGTCCGCCGCGTGCGTGGGGCGATGTTGCTGGGCATCCTGGCGGTCACCGTGGCGGCGCTGGCGCTGGGCCTGGTGCAGTACCAGGGCGTGCTGTCACTGCCGCCGAGCCTGGCGCCTACCCTGCTGCAGCTCGATATTGCCGGCGCCTTGCAAGGCCATGGCGGCAGCGGCGCATTGACCGCCGTGTTGCACGTGGTGCTGGTGTTCGTGCTGGTGGAGATGTTCGATGCCACCGGCACCTTGATGGGCGTGGCCCAGCGCGCCGGCCTGTTGCGCACCCCGGCGCACCGTCGCCAGTTCGACCGCGCCCTGCTCGCCGACAGCACCGCCATCCTGGCTGGCTCGCTGCTTGGCACCTCCAGCACCACCGCCTACGTGGAAAGCGCTGCCGGCGTGCAGGCAGGCGGACGCACCGGCCTCACCGCGCTGGTGGTGGCAGCGCTGTTTCTGCTGGCGCTGTTGTTTTCGCCATTGGCGGCGATGGTGCCGGCGTATGCCACCGCACCGGCGCTGATCTATCTGGCGTCGGTGATGCTGCGCGAGTGCACGCAGATCCAGTGGGACGATGTCGGCGACGCACTACCGGCCGCGATCTGCATGCTGGCGATGCCGCTCACTTACTCCATCGCCACCGGCCTGGCCTTCGGCTTCATCACCTACGCAGCACTCAGGCTGGGCAGTGGCCGCTGGCGCGCGGTGCATCCGGCCACCTTGGCGATTGCCGGCCTGTTCGTGCTGCGCTATGCGTTGGAGTGAGCGGATTACCGTAGCTATTTCAACTCACGCCCCACTGGTCACCCGCCGCGTCGCGCGGCAAGCTGCATCGCAATCGGCAGCGCCACAGCATTGCCGCCTCTTTCCCAGAGCTCACCGCATGTCACATCGTTATCGCTGTCTGATCCTTGCCTTGTGCACCTTGTTACCGGGCATGACGCTCGCACGTCCTGCGCAAGCGCCCGCGCAACACCGCGAGCAGCAGGTGGCGCAGTTGTTCCACCACGCGGCCGCGCAACCTGCGCAATTGCGCGCGTGGCTGCAGGCCATGCCCAAGGGCGGCGACCTGCACAATCATCTCTCCGGTTCGGTGTATGCCGAGGCCTATCTGCAATGGGCCAGCGAAGACGGTGTCTGCGTGCAGCTGGACGACCTGAGCCTGCGCGCTGCGCCGTGCGGTCAGGGGCAGGAGCCCGCACGTGGCCTGCCCGCGCGCAATGCGGCGCTGTACGGACGGGTGGTCGATGCATTGTCGATGCGCAAGTTTCTTCCCAATACTGCCCAGCCTAGCGGGCATGACCAGTTTTTCAGCACCTTCGGCAAGTTCGACGCGGTAGTGCGTGCGCGTGTAGCAGATACCGTGGCTGCGGTGCTCGACCAGGCTGCACGCGACCGCGTGCCGTATGTGGAGATCATCGCCAATCCGCCGCAGATGGATCAGGCAGCGCAGCGCATGCAGTCGCTGCCGTGGAGTGGCGATGACGATGCCGCAAACCTGCGCGCCCTGCAGGACGCCTTGCCGCCGCTGGTACAGGCCGCGCAACGCGAGCTGGCGGCCACCGACACGCAGGTACGCCGTGTCCTGCGCTGCGACCAGGCCGATGCGCACGCCGGCTGCCAGGTGAGCTACCGCTACGTGCCCTATGTGCTGCGCGTGCTGCCGCAACCGATGGTGTTCGGGCAGATGGCGCTGGCGCATGCACTGATCGCCGCTGGCGGCAGTCGCGCGGTGGCGGTGAATATCGTCGCGCCCGAGGACCACCCGGTGGCGTTGGCCGATTACACCCGGCATATGGCGATGTTCCGCTTCTTCGCTATGCGTTATCCGCGGGTGCCGCTGTCCTTGCATGCCGGCGAGCTGACGCTGGGGTTGGTGCCGCCAGCGCAACTGCGCTCGCATATCCGCCAGGCCGTGGACGCCGGTGCGCGGCGCATCGGCCATGGGGTGGATCTGCCCTACGAAGACGATGCAAATAGGCTACTGCAACAGATGCGCAGCCAGCAGGTCGCGGTGGAGATCAACCTCACCAGCAACGATGTGATTCTGGGTGTCAAGGGCGCTGCGCACCCGCTGGCGATGTATCTGCGGGCTGGTGTCCCGGTGGTGCTGTCCACCGACGATGCCGGCGTTTCGCGCGCGGACATGACCCACGAATATCAGCGTGCCATGCAGGAGCAAGCCATCGATTACCCAACCCTTAAACAGCTGGCACGCAACGGCCTGAGTTACAGCTTTCTGCCCGGTGCCAGCCTGTGGACCGCCGAAGGTGCCGCCGTGCCGGCCTGTGCCGCAGCGGTACAGCGCGAAACCGACGATGCGGCCTGCGCCGAGTTCCGCAAGGCCAGCGAGAAGGCACGCTTGCAATGGCAGCTGGAAACTGACCTGGCGCAGTACGAGCGCACATTGCTGGCGCAACGCAACTAGGGCCGAGACCACGCATATGAAACACGCAACATGCGAGCGCGTCTGCGTGATGGGCTTCATCGATACAGCGTCATCGCGCAGGCACGCTCCTACGAACGCGAGGTCCGCTCCATCGTCGCCGCACTGCCGTCCTTTTCCCCGCCCCAAACGCAATGACCCACTTGCGCGCTACCAGTGCCCTACGCATCCCCAACCTATCGGGCACCCTCACCTAACGCATCACCCGCAGAAAGGGGCTAGCGTCCAGAGCGCAACACGCTGAGACAAAATCGCCGCACTTTCCCGCCGCATCGTGCTTTGATCGCGCATCCGCAGCGTCGCCTGGCCCCACAGCCGCAGGCGCCGCGGTCCAGCAACGCACCACACACCCGCCGCACTCCCAGCAACCCAAGGTGACCCCATGCAACTCCCAGCGCAGTGGCAGGCCGGCATCGATCGCAATAGCGAGGTCCTGCGCGGCCACGCGCAGCTACTCGCCAACTTCATCGTCCCGCGTCCCGCATCACCGGACACCACCACCCCGCGCGGCCAGATCGCAGCGATTGTCAGCACCACCCGCAGCCAGCCCACGCTGGTAGCACGTCATGCCACCCAGACGCTCACGCGCATCAACCAGGCCAACGACCGCCTGTGTGCGATCACCCGCCTGCTGCCCGCACGCACCGCTGCCGATGCTGCGCGCGTGCAGGCCGCGCTGGCCGGCGGCAGCGATGGTGGTGCGTTGGCCGGGGTGCCGTTCGTGGTCAAGGATCTGTTCGACGTCGCCGGCCAGGTCACCACCGCTGGCGCCGTGGTCCGCGCGCAGTGCGCGCCCGCCAGCCGCGATGCGGCGGTGGTGCAACGCCTGTGCGATGCCGGCGCGGTGCTGGTGGGCACCGCCAACATGGACGAATTCGCCTACGGCTTTGCCACCGTCAACGCGCATTACGGCACCACCGCCAACCCGCACGATCACCGGCATCTGGCCGGTGGTTCGTCCGGCGGCTCGGCGGCAGCGGTGGCAGCCGGGCTGGTGCCGTTCGCACTCGGCTCGGACACCAACGGTTCCATCCGCGTGCCGGCCGCGCTGTGCGGCGTGTACGGCCTGCGCCCCACCCATGGCGCCGTGCCGCTGGAGGGCGTGTTTCCGTTCGTCGATGCGCTGGATGTGGTCGGCCCGTTCGCTAATTCAGTGGCCGATCTGCGCCGCGTGTACGAGGTCATGCACGGCCATGCGCTGCGCAGTTGCAACGTCGCCAACCTGCGTATCGCCCGGCTCGGCGGCTGGTTTCAACGCAATCTCGATCCCGAGCTGGATGCCGGCATCGGCGCATTGCTGACCGCGTGCAACAGCAGCACGCTGGTCGAATTGCCGGAAGCAGAGCGCGCCCGCGCCGCCGCCTTTGTGCTCACCGCGGCCGAGGGCGGCCATCGCCATCGCGCAGCACTCGGCACACACGGCGATCAATTCGACCCGGCCACGCGCGACCGCCTGTTCGCCGGTCTGCAGCTGCCGGCCAGCGCGGTGGCCGATGCGCACCGCTTCGCACACTGGTTTCGCGCAGCCATGCAACAGCTGTGGGACGACGTGGACGTACTGATCGCCCCGGCTACGCCCTGCGTTGCCCCGCGCATCGATCAGGACACCATCGTGATCGATGGCCTGCCCGTGTCTGCGCGCGCCAACCTCGGCATCTTCACCCAACCGCTCGGCCTGGCCGCCTGCCCGGTGCTGGCCGCGCCGTTGCCGCGTCCGGGGCGCCTGCCGCTAGGGGTGCAATTGATCGCCGCACCCGGCCGCGAAGACCGACTGTTCGCGCTCGCCGCGCAACTCGAGCGCGACGGCTTGCTCGCCTTCAGCGCGCCGCCGGAGACACCCTGATGCTGCACACCTTGCGCGCACGTCGCGGCATGGTCGTCGCCCCGCACCATCTAGCCGCACAAGCCGGGCGCGACATCCTGCGCGCCGGCGGCAACGCCATCGAAGCGGCTGTTGCCACCGCCGCCTGCCTGGCCGTGGTGTATCCGCACATGACCGGCATCGGCGGCGATGGCTTCTGGTTGATCCATGAGCCCGACGGCCGCGTGCACGCCATCGATGCCTGCGGCCGCGCCGCGCAGGCGGCCACGCTGGACTTCTATCGCGGCCACACGCATATCCCCTGGCGCGGCCCCGGTGCAGCCAACACCGTGGCCGGCACCGTCTCCGGCTGGGCGCTGGCGTTGCAACAAGCCGGTGGCGCACTGCCCTTGCCGCAGCTGCTGCAAGAGGCCATCCATCACGCCGACGCAGGCGTCCCCATCACCCTCGGCGGTGCACAGGTCGCCGCCAGCAAGGGCGATGCACTGCGCTGCCTGCCCGGCGCGTATGCGCGCATCTTCGAGCCACGTGGCGCGCCCCTGCACGAAGGCGCAGTGCTGCAGCAGCCGCAACTCGCGCGCACCCTGCAGCGACTGGCAAGCGATGGGCTGGACAGCTTCTACCGCGGCGCCCTGGCCGACGACATCGCCGCCGATCTGCACACGCTCGGCAGCCCGCTGCAGGCTAACGACCTGGCCGCACACAGCGCCGACGCTAGCGTTCCGCTGTCGGTCGCCATCGCCGGTGCGCGCTTGTACAACCACGCACCGCCCACGCAAGGGCTGGCCTCACTGCTGATCCTGGCCTTGTTCGATCGCCTGCATGCCGACCAGCCGGACAGCTACGCGCATCTGCACGGCCTGATCGAAGCCACCAAACAGGCCTTCCTGATCCGCGATGCGCACATCGGCGACCCGGCCTGGATGTCGCTCGATGCACAAGCGCTGCTCGACGACAGCGCCGCGCTCGACGCACTCGCCGCGCGCATCGACATAACCACCGCGTTGCCGTGGCCGCAACCATCGCAGGCTGGCGACACTGTCTGGTTCGGCGCCATCGATGCGCACGGCCGCGCGGTCAGCTGTATCCAGTCCACCTATTTCGAATTCGGCTCCGGCCTGGTCCTGCCACGCACCGGCATCACCTGGCAAAACCGCGGTTGCAGCTTTCGTCTCGCACCCGATGGCTGGAACGCCCTCGCCCCAGGGCGCAAACCCTTCCACACGCTCAACCCCGCGCTGGCCACCTTCGAGGACGGCCGCGTCATGACCTACGGCACCATGGGCGGCGAAGGCCAACCGCAAACCCAGGCGGCGATGTTCTCGCGCTACGCCCGCTACGGCATGCCGCTGCAACAGGCCATCACCGCACCGCGCTGGCTGCTCGGCCGCACCTGGGGCGAAGACAGCACCTCGCTGAAGCTGGAAGACCGCTTCGACCCGGCCGTGGTACAGGCACTAAGCGACGCCGGACATGCAGTGGAGCTGTTGCCCGCCTATACCTCGGTGATGGGCCATGCCGGTGCATTGGTGCGCGAGGTGGATGGCGTGATCAGCGGCGCCAGTGACCCGCGATCGGATGGCGCGGTGGCTGGGTGGTGAGGCTGGGGTGTTGAGTCATCCAAGGGGGAGGACCAGATGTGCGTACCAAGACCCAGCGCTTCTTTTCAAATGGGTCTGTATGTGCACATCCGCACGATAACCCCTCACAATTGATGTCAGCACGACCTATGAATTCAGCACCAAAATAGATGAAATATTATTTCAAGTCCGCTCAACACTTTTTCCCTCTACCTCGATGACGTAGCAAATCATCGCCAGAGCAGTCTGCACGATCATTTCAGCCTCGGCTCTCGTGGGAGCCACTCCATTAATTTGTCCATGACGAATAAATGGCGATTCGTTCGAATATGCATATAGTTTGTCTATTATTTCCAAGCCCCAGCGATTGAGAGCGCTTTTCTTTCTAAGTTCTTTTACTCCGTCACCAAGAGTAGCGGCTTTAGGAACGATGACCTTAGCAACGCTCTCCAACGCACTTATGATTTCTCGGACACTGCTTGCTTCATCGATGGGATGGCTTAGCAAGTAGCTCATTGAACGCCTGTAGTGCTCGCGAGCGCTCTTAAACCGACTATCGAGTGCAGCTTCGGCTGAAGATATTGATCGGTCCATTGCGCGGATTTTACGCTTCAGTTCCCCATGAGCATCCATCTTCCAGCCAATATTTTCCTCATCCATAAGATTGTTAATTCGCACTCTGTAATCATCGAAATTGGCAGGACTATCAAATGGAATTCGATCATTTTCCTCAATGAGCATTTCGGCTAGCAATTCGACAAAGTCAAAGAACTGCGCCCAGTAGCTACTTTTTAAATGTGTGGTTAGCGCCTCCCAAGAGCTGCTTCCGCCCCATTCGTGCGGATACCCATCGATACGGCATCGAGCTAAAAATAGCTCGTGCACCTCATTGATTCCTAGCGGCTCTCGCCTTGCTATTCGGGTGGACTGACTTTCACCCACATAAGTTGGTAGCAGCAGCTTTATATATCCGATGCGCAGAGGTGCCGGTGCATCATCGAAGATCAATGGACCTCGCTTTTCCAGCCTAGCCGAGAAGCGACGACGCCTAGTTTTAACAGCCATCCGACCATCCGGGTATATGAGTTGAGCTGAGTGTACGAGTGATAGCTCCCTGCAACCACGCACAATCCTGTGGATAAGTTTTTTCCTAACACTCAATCCAGGAGAGGTTCTACCCTCCGCACATTAGGGCGAGCCTCACATGTAAGAACTGCACATCACCCTATCGATTCAGTGCGCCTGAGGGTCGAAGTACGCCTGCCAGGACAGGGGCGAGGCCTGCAATGATCGTGCCTTGTCGAAGAACGTCATGGCGTCCTTGCCGCTTCTGGAATTGAGCAGTGCGACCCCGAGATTGAAGAAGGTATTTCTGTCTTGTGAGCCGTGCGCTATCGCATGGCGCAACTGCAGTTCGGCGTCTGCGTGCTGGCCTTGATCGCAAAGAACTGCACCCAGGCAGGTGCGCAGGAGCGGGTTGTCTGAATCGTCCACCAGCGCTTCGGAAAGCAGCCGCTGAGCTTGCGCAAGATTCGCCTCCCACTTCTCTGGAGAGAGATATCCCTCTTGAACCAGGATGTTGCAGGCTTCTACAGTCTTCATTGGCGGAGCGCTTCTGTTTAGACGACACAGGTAAATCTTGATCGAAACCGAGCCAAATCGTTGCAATGGCATGTCCGTTCTTGGCTCCGCAACCATCCTCGCAAGTGGCTCTACATCTTCCAGTACTCGCTGGGCGACACGCAGCCGATGGCGTTTTTTGGAAACCCACCACCTAGCAGGGAGTCACGACGATTGACCTGTTCTCTCGACGCGGTGTGATTGTATCGGCGCTCCTCAATGAAGAGGCGGGCAGGCATGGCGAGCCATCAAGGCTGACACGTGTCGAAGCAAGCCACCTCCAGCCGCGCACGTTCCGCAGAGAACCCTGGTCATCCAGGCCTATGCCGAGCCGTCGCTCACACCGCTGTAGACCGCCAAGGACAGCGCCAAGCTGCGCCGCGACTGCCCGGCGCTCAAGAACAAACGTTGACCGACACCCCAATCGAACACGCACGCGAGCAGAAAGCCTGCGCAGCAGCACGAGCTGGCGCTTAGGATCGAGATTCCGGCCGGAGCAGGCCGACAAGGTGAACATGTCATAGACTCTGGGCATGCTCTCCAAGGCGACCATAGCGGACCCAACTGCGCCAATCACTGGACAGGATGCACTTGCTTTCTTGGGCATGCGGGGCGATGAGTAGGTACATCGCCGCGCTTATTTCGACAGACGCATCAAACCTTCCACCAAGGAGAGCCACATGACAGATCAAGAAGACAATCAACCGAGTCTGGAAGACGTCAAGCTGGCGTTCGACGGCCAGAGCCTGGATTGGTATCTGCAGAAGCTGGTCGCAACCGTCAACACCTCGAACGTGCAGTTCGGTATCACGCTGTTTGTGGAAGGCATCATTGTTTCCGGCCAGCTGGTTAGCGGGAAGCAGTACTTCGAAGCGTTTGCGCAGGAATTTTCCGCTGCCTATCCCGGCGACGCCGAGGAGAAAGAGGACATCCGTCGCGCGTTCGCCAGCCATGCCAGCATCTACGACACCGAGGACGATGCGCAGCAAAGCAGCAGGCCGCCGCAGTTCATTCACCTGATCGAGTCACGTTGCTTCTCGCCCGGCGGCCAGCCGCTGCCGAGCAACCGCGGTGTGCTCTGGCGCGGCAAAGTGAATGCCGTGTCCGGCTTTACGCTGGGATCGCTGTCGGCAGACTAAGCCCGATAGGCTCGGCATTGATGTGAGGTGCTCGCCACCTCACATCAAACTGTTCGAACGGATCTCCAGGCATGCTGCGGCGCTACGCAACGGCGAAAGCGGCGTGCGTTGCCGCCGCTGTTCCAGCCAGCGCCAGTGGCCCCTGATTTACCGCGCTGGCTTGCCGGCCGCATCACGCGGCGGCGCGTTTTTTACGTAGCGGTCGAACCAGTCCAGCATCTCGGCGACCACGTCTTCGGTGGATTCGCGTGCGGTATACCAGTGCGGTTCGAACGGCAGCAATACCAGCCGTGCGGTGCCGCCGTTGCCACGGATCGCCTGGAACAAGCGCGGTGCCTGGGTGGTTTCGGTGCCGGGGTTGGCGTCGTCCATGCCGTGCACGATCAACAACGGCTCGTTGATCTTGTCGGCGTGGAAGAACGCCGACGCCTGCGCGTAGACCTCCGGTGCGGCCCAGAACGAACGGCGCTCGCTCTGGAAACCGAATGGCGTCAGCGTCTTGTTGTAACTGCCGCTGGTGGCGGCGCCGGCGCGGAACAGGTCGGTGTGTGCCAACAGGTTGGCCGTCATCAGCGCGCCGTGGCTATGCCCGGTGACGCCGATACGCTGGCGGTCGACCACGCCCAACTCCACTGCCTTGTCCACCGCGGCGGTGGCATCGTCCACCAGCTGCTGCAGGTAGGTGTCGTACGCGGTCTTGGGGTCGCCTACGATGGGGAAGGCGGCATCGTCGATGATCGCGTAACCGGCCAACAGCAGCACTTGGTAGTAGCTGAGGCGGGTGAAGTCGCGCTCGCTGGCACCGCTGACCTGGCCGGCCTTCGAAGGGTCGGCATAGTCGAGCGGGTAGGCGTACAGGATCGCCGGTACGCGCGTGCCTTCCTTATAGCCAGGCGGCGTGTACAGGGTGAACGACAGCTCCACGCCGTCCTTGCGCTTGTAGGTCACCAGGCGCTTCTTGATCTGCCGCACCAGCGGGGTCGGATCCGGGAAATGGGTGACCGGCGTGGCAGTAGAGGCAAGGATCGCCTCACCCGTCGCCGCCGTCGGCAATGGCTGACCCAACGTGCGCAAATACACATTGGGCGGGTCAGTCGGCGACTGGTGCCAGGTCAGCAGGCGCGACACGTCGTCGCCGGCGAAGCCGAAGAACAGTTCGTCCACACTGGCGTCGCTGCGGAACAGTCGCTGGGTCTTGCCACTGGCCAGCGCATAGCGATCCAGAAACGGCCGGTCGCCCGCCGGTGAGGCGCCCTGCCCGCTCAGGAACAACGCACCCTGTTCTTCGCGCAGCACGGCCTGACCGTTGGCCAGCAGATGCGTTTCCGGCACGCCGGGATCGGCATACAGGTCGTCGGTGGACAAGTCGAACAACACCCGCCCGGCAGTGCCGGGGCGGTCGGCATCCAGCAGCGTGGTGCGACGCCAATGGCGGTTTTCGTCGTACTCGTCCAACAGCGCCCGGCCGCCTTCGGCAAACCACGACAGGCCGGCATAGCGCTGCTGCACGCGCGTGAGTTCACGCGGCTTGGCGGTGAACGGTGCAGCCAGCGTCATCAACTTGTCGCGCGCGGGCACGCTGGTTTTCCAGTCGCCCCCATCCAGCGCCTCGGCCCAGACCAGCGTGGCCGGTTGATTGGCACGCCAGGAATAGGCGCGCGGGCCGATCGCAACCCCTTGCACCGGCACCCGGTCGGCAACCGGCAGATCGGCCAGCCTGCGCTCGCTGCCGTTGGACAGATCCAGCACCGCCACCTCGTGGGCGAAGCGCGCATAGGTAGTGACGTAGGAATACGGCTGCTTCAACCGCTCCACCAGCACATGGCGGCCATCGGGCGCGCCATCCACGTTGCTGTAGACCGCAGGCGAACCGAGCTTGCGCTGGTTGCCGGTGGCCGCATCCACCGTGAGCAGCTGGGAGGTGGCGTAGTAGCTAAACAAGGCCTCGTCTTCTGGGCTGGAGAGCGTATCGCGCGCCTCGTAGGTGCTGCTTTCGCCCTTGCCCTGGATAGTTTCCTTGACCTCCGGGCCCGGCGGCACCGCCGCCTTGCGCGGCGCGGCGCCCAGGTCGTGCGGCACCGTCTTCAGCAGCAAGGTGTCGCTGCCGCCCAACCACTGAATTTCGCCACCCAGCACCGGGTTGAGTTGCACACCGTCGATCTTGCGCACGCTGCCGGTGGCCACCTCGCCTACCCAGAGCTCGACGCGATCGGCGGCCGTGTTGTTGAAGGCGAAGCGACGCCCGTCCGGCGACCACACCGGCGCTGCCGGGCAGGCGCCGGCCGGCAGGGTCACCGCGGTCTGCTTGCCAGTGGGGACGTCGACCAGGCTGAAGCCTTCCAGGCAGGAACGAATGCCGTAGCCGCTGGACATGTCGTGACGGCTATGCGTGCGCGGTTCCACCCGCACGCCGGCCAGCTTCAGGTACGGCTCGGCCACGCGCGCGATCGGTGGATATTGCGTGCGCTGCACAAGCAACAGGGTCTTGCCGGTAGGATCCAGCCGCGGCGATGGATTGAGCGGCGCGCGCAACACGCTCAAGAGCGGCTCCGGCGGCTGCCGGTAACCGCCATCGGGCGTGCCGGCAAGGGCAGACACCGGCAACAGGCTGGCAAGCACCAGCCATCCGCTCCATCGGTACGTGCTGAGCATCTCGGTCGTTCTCTGGGCAATGATCGCAGCAAACTAGCACGCGCCTGCAACCCCACATCTGCGTGCGCACGCAGCCCTGTCGCCACGCCCGCAGCGCGCGTGCAAACGCGCCGGTTACGCCGATGCCGTGAGCGTCCGCTGCAGGAACTCACCGATGTACTGCGCGATCTCCGGCGCATGCGTTTCCAGCGCGAAGTGCCCCGTGTCCAACAGATGGATTTCGGCCTTCGGCAGATCCTTGGCATACGCCTGCGCGCCCGCCGGAATAAAGGCCGGATCGTGCTTGCCCCACACCGCCAGCAACGGCGGCTGATGCTTGCGGAAATACGCGTGGAATGCGGGATAGACCGCCACATTGCTGCGGTAATCCAGAATCAGATCCAGCTGGATGTCTTCCGCACCGGGGCGCGCCATGTACGCGATGTCCAACGTGTAGCCATCGGGCGAGAGCTTGCTCGGGTCGGCACCGGTGCCGTATTGCCAGTCGCGCGTGGTCTGCGGCGACAAGCTGGCGCGGCACGCCTCACGATTGGCGTCAGTCGGGTCGCGCCAATACGCTTGCCACGCACCCCACTGGTCGCTGAAGCCGTCCAGGTACGCATTGCCGTTCTGGCTGATGATGGCGCTCACCTTGTGTGGGTTTGCCGCAGCCAGGCGAAACCCGACCGGCGCGCCGTAATCGAACACATACAGCGCGTAACGGCTTAGTCCCAGCGCTTCGGTAAAGCCCTCGATCACCTTGTAAAGCTGTTCGAAGGTGTACTCAAACTGCCCGCGTGGCGGCGCTTTGGTATTGCCGAAGCCCGGCAGATCTGGCGCAATCAACCGGTAGCGGCTTGCCAACAACGGCATCAGATCGCGGAACATGTGGCTGGCGCTGGGGAAGCCATGCAGCAACAGCAACACAGGCGCATCCGCGCGCCCGGCTTCGCGATAGAACACCTCGACATCGCCGACGCGTTGGGTCTTGTAGGTCACGTTGATGATTGGATCATGAGACATAGCGGCTCCTTTATTGGTCTGCGTGTTGCCGGAAAGCGCACCTGCATGCAGGCTGCCGGCGCCCAGCGCGACTGCCGTTCCGATGCACGAAACAAGCATCTTGCGGCGACCGAGTTCGATCGCGTGATCGGCATTGAGCGTGATGAGTAAACCGGACTGCGTCATGGCACGTCGAAGATCGGATGAAGTGCTCGACATGCTAGGCCTCGCTTCGCAGCAGCAGAACCACCGCGCCCATCAATTGACCATTGCGGCGCTCGCAATGCTGCGGCGCTCCCTGCACACGCGCTGCCCTGCACCGTGCATCGGCGGCGCACTGCTACTCTATGGCGATAACCAAGCGTGAGGCACCGGTGGATCGCATCCAGGAAATGACGCTGTTTGCCGCACTTGCAGAACAAGCGAGCTTTGCCGGCGTCGCGCGCCGCCTTGGCATTTCCACCGCCACGGTGACGCGCACCATCGCGCAGCTGGAAAATCGCCTCGGCGTGCTGCTGGTGGTGCGCACCACCCGCACCATGCGGCTCACCGAGGCTGGACAGCAGTACGCCATCGACTGCCGACGCCTGTTGGCCGACCTGGAAGATGTCGAAAACACAGCAGCCGGGTTGCACGCACTCCCCAGCGGATCGCTGACGGTGACGGCTCCGCAGATGTTCGGCGCGTTGCATGTCATGCCGGTGTTGACGCGCTTTCTCAGTCGTTACCCAAAGGTCACCGCACGCGCCATTCTGGCCGACCGCGTGCTACCACTGCTGGACGAGGGCATCGACGTCGCGGTGCGCATCGGCGCACTCCCCGATTCATCGTTGACCGCGATCCCGGTGGGCAGTGTGCGTCGCATGGTCTGCGCGTCCCCGGGCTATCTGGCAGAACACGGCATTGCGCAGCATCCAGACGATCTATCGCAGCACCGCACCCTCTCGGTCGCATCTTCGGAGCGCGCACCCAAGTGGCCGTTTCGCATCGATGGGCGTGAGTCTCTGGTCGAGGTTGGCTCACGCCTCAGCGTGACCTCGTCCAAGGCCGCCATCGGCGCCGCAGTGCAGGGCTGGGGACTGACGCAAGTGCCGTCTTACCAGATCCGCGAACACCTCCAGAACGGCACACTCACGTGCATCCTCGAGACGTTCGAGATCGCACCGGAACCGGTGCATGTGGTCTACGTGGAAGGCCGTCGGGGCTCATCCAAGGTGCGCACGTTTGTCGATGACTGCGTGGATGCCCTGCGGCAGGATCTGGGTGGTGGTTAGGTCGGCGTTTGAACTGACGATGCGATTGAGCATCTGCACCATCGAACGCCGGGCATAGGCTTGATGGTGAGCTCTCATGACTTTCGACGCATGCGCATCTCCTGCACCGCGTGGGATGCTGGGCATCCTCGATGCGCGAAAGGATGCACATGCTCGCTTCCCATTGGCTAAACGCAACTGGCCTGAGCGTCTTGCTGTGTGCTGTCGCCGGAACGAGTCTCGCGGCGACACCATCCACCGCGCAGCAAGCGCTGCGCCAGTACGTGAGTGCCGAAAACACGTTCGACCTGAAACGCCTGGATGCAGTACTTGGCGCGCAGTTCGTAGAGATCAGTCCGCTGGGCCAGGTAGACACGCGCGCAGCTGTGCTGTCGTTCTATGCACCGGACAAGAAGGTGGCCGCACCGCCAGTGACGCTGAGCGAGATCGTGCTGCATACACAGGCAGACGTGGCCGTCATGACGACCGAGATCAGCTACCGCATGGGCGAGCGCAACATGACGCTCGCCATTGGCGCGGTCGCCCAGCATGCGCCATCGGGCTGGACGCTGCTTTCGGTGCAGTACACGCCGATCAGGCCGAAGCAGAACACGCCTTGATGCTGTTGTTGCCGGCTTGAATTGCTCGTGTGATGTCGGGCTCTGCTAGCCATCAAGTCAACCTGAAAGAGGCGGCGCCGGCTAAGGCATCGTTGCGTGGTACGCGCTGATTCGGTGCAATGCGCGCGGCATCGTGCAGTCGCCATCACTCATGGCTGCAAGCGATCGCCCCGCCCTGCCACCAGCGACGACGCCAGCAGCAACACGCTTGCACCAATGAAGGTGGCGCCGATCGACAGGTGATCCAGCAACACACCGCCCAGCGCGCCACCGAGCATGATGGACAGCTGGATCGCAGCCACCATCAAGCCGCCGCCGCTTTCCGGCGCATCCTTGATGCAGCGGCTCAGCCAGGTGGACCACGCCACCGGAATTGCCGCGTTGAGCGTGCCCCAGGCGATCATTGCCACCGCCACCGCCCACAGCACGTGGCCGCCCAGCAACATGCCAAGCGTGACGACGCCCAGTGCGGCCGGCAACACGGTGAGCAGGGTGAACAGCCGCTTGGCGACCAGCGCGGTGGCCGCATAGGTGCCAACGAAACCGGCAAGGCCCAGGCCAAGCAGCAACAACGACAGCTGCGACACATCGACCTGCGCGACGCTTTCCAGGAACGGGCGGAAGTAGGTGAAAGCGGAAAATGCGCCAGCAAAGCCGAGCATCACCGCGAGCATTGCGCGAGCGACGTAGCGGCGCTTCAACAAGCGAGCGATATCGCGCAGCGAACTGGCACCTTGCGCCGGCATCGACGGCAGGCTGCGCCATTGCCAGGCAATGGCCAGCGCCACCAACGGCACCATGCCCCAGAACACACCACGCCAGCCGATGATGGCGCCGAGGTAACTGCCCAGCGGCGCGGCAAAGGCAGTCGCGACGGCATTGCCGATAAACACGATGCCCAATGCCTTGGGCACGGCATGCTCGGGCATGATGCGCATCACCGTGGCGGTAGACAGCGCCCAGAACCCACCGATGGTGATGCCGAGCAAGGCACGCGCGACCATCAACATGCCAAAGCTGTGCGCGCTGGCAATCAATAACAACGACAGCAACATCACCGCGCTCAGGCCCAGCAATACATGGCGCCGGTTCAAACGCGACGACAGCGGCGCGATCAGCAGGCTGGCAATCACCGCAAACAGGCCGGAGATGGAGATCGCCTGCCCGGCCATGCCGGCGCTTGCGTGCAGGTCCGCAGCAATCGGCGTCAGCAGGCTCACCGGCATGAATTCCGATGCGATCAGCAGCGCAACGCACAGCGACATCGAGCCGACCGCGCTCCAGGTCTGACGGGTCGCGACAACGGCATCGGGCTGGGCTGTATCGGTGGTCAAGGTGTTGGCTGGCATGGGGAAGCCTTAGGTAAGAGACAGTGCACACGGCACATGGGCGCGCTACGGCGCGCAAGCGACTGTGCTGTTCGGAATGGATGCGCTACGGGCGGCGATGGACTGCACCAGCCCGCGCTTGCTTCGGCCGCACGACAAACGTGATGCAGCGCATAATCGCGGCGCCGGCATGCGCGTGTCTGGAGGTTGCGCAGATTACGTGGTCCACGTGCGCGGAGTAAGACGCCTGCGCCGCACGGGCTTATGAGGTGCACTCATGAGCGTGGTCTGCGGATGATCGTGGTGAAGCGCGCGATACACGGCAGTTCGACGGTGCGTCCATACACGCACAGGCCGGGAGATCGAATGCAATGCTGGTGCAGCCTCGATCCAGACGCCATCTTTGCCACAGCTGCGCGGCTGCGGCGCCTGTTTTCAAGTTCAGCGCCCTGGCTCACGGTGCCGCCGTTCGACTCACATCAACAACGCTTGGCACATCTCTGCAGGGCCATGCCACGCGTCGCACGCCTGCACCGAATGCTCCGCCATCACACGCGCGCATCAGCCTTTGTAACGCAATGCATCCAGCACCAGATTGAACGCTGGCGACGAGTGGCGGCGGCTGGGATAGAACGCATGCAGGCCCGGCCAGGTGGGCGACCAATCCTTCATGATCCAGCGCAGGCGTCCGGCCTTGATATGTGCGCGGGCAAGATCTTCCTGCACGAACGCGATGCCGAAACCATCGACGGCCGCGTCCACCGCTTCATAGGTGCCGTTGAAGGTCAGCTGGCCCTGCACGCGCACGATGACTTCGCGGCCGTCCTTCTCCAGCTCCCAGGCATAGATGCCACCGGCGGTTTTCATCCGCAGGTTGATGCAGCGATGCGCAGTGAGGTCCTGCGGCGTCTTTGGCAGCGGCCGGCGCGCCAGGTACGACGGCGATGCAACAAGCGCCATGCGCATGTCGGGCGCGATGCGCGCGGCGATCATGTCCTTTTCGACCTGGTCGCCCAGGCGCACGCCCAAATCGTAGCGATCGGCAACGATGTCGGTCAGTCCATTGTCGATGACTATCTCGACGTTGATGTCGGGGTATTGCTGCAGCAGCTTGGACAGCTTGGGCCACAGGATCGCGCGCGCGGCATAGTCGGTGGCGGTGATGCGCACGTTGCCTGCAGGGGTATCGCGCATTTCGCTCAGCGCCGACAGCGCGTCTTCGATCTCCGTAAATCGCGGCGCCACCGTCTGAATCAGACGCTCGCCCGCCTCGGTGGGCGCCACGCTGCGGGTGGTGCGCGTCAGCAGGCGCAAGCCCAGCGTGGCTTCGAGCCCACGGATGGTATGGCTCAACGCCGACTGCGAGACGCCCAGCGTGGCTGCGGCCCGGGTGAAGCTGCCTTCGCGGACGATGGCGATCAGCGCCAACAAATCCTTGAAATTGTCGCGCGCCATTGGTGAATCTCTTTCATGGAATGCGCCGACTGTAGCAGCCGTTTGGATTCGAGGCGGCGCCGTTGTCGCCACTCTCCTGCGGGGCTCCAAGGCACGGCGTGCGTGCATTGGTGCGCCCGCGCCGCAAGCGTGGGCCGGGGCGCGGAGCGGGGGCTGGGGAGGGAGGGATTGGCGAAGCAGGCGTTGCCTCGCTTCTATAGGCGCGTGGCGAGGCGTTTGTCTTTGCAGGGACTGACAGCGCTCTGCGACGCCGCCTCATCCGCCCTTCGGGTCCCTTCTCCCGATAGGAGAGGGGACGCATGGCCACGGCGCCTGTCGCATTTTTTGCAACGCGTGACCCTAAAAAAACCGCTTTGGGGTGACGGGGGTGGTTCGTATAGTCGATCTCAAGGCGCTGCCCGCTCGGTTAAGCGCCTGTCGCCACGCCATCGTCCGGGCACTCCATCGCCCGGCGATGCCTCGCCCTTCCCCACCGCCTGCGGAGGCTCCATGCATCAGTCGCTATCGCATCGCGGTCCGCACAGCGCCGGTGGATCGGCTCACCCGCACGGCGCCCTATGCTGAGCACCCAGCGCCTCTCACCGGACAACGGCTCCGGCGCACGTGCGGTGGCGCGTTGCGACGCATTGGGCGTCGCGCCCTACAGCGACACACCCGAGGGACTGTTCCGCGCCTGGCTCAGCCCGGCGCACCGCGCTGCCATCGCGCAGGTGAGCACGTGGATGCGCCAGGCCGGCATGCAGGTGCGCCTGGACGCAGCGGCAAACCTGATCGGCCGCTACGAGGGCACGCAGGCCGACGCACCCGCGCTGCTGATCGGCAGCCACCTGGACAGCGTGCGCGATGCCGGCCGCTATGACGGCCCGCTCGGCATCCTGCTCGGCATCGAATGCGTCGCCGCACTGCACGCGCAAGCGCGCCGCCTACCATTCGCCATCGAAGTGATCGCGTTCGGCGACGAAGAAGGCTCGCGCTTTCCGGCTTCGATGTTCTGCAGCCGTGCGGTGGCCGGCACGCTCGACCCGACCACGTTGGCGGTGACCGACGCCGCCGGCATCGACGTCGCCAGCGCGTTGGCAGACTGGGATCTGGATATCGCGCACATCCACCACGCCGCACGCACGCCGGGCAGCGTGCTGGCGTATCTGGAAACCCATATCGAACAAGGCCCGGTGCTCGAAGCCGACGGCCTGCCGGTGGGCATCGTCACCGCGATCGCCGCGCAACGCCGCTTCGCGCTGCGCTTCGACGGCCGCGCCGGGCATGCCGGCACCACCACGATGGCGCTGCGTCGCGATGCCTTGAGCGCAGCGGCCGAGGCGCTGCTGGCAATCGAACGCATCGCGCGCGATGGCAGCAATGATCTGGTCGCCACCGTCGGCAAGCTGCAGCTCGCACCCGGCGCCGTCAACGTGGTGCCCGGCCGCGTGGAGTGCACGCTGGACGTACGCGCCGGCGACGACGCCACCCGCGACGCCGCGGTGCGCGCCATCGAACAGGCACTGGCGCGCATCGGTGCAGCGCGCGGTATCGCCATTGCCATCAACCCGCTGCAAACCCTCGCCGCCAGCCCATGCGCACCGACGCTGATGACCCGGCTCGACCACGCGGTCGCCGCGCAAGGTATCGCCCCGCGGCGGTTGGTCTCCGGTGCCGGCCACGATGCGATGACGATGGCCGCGCTCTGCCCAACCGCGATGCTGTTCGTGCGCTGCGCCGGCGGCATCAGCCATCATCCGGACGAACACGTCGACCCGGCCGATGCCGAGGTCGCCCTGGCGGTCATGCGCCATTTCATCGAACACCTGGGAGACCCCCTTGTCACCTGATCTGCGCCACCTGCATACCTTTGGCGAACTCGATCCGCCACAACGCCTGTTGATGGGCCCCGGCCCGGTCAATGCGCATCCGCGCGTGCTGCGCGCGATGGCGGCCGATCTGCTGGGCCAGTTCGACCCGGAAATGACCACCTATATGAACGAGGTGATGGCGCTGTATCGGCCATTGTTCGGCACCGAAAATCGCTGGACGTTTTTGGTCGACGGCACCGCGCGTGCCGGCATCGAAGCGGCGCTGATATCGCTGGTGCAACCGGGCGACCGCGTGCTGGTGATCAACTTCGGCCGCTTCGGCTTGTTGCTTACCGAAATCCTGCAGCGCCTGGGCGCCGACGTGCACAGCGTGGATGCACCATGGGGCGAGGTGGTGCCGCTGGCCGCCATTGCCGAGGCGATCGAACGGGTGGCGCCCAAACTGGTGGCCACCGTGCACGGCGACACCTCCACCACCATGGCGCAGCCGCTCGATGGCCTGGGCGCACTGTGCCGCGCGGCCGGCGCGCTGAGTTACGTGGATGCCACCGCCACCATCGGCGGCATGGAGATCGCCAGCGACCGCTGGGGCGTGGACGTGGTCACCGGCGGCCTGCAGAAATGCCTGGGCGGGCCGTCTGGCTCGGCACCGATCACCGTGTCCGAGCGCGCGGCCGAGGCGATCTTTGCGCGCCGGCATGTCGAACGCGGCATCGTGCGCACAGACATCGTCAACGGAACCGGGCCACGCATCGCGTCGAATTATTTCGACCTGGCGATGATCATGGATTACTGGTCGGACAAGCGCCTCAACCACCACACCGAAGCCACCACCATGTTGTATGGCGCACGCGAATGCGCACGCGTCGCGCTGCAGGAAGGCCTGCACGCACGGTTCGCGCGCCACACCGCCGCCGGCCGTGCGGTGAGCGCAGGCATCACCGCGATGGGTCTGGAGGTGTTCGGCGACGCGGCGCATCGCATGACCAACGTGACCGGTGTGGTGATCCCGGCGGGCATCGACAACGACGCGGTGCGGCGGCGCATGCGCGAGGATTTCGAGATCGAGATCGGCACCGCCTTCGGCCCGCTGCAAGGCAAGATCTGGCGCATCGGCGCGATGGGCTACAACGCGATGAAGCACAAGGTGCTGCTCACCCTGGCCGCGCTGGAAGCGGTGCTGCGTGCCGAAGGCTACACCTGCACGCCCGGCCTGGCAGTGGAAGCCGCCCTGGCGGCCTGGCATGCGGAGCCGGCTGCATGAGCGCGGCGCGCGACATGGTCGGCTACGGCGCCACCCCGCCGGCGGCGCAGTGGCCGGGTGGCGCGCGCATCGCAGTGCAGTTCGTCATCAATTACGAAGAAGGCGCAGAAAACTGCGTGCTCAACGGCGATGCGGCATCCGAAGCATTTCTGTCGGAAATGGTCGGCGCACACGCCCAGGCCGGCGCACGCGCCATGGCCATGGAAAGCCTGTACGAATACGGCAGCCGCGCCGGGTTCTGGCGGCTGCATCGGCTGTTCACTGCACGCGCGGTGCCGGTGACCGTGTTCGGCGTGGCGAACGCACTGGCCGCCAATCCTGACGCAGTGGCCGCGATGCAGGCCGCCGAGTGGGAAATCGCCAGCCACGGGCTGCGCTGGATCGACTACCAACATATCGACGAGGCCACCGAGCGCGCGCATATCGCACAGGCGATTGCGGTGCACACCCGCGTCACCGGCAGCCGCCCGCTGGGCTGGTACCAGGGCCGCACCAGCCCCAACACCGCACGCCTGGTTGCCGAAGAAGGCGGCTTTGTCTACGACGCCGACAGCTATGCCGACGATGTGCCGTATTACGACACCCGCCACGGGCGCGCGCAGTTGATCGTGCCGTACACGCTGGATGCCAACGACATGAAGTTCGTCGCCTACAACGGGTTTGCCGATGGCGAACCGTTCTTTCGCTATCTGCGCGACAGCTTCGAGCAGTTGCGCAGCGAAGGCGGGCGCATGCTCTCGATCGGCCTGCACGGGCGCCTCGTCGGCAAGCCCGCACGCGCGGCCGCACTGGCGCGCTTTGTCGATCACGTGCTGGCCAGCGGCGATGCCTGGGTGGCGCGACGCATCGATATCGCGCGCCACTGGCTGCAGGTGCATCCGGCATGAGCATTGTCACTGCCGACATCGATCTGCCCGAGGTGATCGCCCAGGTGACTGCCGCCTTCCACGCCTACGAAAGTGCATTGATGCGCGATGACATCGCCGCGATGGATGCACTGTTTCATGCAGCGCCCAGCACCGTGCGGTATGGCGTGGGTGAGGTGCTGTACGGCATCGACGCGATCCGCGCGTTTCGCATCGGCCGCGGCGGCTCGCCACAACGCCAGCTTGCGCATGTGGAAGTGCACAGCTATGGCCAGGACTGCGCAACCGCCCATGCGGAATTCGTCCGCGAAGGCAGCAGCGCGCGCGGCCGCCAAAGCCAGAGCTGGGTGCGCTTTGCCGATGGCTGGAAAGTGGTGGCCGCGCACGTGTCGCTGCAAGGGACTCACGCATGAGCGTGACCGACGACCGTGTGCTGGACGATGCCGCCTTCGTGGCGCGCTATCGCGAGGTGTTCGAACATTCGCCGTGGGTGGTGGAGCGCGCCGCGCGTCGCCGCCCGTTCGAGGATGTGTATCGCGGCTTGATGCAGGTGGTGTTCGATGCATCGCCGCAAGATCAGGTGGCGTTGATTCGCGCGCACCCGGAGCTGGCCGGCAAGGCAGCGATCGATCGCACGCTCACCGCCGCCTCGGCGGCCGAGCAGGCCTCGGCCGGTCTTGATCGGTTGGGCGAGGACGAATTCACCCGCTTCCATGCGCTCAATCAGGCCTATCGCCAGCGCTTCGGTTTCCCGTTCGTGATCTGCGTGCGGCTGCATGACAAGGCCGGCATTCTGGCCGCGCTGGAGCAGCGCATGGATGCCTCGCGCGACGCCGAGATCGCCACCGCCCTCGCCGAGATCGGCAAGATCGTCCACTTGCGCCTGGAGGCACTGCCATGAGCCTGGCCCAACTCGAACGCGAGCTCGCCCGCGACCTGCAACGCCTGGCCCATGGCGGCGATGCCTGGGTGCAACCGCGCGTACATCCGGCCGGGCATGTCTACGACGTGGTGATCGTCGGCGCCGGCCAGAGCGGACTGGGCGCGGCGTTCGCACTGCAACGCGAGCGCGTGCACAACGTGCTGGTCATCGACGAAAACCCGGCCGGCCAGGAAGGTCCCTGGGTCACCTACGCACGGATGCAGACACTGCGCACGCCCAAGCAGATCACCTCGATCGACCTGGGCGTGCCCTCGCTGACCTTTCGCGCCTGGTGGGAAGCGCAACACGGCAGCGCGGCCTGGGACACGCTGGACAAGATTCCACGCGCCCGCTGGATGGACTACCTACGCTGGTACCGCGCGGCGCTGCGGCTGCCGGTGCGCAACGCCACGCAGCTGGCACGCGTCGAACCCGAGGTCGCACCCGGCATCCACCGCTTGCATCTGACAATGGGCGCGCCGCTGCTGACGCGCAAGCTGATCCTGGCCACCGGCATCCAGGGCGGTGGCCAGTGGGTGGTGCCGGACTGGATCGGCCGTGCCCTGCCCAGCCACCGCTACGCACATACCTCCAGCCACATCGACTTCGCCGCGCTTGCCGGCAAGCGCGTGGGCATTCTCGGCGGCGGCGCATCGGCGTTCGACAACGCCTGTTTTGCGCTGGATCAGGGCGTCGCTACGGCCGAAGTGTTCGTGCGCCGCAGTGAATTGCCGCGCATCAACCCGTTCCGCCACATGGAGCAGGCCGGCATCATTCCGCGGTTTCTGGCCCTGCCCGATGCGGACAAGTACCGGATGATGGCCAGCTTCTTCGCACACAACCAACCGCCTACCAACGACACCTTCCAGCGCGCCTGCGCGCACCCAGGCTTTGCGCTGCACCTGGGCGCGCCATGGCTGGAGGTGGCCGAGCGCGATGGCGCGGTGGTGGTGCGCACCCCGCACGGCGAACACCGCTTCGATTTCCTGGCCGTGGCCACCGGCCTGGTCACCGACCCGCAGCTGCGCCCGGAGCTGGCCGCGCTATCCGGGCGCATCGCCTGTTGGGCAGACCGCTACCAACCACCGCCGGGCCAGGCCAACCCGGTGCTCGATGCACACCCGTATCTGGGGCCGGGCTTCGAACTGTTACCACGCACGCCGGACGACGCCGCACTGCTGCACGGGCTGTTCGCCTTCAACTATTCGGCGCTGATCAACCACGGCCCGTCGGCCGCCGCGCTATCCGGGCTCAAGGTTGCGTTGCCGCGGCTGGCCCGCGCGGTGGCCGACCAGCTGTTCCTGGACGAACGCCAGGCCATCGTCGACAGCTATCTGGCCTACGACCAACCCGAATTCGTCGGCCAATGGCCACAACCGACCCAGGCGGTCGCATGAGCACCCTGTCCACTCATGTGCTGGATACCGCCGCCGGCCGCCCTGCTGCCGGGGTGCCGCTGCGCCTGTTCGCCGGCGACACATTGCAGCTGGAGGCGGTCACCGACCAGGACGGGCGCTGCCCGGCGCTGGCTACCCTCACCCTGCAGCCCGGCCGCTACCGGCTGGAATTCGACGTGGCAGGCTACTGGCGCGCCACCGGCACCGCACTGGCCGACCCTCCGTTTCTGGAACAGGTGCCCATCGCCTTCGGCATTGCCGACGACGGCCATTACCATGTGCCGCTGCTGCTGTCGCCGTACGGGTATTCCACTTATCGCGGCAGCTGAGTGGCGCTCAGACCGACTGCGCTCGCCCGCAAGGCCGGCGCGGTCGATACCGTGGGCCGGCGCATACCACTCGACCTTCAACTCCCACGCACCGGCCGCATGCACCCGACAGCGGCTCACGACGGCTGCCCACAACGCCTTATCAGCCGCTTCCGGGCGGCTTCAGATCGGTAACGGATCGGCGCGACACACGCCGCATTCCACCCCGGCCCCGTAGAATGACGCCTTTCCGGCGACAGGCCGGGGCCCCGGAATTGTCATGATCCACAACGATGTACTGCGCAGCATCCGCTACATGCTCGACCTCAGCGACGACAAGGTGGTGGAAATCACTCACCTGGCCGACCCCGAGTTCGCGCTCGACAAGCCGCAGGTACAGGCCTGGCTGAAGAAGGAAGACGAGCCCGGTTTCGAGCCCTGCACCGATGCGATGCTGGCGCGCTTTCTCGATGGCCTGGTGCTGCGCTTCCGCGGCCGCGACGAAAGTCAGCCGGCCCGCCCGCTGGAAACCCGCGTCGGCAACAACCTGGTGCTGAAAAAACTGCGCGTGGCCTTCGAACTCAAGGACGTGGACATGCACGCCATCTTCGCTGGCGCCGGCTTCCCCCTGTCCAAGCCGGAACTGTCGGCCCTGTTCCGCCAGCCCGGCCACAAGAACTTCCGCCCTTGCGGCGACCAACTGCTGCGCGCCTTCCTCAAAGGCCTCACCGCCCGGGTGCGCGAAGCGGGGTGATGGTTTCAATGCCGATGCGTTCGACGCTCAGTCGATCAGCGTCGCAGCACTGCATCCCTACGCGATGACCGATCGCATACACACGCACACATCATGCGTGTGCGTGCAGACGGCGGACTGCCGCCTCTCGCATGAGAGCACTCCCACGCGAGAGGCGTTCATCCAGCTATCTTGCCCGTCTGCAGACTCACGCAGCCGCCACCAAGCGCGGCTTGCGTGCATCTAGTCGGAACACCGACACCGCTTCGCTCAGCTCCACTGCCTGTTCTTCCATCGCACGTGCGGCGGCCGAGGCTTCTTCCACCAACGCAGCATTGCGCTGGGTGGTTTCGTCCATGTCGTTGACGGTGCGCGCGACCTGTTCGATGCCCGACGATTGCTCGCGCGAGGCAGCGGAGATCTCGGCGATCAGCGTGGTGACCTGCTGCACCGATTGCACGATGTCCTGCATCGTGCGTCCGGCCTGATCCACGCGTGCGCTCCCGCGCGCCACGCTCTCCACCGATGCATCGATCAACTGCTTGACCTCCTTGGCGGCACCGGCCGAGCGCTGTGCCAGCGCGCGCACCTCGGAGGCCACCACCGCAAAGCCGCGGCCCTGTTCGCCGGCGCGCGCGGCTTCCACCGCCGCGTTCAACGCCAGGATATTGGTCTGGAACGCGATGCCGTCGATGACGCTGATGATCTCGGCGATCTTCTTCGACGACACTTCGATCTCGCCCATGGTATCGACCACGCTGGCGACCATCTCGCCGCCACGGCCGGCGATGTCGGCAGCGGCCTGCGCACCACGGCTTGCCTGCTGCGCGGTGTCGGAGTTCTGCCGCACGGTAGAGGTGAGTTCTTCCATCGAGGCTGCGGTTTCTTCAAGATTCGCGGCCTGTTGTTCGGTGCGTTGCGCCAGATCGCTGTTGCCGGCGGCAATTTCTGCCGAGGCGGTGCGGATGGTCTGCGCGGCCAGCGTGATATCGCCAACGATATCGGTGAGGCGCTGCACGGTGGCGTTGGCATCGTCGCGCATCCGCGCGAACACGCCCTGCTGATTACCGCGCATGCGCGCGGTCAGATCGCCATCGGCGATCGCCTTGAGCAGCTGCGACAACTCGCCCAGATTCTGGTCCACGTTCTGCATCAGGCCATTGAGGCCCTCGACCATGCCGCGGAATTCGAACTTGTAGGCATCGGCATTGCCGCGGGTGGCAAAGTCGCCGGCCGCAGCCGCTTCCACCAGGCCGCGAATTTCGCCATTGATGGCCGCCAGGTTGCGCTTGGTGGTGTCCATCGCATCGGTAATCTGCGCCTTTTCGCCCGGCAGGCGCGGCATGTCCACCGACATGTCGCCCACCGCGTAATGCTGCATCACCTGCAGCATGGTACCGATCAGGCCCACCTGCGCGCCGATCAATCCGTTGGTGTCATCGACCATCCGGCCGTAAGCGCCGGGAAACGCTTGCGCGTCCATGCGGTAGCTCATCTGCCCGGCTTCGTGGCGCTGCGCCATGTCCGCCTGCGCGCTGGAGACATCGGTAAGCGTGTTGACCACCTGCCCCATTGCCTGGCCAAGCAGGCCGATTTCATCGCGGTTGCTGACCGCAGCCCGCGCGGACAGATCGCCGGCCGCCACCAGGCGTGCCGCACGCGCGACGTTTTCGATGGGCCGCACGATCGAGCGTCGAATCCACCACCCCAACACCACCACCAGACATAACGCCGCAGCAATGGTGGCCAGCGCCGAATACACCAGCATGTGCTGCGCCGATTGCGAACTTGCCAGCACGGCCGCATCGGCCAACGCCTTGTTGCGCGCGACCAACGCCTCCAACGTCTGGCTGGGCGCGCGGTCCTTGCCCTTGACCAGCTGATCGCCCACCTGGGTGTCGTAGCCGGATTCGGCAAACTTGCCCAGCGCCGCTTCGTAGCTGACCTGCAGTGCCAGATGCGCCTTGGCAAAGTCCTGCGCCAACGTGCGCGCCTGCGGATCGGCCAGCGCGCCTGCCAGTGAGGTGACCGTGCCCTGCACGCTCTTGCCCTTGTCGCGGAAGGCAGTCAGATGTTTTTCGAGCTGTGCAGGGTCGCGGCCCCGGATCAGCACGTTCTTCCATTCCTGCACCTGCAGGCGGAAATCGCGGGTGAGTTCTTCGCTGGCCGAAGCCTGCGCCACTTCCACCGGCACCTTGCCGGACAGACTCAACCAGGCAGAGCCCAGACCGCCAAGTGCGCACAACAGGATGATCGACAGACCAAGCGCAAGGGCGCCCAGCAGCTTGCTTTGCAGACTGACAAAACGCGGGGACGGGGTGGACATGGTCAATCCAGTGACGGGTTCAACCGGGTTATCGACGCCAGCCATGCACTCTGAAGCATGCAAGCCTCCTGCATTTGCACTCGTCGGATCCGCCACGCAGCAACCGAGCGGACGCTGCCGGAGCGGCTGTGGGGCGCATATCTTTGTGCACGCAGGCTCTTGGCCCGCAGCACGTCGCCGGGCAGCAAGCGCTGGCGGCAAGCCCAAGCGGTTGCGTTGCCGACAGGCCATACGCCATTCCCTGACAGGCTCCACCTCGATCCCCGACCATCGCACCGGCGCGAGCAGGCCCGTATCCTTGCCGCGCATGACCGAACCTGCATTCCCCATCGCCCCACTGCTGCCGCAGATCCGCGACAGCCTTGCCGCCCACCCGCGTCTGGTGCTCGAAGCCCCGCCCGGTGCCGGCAAGACCACTCAGGTGCCGCTGGCGTTACTGGATGCGCCGTGGCTGGCCGGCCGCAGCATCGTGATGCTGGAACCGCGCCGGGTGGCCGCGCGTAGCGCTGCGCTGTTCATGGCGCGCCAGTTGGGCGAGCCGGTCGGCGAAACGGTGGGCTACCGCATCCGCTTCGAAAACAAGACCTCTGCGCGCACCCGGATCGAAGTGGTCACCGAAGGCATCCTGACCCGGATGATCCAGGACGACCCGATGCTGGAACGCGTGGGCGCGCTGCTGTTCGACGAATTCCACGAACGCCATCTGGCCGGCGACCTCGGCCTGGCATTGGCGCTGGACGTGCAGGCACAGGTGCGCGAGGACCTGCGCATCGTGGCGATGTCGGCCACGTTGGATGGCGAGCGGCTGGCTGGTTTTCTGGATGCGCCGCGCCTGAGCAGTGCCGGGCGCAGTTTCCCGGTGGAGATCGCACATTTCCCCGCGCGCCGCGACGAAGCGCTGGAACCACAGACGCGGCGCGCAGTGGAGCATGCCCTGCTCACCCATCCCGGCGATGTGCTGGTGTTTCTGCCAGGCCAACGCGAGATCGCGCGCGTGCAAGGCGCCTTGCAGGACGCGCTGGACACGGCCATCCAGGTATTGCCGCTGCACGGCGAGTTGTCGGTGGACGCGCAAAGCCAGGTGCTGCAGCCGGATGCGCAGGGCCGCCGCCGCGTGGTGCTGGCCACCAACGTGGCAGAGTCCTCGGTGACCTTGCCCGGCGTGCGCGCGGTGATCGACAGCGGCCAGGCGCGCGAGCCGCACTACGACCCCAACAGCGGCTTTTCGCGGCTGGATGTAGCCACCATTTCGCAGGCGTCGGCCGACCAGCGCGCCGGCCGTGCCGGACGCGTGGCCAGCGGCTGGGCGTACCGGCTGTGGCCGCAATCGCAGCGCCTGGAGCCGCAACGGCGTGCCGAAATCGCCCAGGTGGAACTGGCCGGCCTGGCACTGGAACTGGCGGCATGGGGCAGCGATGCGCTGCGCTTTGTCGATGCCCCGCCCACCGGCGCGCTGGCGGCCGCGCGCGAATTGCTGCAACGGCTGGGCGCGCTCAGCGACAGCGGCAGCATCACCGCGCTGGGCCGCCGCATGCTGGCGCTGGGCACGCATCCGCGTCTGGCCGCGATGCTGGCGCAGGCCGGCGCTGCATCGCGCCTGGCATTGGCCTGCGACCTGGCCGCGTTGCTGGAAGCGCGCGACCCGCTGCGGCAGGGCGGCGATGGATTGGCCGCACGCTGGCGCGCGTTGGCGGCATTTCGCCAGGGCCGCAGCGCGCCCGATGCCAACCGCGGCGGCCTGGCCGCGATCGACAGTGCCGCCAAACAATGGCGCCGCCGACTGCGCTGCGACACCGCCCCACCCAGCAGCGTGGAGGCGCACGCGCTGGGCGACCTGCTCGCGCATGCCTTCCCCGACCGCATCGCCGCACGCCACCCCACCGACCCGTTGCGCTATCTGCTCGCCAACGGCCGCAGCGCGCGTCTGTTCGACCACAGCGACCTGCGCGGCGAACCGTGGCTGGTCGCCAGCGAGCTGCGCTACGAAGCCAAGGACGCCCTGCTGCTGCGCGCAGCGCCCGTGGACGAGGCTTATCTGCGCCGCAGCCTGCCCGAGCGTTTCGTGCAGCAGGACGTGGTGCAGTGGGACGCCGACAAACGCGCCTTGGTCGCGCGCCGGCAATCCAGCTTCGACCGCATCGTGCTCGACAGCCGCCCCGCCGGCCGCGTCGATCCCGCGCAGGCCGCTGGCGCCCTGACCGAGGCGGTGCGCCAGCTCGGCCTGGACGCCCTGCCCTGGACCGAGACCCTGCAGCAATGGCGCGCGCGCGTGCTGTCGCTGCGGGTGTGGATGCCCGAGCTGGAGCTGCCCGATCTCTCCGATGCCGCATTGCTTGCCTCGTTGGACCGTTGGCTGCGCCCGGCCTTCGCCGGCAAGACCCGGCTCGACGCGCTGGATGAGTCCAGCCTGGGCGAGGCGCTCAAGGCCGCACTGCCGTGGGAACGCCGCCAGGCCATCGACCGCCACGCTCCCACCCGCATCAGCGTGCCGTCGGGCATGGAACGCCAGATCAGCTACGCACTCGACCACACCCAGCAACCGCTGCCGCCGGTGCTAGCGGTCAAGCTGCAGGAATTGTTCGGCCTGGCCGAAACCCCGCGCATTGCCGATGGACGCATCCCGCTGACCCTGCACCTGCTCTCGCCCGGCGGCCGCCCACTGCAGGTCACGCAGGATCTGAAAAGCTTCTGGGCCAACACCTATCCGGACGTCAAAAAAGAAATGAAGGGCCGGTATCCCAGACACCCATGGCCAGACGACCCCTGGACAGCTGCCGCAACCCATCGCGCAAAACCGCGCGGCACCTGACCCACCATGCTTTAGACCCTCTCCCGCCCGGAGAGCGGTTGGGGTGAGGGGACGGCCGCGCGTTGGTCATGCAATGCAAAGCGACATCTCACTTGCACGCAGGCAACAGCGCTTTTTAACCGTTAGCCAAACGGCGCCCACTTCCGCTAACGCCGCCTATACGCCATTGGCCACAGACTGCAGGCCACGTACTCGGAAAGGAAACGCCTTCAATGAGCAAGCTGACTGTGATCACCGAACGCGCCCTGGAGCGTGCCCTGGAACTGGCCGGCACCGCCGGCGACCAACTGCGTCATGCCGCATCCACTGCGGGCGACCAGGCACGTAGCGCCGGCAGCAGCCTGCGTCATTTCGGTCCGGGTGCCAGCGAATGGCTGAAGACCGGCGTGGCCCTGGGCGCAGTGCGCAGCGGCGGCAAGGCGGCCAGCAAGCTGGTCAAGCGCAACCCGGCCATCACCGTGGCAGCGGCCGTCGCCGGCCTTGGCCTGATCGGCTATGCGGTGTATCGCAAGCGCCAGCGCGATCAGCAGGTGCTGGGTGGCAACGTGCACCGTCTGGATCGCGAACACGCCAGCAATGCCAACGCACGTCGCGCCGCCTATCAGCGCCGCGCTGCAGTGACCCCGAGCGACGGCGTCGAATAAGACACCGAGTCCGCCGAACAGGCGGATTGCACGCCGCAACGCCACGGCCTCGCGCCGTGGCGTTGTCGTTTGTGGGCAGGCATTGCACAGCGCTGTGTGGCACGCAGCCGCACAGCACCCACTGCGTTGCCGGGTCCCTATGCCGCTTTAGAGCAGCTAAGGAACCTCTGAATAACTCATGGGCCAGCGAGAGAGAGTTGCAATCTAGCCTAATCACGACAATCGCCGGCGCTTAAAATCAAACACTTGCGCGTGATTTAGTCTGTCCAATGCATCGATCGGAAGCCTATGAAAGAGTTGTTCAGAGCTTCCCTAAGAAAACGACTTCGCTCACCGTCAGGCGGGCGCGGCCTGTGCTCGGTGCTCGGTGCTCGGTGCAGCATGGAATACCCGTACACGTACACGCCGGATCCGAGTGCGGCATCCACACCCAGGTAAGAGCTGCTCGCTACGTGTCGTCAGCCGCTCGTTGAAAGACGCATGCAATCGCCGCAGTTCGATCGCATCACTGGCGATTGCAGCCATCGCGCCATCGAGGTGATCGCAACACCCCAGCGCTATCTGCGCGACCCACGCCCCTGTCGCGGGCCAGGCGTGTCATCCACACGCCACTGGCCAGGCGCGAGCGCATCCAGTCTCCAGTCGCCGATCGCTACCCGCACCAGACGCAAGGTGGGCAGACCGACCGATGCGGTCATCCGACGCACCTGACGGTTACGGCCTTCGGTGATCTGCAGTTCCAGCCAGGCATCGGGCACGGTCTTGCGCACACGCACCGGCGGATTGCGCGGCCACAGCTCCGGCGCGGGGTCGAGCGTGCGCACCGCTGCCGGCCGGGTCGGGCCATCGTTGAGCAGCACGCCATCGCGCAAGGCCTGCAGCTGTGCGTCCTGCGGCTCGCCTTCTACCTGCACCCAGTACGTTTTGGGCTGTTTGTGCCGTGGGTCAGTGAGCCGATGCGCCAGTGCGCCATCGTCGGTGAGTAACAACAGCCCTTCGCTGTCGTGATCCAGGCGGCCCGCCGCGTACACGTCCGGCGGCAGGCCGAACTCGGCCAATGTGCGCTTGGGCGGCTGCGAGCGGTCGCTGAATTGCGACAGCACGCCATAGGGTTTGTTCAACAGCACCAACATGGACAGACCTGTTGCAGAAGAGCGCTGCGCGCAGCGATCGCCGCGCGTGGCTGTATGACGTAAGCAAGATGCGCGCCGCCAGCAGCGCGGTCGCTGGCATGCGGCATCCCGTGAGAACAACGGAAACTTCGGGTGCGCAGGTCACACCATGGTCAGACGCCGCTGTCCGCCACGCATCGCAGATCCCGTCTCTACGCACTCGCAACGCACATGCACTGCGTTCTTGCGCCGGCTGTCATACACACCCAACCGCACGCCACATGACAGCCGTTATGCGCAGCAACCACTGCATGCCGGCCGCATCTGCGCCGGCATGCAGACACGTGCTTACTGTTTGACGAACTTCAAGGTCATGCGGTCGCTCTCGCCGATGGCCTTGTACTTGGCATCGTCGGCCTTGTCGTGGCTGTTGCTCGGCGGCAACGTCCACACGCCACCCGGGTAATCCTTGGTATCGCGCGGATTGGCGTTGAGCTCGCTTTTGCCTGCCAGCTTGAAGCCCGCCGCTTCGGCCATCGCAATCACCTGCGCCTGACCGACATAGCCGCTCTTGTCGTCGGCCGGCACATCGGTCTTGGCGCGGTGCTCGACCACGCCCAGCACGCCGCCGGGCTTGAGCACTTTGTAGAAGCCGGCGAACATCGCCTCGGCACTGCCGGCCATGCGCCAGTTGTGCACGTTACGGAAGGTCAGCACCAGGTCGGCCGAGTTGTCCACGCCGAACGACGGCGACTTGGGCACATACGACACGAACGACGGCTTGCCATACACCTCGGGCTTGGCCTTGAACTTCTTTTCCAGCTCGTCGCGCGCACGCTGAGCGTAATCGCGGTTACGGCCTTCGGATGCCGACGCCGGGTCGACCACCGCTGCCACGTACTTGCCCTTCTCGCGCAAGTAAGGCGACAGGATTTCCGAATACCAGCCGCCGCCGGGCGTGATCTCGATAACGGTCTGGGTCGGCTTGATACCGAAGAACGCCAGCGTCTGGCCCGGGTGGCGGTACTGATCGCGCTGCACGTACACACGGTCGCGCCAGTTGCCATTGATGGCCGCCTGCAACGCGGCATCGGGCGCCGGCAGGCTCGCGCTGTCGGCCGGCTTCATGGCCATCGCCAGGGGCGCACTCATCGCCACCATGACACTCATCACACACGCACAAGCCAGCTTGTTGCGGATCATCGCAGCGCCCTCTTCCGGGTAAAAGTAGCGCGAGCCTAGCACGCGGCCTGGGGCCTGCCATGTGCCCGAATCGCAATGCTCAGCGGTGGTTCGCATCGCCGTGCATCCGCGAGATGTTCATATCCTGTGAGCCGATGCGCACGATCGGCGGAACGCTGAATCCACATCGATGTCACACGCATGATCGGTGCGCATGACTATCCTGTCGGCAGTTCGCATCAGGAGCTTCCACGATGACTCACCCCCGCGCACTGGGCCGCTCCGGCCTGCAGGTTCAACCGATCGTCTTCGGCGGCAATGTGTTCGGCTGGAGCGCCGATGAGGCGACCTCGTTCGCCTTGCTGGATGCATTCGTCGATGCCGGCTTCAATCTGATCGACACCGCCGATGCGTATTCGGGCTGGGTGCCGGGCAATCGCGGCGGCGAATCGGAAACCATCATCGGGCGTTGGCTTGCACGCAGCGGCAAGCGCGACAAGGTGCTGATCGCGACCAAGGTCGCCAAGTGGAGCGAGCATCCCGGCCTGTCGCCGGAGAACATCGCAGCGGCGGTGGAAGATTCGCTGACGCGTCTGCAGACCGATGTGATCGACCTGTACCAGGCGCATGAAGACGATGAGTCGATTCCGCTGGAAGCCACGCTGGCCGCGTTCGGCCGCTTGATCGAACAAGGCAAGGTGCGCGCGATCGGCGCGTCCAATTACAGCGCGTCGCGCCTGCGCGATGCACTGGATATTTCCGAGCAATACACGCTGCCGCGCTACGAAAGCCTGCAGCCCGAATACAACCTCTACGACCGCGCCGGCTATGAAGCCGAGCTGGAACCGCTGGTGCGCGAGCACGAGCTGGGCGTGATCAGTTACTACTCGCTGGCCAGCGGCTTTCTGACCGGTAAGTACCGCAGCAATGAGGATGCCGGCAAGAGCAGCGCGCGTGGCGCCTCGGTGGTCAAGCAATACGTCAACCCGCGTGGCCTGCGCATTCTGCAGGCGCTGGACGACCTGGCCGCAACCCACAACGCCACGCCGGCACAGATCGCGCTGGCCTGGTTGATCGCACGCCCCGGCCTCACCGCGCCGATCGTCAGCGCCACCAGCGTGACCCAGCTGCACGATGTGCTGGCTGCGGCGCAGCTGTCGCTGAGCGCCGAGCAGATTGCGCAACTGGATGGCGCAAGCGCGCCGGAACCGGCTGCAGCGTAACGCCGCAACAGCGCAGCATCGGCCTGTTCATTCACTCGCACGGCGACTTCTGTCGCTGTGTTCCCTCGGCCGCGCACGCGCGGCTCCCCTGCGAGGATCTTCCGCATGACATCGATCACCAACCGCCGCATCGTGCTGGCGTCGCGCCCGCACGGCGAACCCAACGCAGACAACTTCCGCATCGAAGAAGTCGCCCTGCCGCCCACCGGACACGACCAGATTCTGGTGCGCAACCGCTTCCTGTCGCTCGACCCGTACATGCGTGGCCGCATGGACGATGGCCCGTCGTATGCGGCGCCCGTGGCCATTGATGCGGTGATGGAAGGCGGCACAATCGGCGAAGTCGTCGAGTCGCATCATGCCGACTATCAGCCCGGCGATCTGCTGGTGCTGCACGGCGGTTGGCAGACCTATAGCCTGCTCACCCCGACAACACCGCTGCGCAAACTGCCCAAGGACGACAGCCTGCCGCTGAGCACCGCGCTAGGCGTCTACGGCATGCCCGGCTTTACCGCCTACGCCGGCCTGCACGAGATCGGCAAGCCGCAGCCCGGCGAAACGCTGGTGGTGGCCGCCGCCAGTGGGCCGGTCGGCGCCACCGTGGCGCAGTTGGCGCGCCTGCAAGGTTTGCGCGTGGTGGGCATTGCCGGCGGCGCAGAAAAAGTGCGCTACCTGCGTGAGTCGTTGCAGGTGGATGTGGCGCTGGACCATCGCGCCGACGACTTTGCTGCGCAGTTGCGCGCCGCCACGCCCGACGGCATCGATATCTATTTCGAAAATGTCGGCGGCAAGGTGTTCGATGCGGTGCTGCCGCAACTCAACGACTTTGCACGCATTCCGGTGTGCGGCGTGATCGCGACGTACAACAGCCGTGGGCAGGCACTGCCTGGACCCGATCGCCTGCCGGACTTCATGGGCCATGTACTGCGCAAGCGACTGACCCTCCGCGGTTTCATCCAGCACGATTTCATCCGCCTAATGCCGGCATTTTTGCGCGAAATGGGCCAGTGGCTGCGCGAAGAGCGCATCCAGTATCGCGAGCATGTGCTGCATGGCCTGGATGCCGCACCGCAGGGGCTGATCAGCCTGTTGCGCGGCGAAAACTTCGGCAAAGCGGTCGTCGCACTCGACTGATCAATGCGCAGCGCTCTACCGGCTCTTACGATTCCCCATTTCCCATTCCCAAAAGGAACACAATGACTGTCCCCGCATTCGGCCTCGGCACTTTCCGTCTCAAAGATCAGGTCGTCATCGACTCGGTACGCAACGCGTTGGCGTTGGGATATCGCGCCGTCGATACCGCACAGATCTACGACAACGAAGCGCAGGTTGGCCAGGCGATCACCGCTTCCGGCGTGCCGCGCGACCAACTGTATGTGACCACTAAAATCTGGGTCGACAAGTTCGGCCGCGATGCGCTGCTGCCGAGTCTGCAGGAGAGCCTGCGCAAACTCGGCACCGAGTATGTCGACCTCACCCTGATCCATTGGCCGTCGCCGAAGGATCAGGTACCGATGCGCGAGTATCTGGAAGCCTTGGCGGATGCCAAACAGCAGGGCCTGACGCGTGCGATTGGCGTGTCCAACTTCACCATTGCCCTGGTCAAGCAGGCGATCGAGATCCTGGGCGCCGAGGCGATTGCCACCAACCAGATCGAGGTGCATCCGTACCTGCAAAATCGCGCGTTGATTGCATTCCTGCGCGAACAGGGGATCCACGTGACGTCCTACATGACGCTGGCGGTGGGCGAGGTGCTCAAGGATCCGGTGATCCTGGCCATTGCCGCGCGCCACGAGGCCACCCCGGCGCAAGTCACGCTGGCCTGGGCACTGCAGCAGGGATATTCGGTGATTCCATCGTCGACCAAACGGGCGAATCTGGAAAGCAATCTCAAGGCACAGGACCTGCGCCTGAGCGAGCAGGACATGGGCGAAATCGCCGCACTCGACCGCGGGCAGCGGCTGGCCAACCCGCACGCCATCGCGCCCGACTGGGACTGATGGTGCACCGACGCATGCAGCGGGCTGAGAGCGGCTGACAAAACGACTGCGCTCACCGCCAGGCGGGCACAGTCGGCATGCGGTGCGGCATACACCACTCAGACACTCCGGTTCTGAGTGCGCCGCGCGCACCCATCTGACGACTGCTCGCTACGGTGTTAGCCGCGCTTGGCGCTGCATGCGACGACAGCGGTGGCGACCGCTCGTCGTCGCGGGCTGGTGAGCCGCCACCGGCGCTGCTACGGTGCGCGCACAGGGGGGTAGCCCGGTCACGGAGTCCTACCCATGCACAGCGCAGCCGTTCTGACCCGCAATACCGTCAATGTCGACGCAGAAATCGCCTACTGGCGGGATGTCCATGCCGAAGGGCATCTGGGCGGTTACGCGTTTGCCGATTACGCCCGCCTGCTGATGCTGGGCTACGACATCTACCTCGCGTATCCGCGCGCCACCGAAGCGCAGCTGTACCGGGTACTGCAGGATGCGTACTACCAGGACCAACCGCTGCTGTCGGTGCCGTGGGACCAGGCGCGCTGGATCGTGCGCCATGCCTGGCAGCATCTGCAGGATGCAAGCGTGCGGCACTGAAGGCGCCTGCGTTTGGGCACAACGCAAGAATTTTGCAGGATGGACGGCAGCGTAGTTCGATCAAGAAGCGCGTGCTGCGTGTTGTGCTGAGCGCCCTATGCTCGCGATGACTGCACACCGCCAGGTTGTTTGAGTTGGGAAGGGATATCTTTCGCGAACCGCATCAAATCAGGTCGGGCCGCAAGCGCGAATCAGCCGCCGTTTTTAAGCGCGCTGACGCTACAAACATCGAACACACGCTGGCGCGATAAGGCAGCTGGCAACACCAATCGCCTGCACCACACGATGACATAAACGGGCGGCATTGCGACCGCTCTACTCCGCGACGCATCACCCCGGTGACAGCTGGCCGCGCAGCAGTGCGCGGCATCGTGGACAGCAATCAGTTCAACTGACCCATCGCCATCGCCTGCCGATCGATACGGTGCTTTTCGGCCAGCGCCTGCATGCCTTGCAGCGTCGAGGCGATCAGGCTCGCGTAACGCAGCCGCCACAGGTTGGCGCGGTCGTCGTCGTCCTGTGTGCTGCCCAGCCCATCCAGCACCTGCGGCAGGCGGCGATCTGCCAGGGCGGACGCGGCCAGGTAAGGCTTCGGCGGTGCGATCACGTCGACCGGCGCGCGCCAGTCGTTGGCGACGTGACGGGCAATGCCGGCCAGGTGCGACAACTGATGCATGCCGATCAGGGTTTCGTGCAGCATTTCGCGGCACGCCCATTGCCACAGCGCCACCTTTTCCGATGGGTCCTGGGCGATTTCGGTCAGCGCCAGGTCAACCTTTTCGATACGTGTGTCGAGCATTGCTGAGCTCCGATGCTGCTATGCAACATAATTCACACCATACGCCGTGAGAATCAAGTGAGCCAGTCGTTTGGATACCGTCATCGCGTCGATGCTCGACCCGGTTCACGCTTTACGACGACCGCCGGTCGGAGCGGCACGGCCGGCACCCTGACTTCCTGCCCATGCAGCCCAAGCGCCGCTGCGTGATGCTGCAGTCCCCCGCCCGCGGTCACTCCCATGCGCCTTGCCGTCCTTGTGCCGCTGCTTGTGTTGGCAACCTGCACTGCGCAGGCAGAGACCGCCAAGCCGCAGCTGTCGTCGCGGCAATGCGAGGTCAGCACCTCCTACGACGTACTGGCCGATAGCGGCGGCATCTGGCTGCGTCGCAAGCAGGGCGCGCCACGCGAGATTTTCTTCCACGGTGGCGAGCTCAACGTGGACCGTCAGGCGCAACCGGTCAGCGCAGCCGATGCGCAACGGCTGCGCGAGCTCGAACAACGCACCCGCGCAATGATGCCGGCGGTGACCTCCATCGCCCACTCGGTCGTCGACATCACCTTCGATGCGCTCGGCGGTGTGGTGCATGTGCTGTCCGGAAGCGCACGTCAGCAACGCAAGGTCGAGCAACTGCGCACCGGCGCGCTGGCGCAGGTGGATGGCAGCCTGGGGCGTGGGCGCTGGGAGCAGCAACTGTTCGACGAGCGCTTCGAGGCCAGCGTCGAGGACGCGGCCGAGGATCTGGCCGGCAGCCTCACCCGCAGCGTGATGTGGACGGTGATGACCGGCCGTGCCGGGCAGCTGGAACGCCGTGGCGCGGAGCTGGATGCGCGGCTGGAACAAACCATGCAGCAGCGCAATCAGGTGCTGGAAACACAGGCGCAGGCGGTGTGCGTGCATGCGCAGGCGCTGTATGCCATCCAGCAGGCGCTGGAATACCGCTTCCAGGGCGAACAGTTGCAGATGCTGGAACTCAACACGCCCGTGCAGAAGGACGACGCGCCGGTGTCTGCCAGCGTGGTTGCCGCCGCGGCACATTGAGCGCGTCGCCCGCGTGCTGGCTTTGCTAATCCAGGACCATTGCCTGATGCGCCGCGTCTTCTTCGGAAGAGCCACGCGCTAGCGGAAAGTCGCGTCGTGATCGACCGCGTTTGACCCATTGCTGCCTGGCGCAGCAGCCAGTTGCGTCACGCATCCGACACCGCCTGCCGCTGTTCCAGCTCCAGCACGATGCACAAAACGACGCACACACATACGCCCGATGCGGCCGCACCGAGCGTATCTGCTGTGGCAATCCACACTCACACGATGGCACCGAGCAGCGGGCACACACCTCCATCCGGCGCACCGTGAAGTGACCGCGGCAGTTCTATTGAAGGGTGTGCACCACACTTACTTTCTGCTGCCGAACGCGCCGTCAACAGGGGCTGACGAACACCGACCGGTCAACGGCCGCGGTTACTTGGCCAGATGCTGCTGCAACTCATCGCCCGCCTGACGGATGGCGGTGCGGACTGCCGGCACGTCGCTGAGCGCGTTGAGCAGGCCGTAATCGTGAATCAAGCCGTTGTAGCGGGTCACGGTGACGTCTACACCGGCCTGGTCCAGCTTGCGGCCGTAGGCTTCGCCTTCGTCGCGCAACACATCCAGCTCGGCGGTCTGGATCAAGGTCGGCGGCAAGCCTTTGAGCTGCTCCACGCTGGCTTGCAACGGCGAGGCATAGATCTCGCGGCGCTGCTTCGGGTCGGTGGTGTAGCTGTCCCAGAACCAACGCATCATGTTGCGGCTGAGGAAATAGCCCTGCTGATACTGCTGGTAGGAGCCGTTGTCGAACGCGGCATCGGTCACTGGCCACAACAGCACTTGGTAGCGCAGTGCCGGCGTGCCGGCCGCCTTGGCCTGCAGGGCCACCGAGGTCGCCATGTTGCCACCCACGCTGTTGCCGACCACCGCCAGGCGCGTGCCGTCCACGCCAAGCTCGGCGCCGTGCTCGGCGACCCACTTGGTGGCCGCATAGGCTTGGTGGATGGCAACCGGATAACGCGCTTCCGGCGACGGGCTGTAGTCCACGTACACCGCTGCCGCGCCCGAGGCGCGCGCCAGATCGCGGATCAGCCGCTCATGGGTGGGGAAATCCCCCAATACCCAGCCGCCGCCGTGGAAGAACATGAATACCGGCAAGGTTTTGCCGGCGCTGCCCGGCGGCTTGACCACCACCAGGCCGAGCGGCTTGCCGTCAACGGTGATGGTCTTGCGGGTAACCTCGGCGGCCGGCAGTGTGGCGCCGGCCTGCGCGTCCACCAGTATCTTGCGGGCCTGCTGCGGGGTGAGCTGCTCCATCGGCTTGCCGCCGGAGGAGTTGAGCGCGTCCAGGAAGGCCTGGACCTTGGGTGAGGCGGCCGGTGCGCTGGAATCGGTCGGCGCGGCAAGCGCGCCGCCGATTGCCGACGCCAACGTGCCAACCAACAGCAACGATGCGTAGGGTTTCATGGGGATGTCCGGGTGGGATCAGGCCAACGTCAGGGTGACGTCGATGTTGCCGCGGGTGGCATTGGAGTACGGGCAGACCTGGTGGGCCTTGTCGACCAACGCCTGCAGTTCGGCCTTGTCCATGCCCGGCACGGCGACGCGCAGTTCGACCGCGATGCCGAAGCCGCCCGGAATCTGGCCGATGCCGACGCTGCTGTCGATGCTGACTTCGCCTGGCAGCTTGAGCTTGTCCTGCGCGGCCACGGCCTTCATCGCACCGATGAAGCAGGCCGCGTAACCGGCAGCGAACAGCTGCTCCGGGTTGGTGCCGTCGCCGCCAGCGCCGCCGAGTTCGCGCGGGGTGGACAGCTTGGCGTCCAGTGCATTGTCCGAAGACACGGCACGGCCTTCGCGGCCGCCGGTGGCAGTGGCGTGGGCGGTGTAGAGGATCTTTTCGGGTGAGGCCATGGTGGTTCTCCTGAGTGAGCGCAGTGCGCGTTGAATAAATTGTTAGCGATTAAATAGCGTGCTACTTAGTGGATAGAGCGATTGGATGCGATGACCGACTTATCCCGCACCCAGGCTGGAGCGTAGCTTTTCCAGTTCCTGCTTGAGTTGACGCAGTTCGTCCAACGAGCAGGCCGAGGCGCAAAACACCTGTTCCGGCACGCGACCGGCCTTGCTGCGCAGCGCGCGCCCGGCATCGGTCAGCGCAATGATGACCTGGCGCTCGTCGCTGACGGCGCGCGTACGGCTGACCAGGCCCGCGCTCTGCAGCCGCTTGAGCAGCGGCGTCAGCGTGGCCGAATCCAGATACAGCCGCTCGCCGATCTCCGACACGCTGCGGCTATCGGTCTCCCACAGCACCAGCATCACCAGGTACTGCGGATAGGTCAGGTCCAGATCCTTCAACAGACCGCGGTAGAGCTTGTGCATCGCCAGGTTGGCCGAATACAGCGCAAAGCACAGCTGGTTATCCAGTTGCAGCAAGGCGTTGGTGCGGTCGTTGGTGGCGGTGACAGTGTCCATGGGCTGCAATTTACATAGCGCGCTATTTAATTGCAAGCGATTTTTTGAACATGTTTGTCATGGACTGCCGCGGCCATGTCGCCGGGAGTCCATCGGCCCCTACCGGAGCTATCGGTATCGGTATCGGTATCGCAGGCTAAGTCTTGGCATCGTTCGACACGATGTTGTCGGGTTGGTTTTGCGGAGGGAGGCGACCTTGCACAACGCAGCCCGGCGGTCGCCGTCGCCTCGCCGTTCGATCGCTGCAAACACCGTCGCTGCCATGCCATCGGCCAGCCAGGGGCTGGGCAGGCACAGGTCGGTCAGCATGACGCTCGGCAGCATCGGCTGACGGGTCGACGGGGCGCTAGGCAACCACGGCATCTCGTTCAACCACGCGCCGCCGCCAAACTGGCTTTACCCGCACTCTTCTTCGATGGCGCCGATCTTGTAGCGCACCAGCGCAGGACGCGCGTGCGCGCTCACGCCCGATGCGCAGTCGCCAGATACTCCGCGCTCTGCATTTCGATCAAACGCGAGGCAGTACGTTCGAAGGCGCCGGCCAGGCGCTGGCCGCTGTACAACGCTGGCGGTGCGTCCTGCGCGGTGCAGACCAGATTGACGTGACGGTCGTACAGTTCGTCGATCAGGTTGACGAAGCGCCGCGCGGCGTCCTCGTTCATGCGATCGAAATGCGGAATGCCACCGAGCAGCACGGTGGTGAATTCACGTGCGATCTCGATGTAATCGGCCGGACCGCGCGGGCCTTCGCACAGCGCAGCAAAATCGAACCAGGCAATGCTCTTGCCGCGCGCGCGCACCGCGATCTTGCGCGCTTCGATTTCGATATTGCCGCCGCGTGCCTCGGCATTGCCGCTCAGTTCGCTCCAGCGCTGCAGCAGCCAGTCATCGGCCTGCGCATCCAGCGGCGCGCGATACACCGGCGAGCGCGTCAACGCACGCATGCGGTAATCCTCGGTGCCTTCGGCATAGAGCTCGACGCAGAATTTCTGCAGCAGCCCGATCGCCGGCATGAAGCTGTCGCGCTGCAAGCCGTTGGCGTAGAGGTTGGCCGGCGCGGTGTTGGAGGTGGTCACCAGGGTCACGCCTTCGGCGAACAGGCGCTCCAGCAGGCGCGCCAGCAACATCGCATCGCCGATGTCGGTGACGAAAAATTCGTCCAGCACCAGCACGCGCAGATTTTCACGCCACTGCTGGGCGATCTTGGCCAACGGATCGCTTTGCCCGGCGTGTTCGCGCAACTGCTCGTGCACGCCGCGCATGAAACGATGGAAGTGCGTGCGGTACTTCTGTTTGATCGGCAAGCCGTCGTAGAACAGATCGACCAGAAAGGTCTTGCCACGCCCCACGCCACCCCAGAAATACAGGCCGCGCACCGGCTCGGGCTTTTTCCAGAACGCCGACAGCCGATCCAGCCAGCCGTCCTGCGCGCTGTCCACCAAGGCCTCGTGGATACGGTCCAGTTCCGCCAGCGCCGCCTGCTGCGCAGGATCGGCGCGCCAGTCGCCGCGTTGTACGCCGGCGGCGTAGCGCTGCGACGGGGTCATCTCACTCATTCTGTTCTCCGCGGGCCGGCTGCTGCCCTGCCCGCTCAACGGCGCATCGCCAGGCGATACGCGTGGTCCATGCCGCGGTCAGACAGCGGCCGGCAACCAGCGCCGGACACCATGCTGGATCGCACCGCGCAGGTCGATCAATTTGCGGTGGAAGAAGTGGCTGGTGTCGGGCATGCGCACCAACTCGGGCTGCTGCTCCAGCGTGTCCAGCCAGGCGTACACCGCCTGCGGGTCGACGATTTCGTCGGCATCGCCCTGGATCACCAGCCACTGCTCCGGCGGCTGCATGTCGCTGAAATCCCAGCGCCCGGCCGGTGGCGCGATCGAGATCAGCACCTGCGGCGCGAGCGCACCGGCAGCCCGCAACGACACATACGCACCGAAGCTGAAACCGCCCAGCCAGAGCGTGTCGCCCGGCCGCTGCGCGCGCACCCAATCGGCGACCGCGCGCAGATCGTCCTGCTCGCCGTCGCCATGATCGAAGCTGCCGGCCGAGGTCCCCACGCTGCGAAAATTGAAACGCACCACGGTGATACCGAGCTCGCGCAGCGCGCGCGCGGCCATGGTGACGACCTTGTTGTGCATGCTGCCGCCCTCGGTAGAGAGCGGGTGGCAGAGAATGGCCGTGAGCGGTTGCGCGGCAACGTCCGGCTCGGGCAGATCGACCGCGACATCGAGCGGACCGACCGGCCCATCCAGCGTCAACGTGGCGGATTCGGTAGGAAATGGGGGATTGGACATGGCTGCATAATAGCCGCCCCGCCGGCCGCGTTCATCGCCCTGCCTGCACACTTCGTTGCGTTGCCCATGCATTTTCTGCTGTTTGCCGTTGTCTGCAGCGTGTTGGTGTCGGTGTTGTTGAAGCTGGCACCGCGTCGCGAGATCGACGTGTTTCAGGCCATTACCTGGAATTACGCCACCGCCTGCGTGCTGGCCGTGGCACTGCTCAACCCCGCATTTTCCAGCCTGAGCGCGGCGACCACGCCGTGGCTGGCACTGCTGGGCCTGGCGGTTGCATTGCCAGGTATTTTCCTGGTGCTGGCGCGCTCGGTGCGCGTGGCCGGCATCGTGCGCACCGACGTGGCGCAACGGCTGTCGCTGCTGTTGTCGCTGGCGGCGGCGTTTACCGTCTTCGGCGAAGCCGCCGGGCCCTGGAAGCTGGCAGGGCTGGGCGTCGGATTGCTGGCGATGGTCGGCATCGTGCAGCGCGCACATGCACCGGCGACGGTCGAGCCTGCATCTACCACCGGCGCGCAGGCACGTGCGTGGCCCTGGCTGCTGGGCGTATGGGTAGGCTTTGCGCTGATCGATATCCTGCTCAAGACGATTGCGCTTTCGGGCACGACCTCACTCACTGCGCTGACGCTGTGCTTTGCAATCGCGTTCGGGTTACTGCTGTGCGTACAGCTGGTGCGCATGCGCCGCGGCCATCGGCTGCATCCGCGCAGCATGGCCGCCGGGTTGCTGCTGGGCGTGCTCAATTTCGGCAACATCCTGTTTTACGTGCGCGCCCACCAACAGCTGCCGCACAGCCCCGCCACGGTCTTTGCGACGATGAACATCGGGGTGGTGGCGCTCGGTGCGTTGGCCGGTATCGCAGTGTTCGGCGAGCGCACCACGCGCTGGACGCGCGTGGGTCTGGGATTGGCGGTGCTGGCGATTGCGCTGATTGCCTGGGGCTCGCGCTGAGGGGCCAGTTGCCTAGTCACCTCGCGGCTGTCATCCGTACGCCACCGGCGCCCGCATGACAGCGTGCAAGGACTTCAACGCTCCCACTGCGGGAACGGATCCTCCAGCAGTTGCCACTGCGCCGGACCCTGGCGCAGTTCTTGATCGCTGAGCAGACAGGCATCCAGTGCGGCGCGCGTGTGCGTCGTATCCATCTCCACACCGATCACGGCAAGCTCCTGGCGACGATCCCCCCATAACGGGTGCCAGAGCCGCTGCATGGCGGCGTACTCGGTGGCATCGCCCACTTCATGCAGCTGCGGTAGCGGCGCGGTCCAGCATTGGGTCTGCTGCCGCTGCCAACCGATGTCGGTGTACGGCAGCGGCGTGATGCTGGTCTGCAGCCGCTCGCCGATCGATTGCGCATCCACACGATGGCGTGCGGCAAACCAGAAGCCGGCGGCATTGGTCTGGGTGGCGCCACCCACGCTGGACAACTCGCCCACCCAATCCATGCGGCTGGCCAGCCAGAAAAATCCCTTGCTGCGGATCACCTGCGGCAGCCCGTTGTGCACCATGCGCGCAAACCGCTGCGGGTGAAACGGCCGACGTGCGCGATACACGAAACTGCTGATGCCGTATTCCTCGGTCTCCGGCGTGTGCTCACCGCGCAGTTCCTGCATCCAGCCTGGCGCCAGCTGCGCACGGGTGAAATCGAACCGATTGGTATCGAGCAGCTGATGCAATGGCACATCCCCGTGGGTCGCATCCACAATCGTCGCCTCGCGATTGAGCGCACGCAGCACCGCGCGCAAACGTTGCAGCTGCGCTGCATCGATACGGTCGCACTTGCTGATCACCAGCACATCGGCGAACTCGACTTGTTCGCCCAGCAATTGCACCAACCCGCGCGTATCGTCCGGCCCGGCTTGCTGACCAAGCTCGGCCAGCGTCGTGGCCGAACCGAAATCCTCGAGAAAACGGCTGCCGTCCACCACCGTCACCATGGTGTCCAGGCGCGCAATATCCGACAGGCTGAAGCCATCTGCATCGCGCACTGCGAAGGTCGCCGCGACCGGCATCGGTTCGGCGATGCCGGTCGATTCGATCAGCAGATAGTCATAGCGGCGCTGCTCGGCCAGCCTGCGCACCTCCTGCAGCAAGTCGTCGCGCAGCGTGCAGCAGATGCAGCCGTTGCTGAATTCCACCAGCGTCTCTTCGGTCCGCCGCAATGCCGCGCCGCCGTCGCGCACCAACTGCGCATCGATGTTGATCTCGCTCATGTCGTTGACGATCACCGCCACACGCAGGCCCTCTCGGTTGTGCAGGATGCGGTTGAGCAAGGTGGTCTTGCCGGCACCCAGAAAACCGGACAACACGGTGACGGGAAGACGCGGATCGCGGGTGGGGGACAGGGACATCCGGACAACCTCGGGGGAGTGAAGTGTTACTATATAACACTTACTCAACGAGACCGCGTCCATGCGTGCAACCGCTTCGTTACTGGATACCTCGGCCATCGCCTTGTCCGGCCTGTGTCTGCTGCATTGCCTGGCACTGCCTCTGCTGGCCGTTGCGCTGCCACTGCTGGGTGCCTGGAGCCGGGCCGAATGGGTGCACGTCGTGTTTGCCGCTGCGGCGGTGCCGCTGAGCGGTTTCGCGCTGTGGAGCACGCATCGACGCCACGCGCTACCGGCGCCGGTGTGGGCGTTGGCGGGTTTTGGACTGGCCGGCCTGGCATTGGGCGCCAGCGGCATTGCAGGCGGCACCCTGGACACACCCATCACGGTCACAGGCAGCTTGCTCCTGGCCAGCGCGCATCTGCTCAATCTGCGGCTGCGCCGCAGCGCTGGGCAGTGTGAGAGCTAAACCTGCTGCGGCCCGGCCTAGACGGCGTTGTGGACGATGGCGTTCAAGGCGCGAGCGGGTGGTGCAATCACACGCGTTGATGGCCGTTTCGGCGGAGACTCGCCGCTGCAATCGCTGTACTGGCTATCGGAACGATGGCGTTTGCCGACGGCACTGCTGCACGCGCGCCTGACCGCAGGCATCGGCGACAACATGCCTTCGTGATCCGGCAACACGGCAACGTATGTAGGTGGTCGCTGCATGCGCGCACCAGCACCGCCGCGACGACCGCGCCTCGGCGTCACCTACAACGAAAAGCCCAACAACACCGGGTCGTGATCGGAGCTGCGCCACGGGCCGGGCAGGTTGCGCTTGGCATAGCCAGCGTCGTCCATCGCATCGGCATTGACGTGCCATTCCACTGCGCCGCGCAGTTGCTTGGCCATCGCCGGGCTGAGCAGCGCATGGTCCAGGCGCCCGCTCATGCCGTCGTAGACGTAGCTGTAGGGCTGCTTCACGCCAGCCACCGCAAAGGCGTCCTGCCAGCCGCTGGCGCGCAGGCTGCGCATCGGCGTTTCCATCGCGTAGGCGTTGAAGTCGCCCAGCAGCACGGCCAGCTTGGTCTGCGCGCCGGTGGGGTCGGTCTGCAGCCATTGGTGCAGGCGCTTGGCGGATTCGGTGCGCGTGGCATTCCAGCACGCTTGGCCGTCCTGCTGGTCGGCATCGGCGCCGCTGGCGTTGCCGCAACCCTTGGACTTGAAGTGGTTAGCGACGACCACGAAGGTGGCGCCGCGGCTGCTGCGGAAAGCCTGCGCCAACGGCACGCGGCTGTGGTTGTCGAACGGCCCGCCGGTCAGCATGGCCGGCTTGCCTACCGGGGTGACCTGCGAGCTGCGATAGAGCATGCCGACCCGGATCGCGTCCTCGCCCGGGCCGCTGGCGGTATCGACGAACTGCCAGTCCTTGTCCTTGCCGGCGGCGTTGAGCGCGGCCACCAGCTGCGCGACGGCCGCATCGGCGCCGTTGCCGTCGTTTTCCAGCTCCATCAGCGCGGCCACGTCGGCCTGCAACGGCAGGATGGTGGCAACCAGCTTGGCCAGTTGGGCCTGGAATTGCTCGTGCGTACGTGCGCCGCGCTTGGTCGGGAAACCACCGCCGCGGCCATTGCCGTTGAAGAAGTTCTCCAGATTGAACGAGGCAATGCGCAGATCGCCACCGACCTGCGGCGCCACCGCCGTCGGCATGGCCGGCAGAGTGAGCGGAGTCAGCACCTGGATGCGGTACTGGCCGTCATAGCGCTGGTCGACGATGCCATCGACCGACTTGAGCAGGCTGCCGCTGCGCAGCACCGCCTCGGGTTGCAGATACGCCACGGTCTTGGGGTTGCGTCCGTTGCGCGCATCGTCCAGCAGCACGCGGCGGCGCGCGTTCTCGGTGTCGACCTGGGCAAAGGCCGGGGTGCCAGCGGCGGCCACTTCGCTCGGCTGCCACAGCCGCCCACCGAATGCGGCGACCAGCTCGCCGTAGGTATCCAGGCGGTCGCTGCCGTTGAGGGTCAGCGCGGCGATGCGCACATGCTCGCCTTCCAGCGCTTCCCAGTTGGCCGGCGGCCCGCTGAGCATGCGCACCGGCACCGGCTGGCCGCTGGCGAGCCGTTCGATGCTGCTGGCATCCACCGAGGTCAGACTCGCCTCGCCGCCTGCCGACACCTCGCGCACCGTGCCGATGATGCGGACGCGATCGCCCACCGCCACCTCGGCATTGCCCGCACCGGTGACGAACAGGCCATGCGAGCGCCGCGGCTCGAAGCCGGGCTGCTGCACGAACAGGCCGGCCAGCCCGGCACGCGTATCGGCAGTGACGATGCCTTCCACGTCGACCACACGGCCGTCGTAGGGGCTGCGGGTGTCCTCGCCCTGCACGTCGGCAATCGACAGACGCTGCGGCGCGCTGTCGGCCGCGCTGCACAGCAACGGCGCCAGCAAACCGATCACACCGAGCACAAGCAGCGGGCAACGCGACATCGAAACACTCCAGAAGATAGGTCAAACGCAAACGCCGCCCGGAAGGCGGCGCGTGAGGACGGGGCGCAGGAGCAGGCTAACAAAACGCTGGGAAGTGCAGCCAGATCCTGCGTCAACAGGTCCGTGGCGGACCGGCGGCACCGGGTGTGCACGTCGCCACATTGGCAGACCCGTGCAATGAAACGCGCACCGACCCGGCGAGCGAGCTCATCAGACGCACCCGCTACACACGCGCCGCCACAGTGGACGCGGGCCTGTCGACGTCGACGACGCCGCAAAAGGTTATTTCAGATTGCCCAGCATCCAGTCGACCGTGGCACGCACCTGTTCTTCGGTCAGCCCCGGGTTGCCACCCTTGGGCGGCATGATGCCGCCGTCCGGGCCGGTGTAGCCCTCGATCGCGTGCTTGTACAAGGTGTCCTTGCCCTGGGCGATACGCGCGTCCCAATGCGAGTGGTCCAGCGTCGGCGCCTTGCCCACGCCGGTGGTATGGCAGGCGGTGCACAGGTTGTCGAAGATGGTCTTGCCGTCGGTGGTGCCACCGTAGGCGGACTGCGAGGACGCCTTGGCCAGCGCTGCCGCCTGGGCCGCAGCCTGTGCGGCTGCACCGGTGGTGCCGGCATAGACCGCGCCCGCCGGTGCGATGCGCTGCTGCACGCGCTTGACGGCCGTCGGCGACACCTCATCTGGGATGGCACGCTGCAAATAGGCTGCCAGGGCGATCAGGCCCAGGGTGATGACTACAAGTAATCCGATCACCATCGAGAATTTTTTCAGGAACTCGAGGTCGTAATTCCGCACGCGCTCACCCCTGGCTGTTGGTCGAAGACCTCTGCTAACGCCGGAGTATAGAGCACAGTTCATGCCCGTCTGACCAGCGTGCATGACAGTTTTTGCCGCGATGTGCGCTGCGCCCTGACCGGCTGTAGCCCCTGTGCGCGGGCACGCTCGCGCCCGCCGACAAATTGCCGCAGTGCCGCATGGCATGTTGGTCTCTGCGAAGGGAATTGCGTATCATTCCCATCAACCCACGGTGACGCGCCCGCTGCCTCGCCCGGTCCCGTCAACGAGGAGTCGCCGCGATGAAGTCTTTCCTGCTGTCCTGCCTGGCCTTGGCCAGCATCAGTCTGTCCGCCCAGGCCCACGAAATCTGGATCGAACGCGATGGCAGCGGCCCGGTACGCATCTTCTTCGGCGAGCCAGCGCAGGAGACCCTCGACCACGGCCAGGACGAGATCAAGCGCGTGGTGAAGCCGAGTGTGTTCGGTACCGCCGGCAAGGCCGGCGCCCTGACGCATGGCGACGACTTCCTGACCGCGCCGCTCTCCGGTGCCGGCGATGCGTGGCTGAGCGATGACAGCGTGTTCGAGCCGTGGAAGGGTGAAGCCGGCGGGTTCGAGACGGTGAGCTATTACGCCCGTGCCGGGCGCAGCACGCCAGCGGCCAAGCTCGATCTGGAGCTGGTGCCCACCACCGCCAACGGCAGCACGCTCACCGTGCTCTATCGCAACAAGCCGCTGCCCAAGGCTGAGGTCACCGTGATCGACCCGCAGAAGTGGCAAAAGACGCTGACCTCCGACGACAAGGGCCAGGTCACCCTGCCCAAACTGCGCGCCGGTCGCCACATTCTGGTGGTGAACAACAAGGAGCCGGTGACGCGTGAGATCGCCGGCAAGCAGGTGTCGATGGTGCATCACATCAGCACCCTGACCTTCGTCGCCGAATAAGCATCGCTTCAGCTCAGCCACGCCTGTCGCCCGCCTGATGTCCAGTGCATCGCCCCTGTCGCTTCCGTGGTTCCGGCGCCCGTGGCTGGGCGTGCTTGCGCGCACGCTGGCGGCGATTTTCGGCGGCTACGCGCTGGCCAGCGCGACCAATCTCTTGCTTGCACTGGTCTTGCCGTTGCCGCGTAGCGAAGCGGTCTTGACCAGCATGCTGGTCGGCATCGTGGTGTGCGCATGTGCGCCGCTGTGGGCATTCGCCACCGCCAGCGTGTGGCGTGCCTGGGCCGGCATTACGGTGCCGGCGGCACTGATGTTTGCGCTGGCCACCTGGCTGCAACGGGGTATGGCATGAAGCAGGGATTCCGCCAGTCGATGGCCTGGCTGCACACCTGGACCGGGCTGCTGGTCGGCTGGGTGTTGCTGCTGATCTTCATGGGCGGCACGGCCAGTTATTACCGCGACGAAATCAGCCGCTGGATGCGCCCGGAGCTGCCCACCACCACGGTGAGCAAAGAGGTCGCACTGCGCAGCGCCGAACGCTATCTGCAAACGCATGCAGCCGATGCGCTGAGCTGGAACATCACCTTGCCGGAGACGCGCAACCCGGTGGTGAGCATGTACTGGCAAAACCCTGCGCCCGCCGACGGCAAACCGGCAAGCCGCCGGCAACTGTATGGCAATGCCATCATCGACCCGGCCACCGGCAAGGAGATCGCCGCGCGCGACACGCTGGGCGGCGAGTTCTTTTACCGGCTGCATTTCGATCTGCATTATCTGCCGGTACTGTGGGCGCGCTATATCGTGGGGTTCTGCGCGATGTTCATGCTGGTGGCGATCATCAGCGGCGTGATCACGCACAAGAAGATCTTCAAGGACTTCTTTACCTTCCGCCCGGGCAAAGGCCTGCGGTCGTGGCTGGATTTCCATAACGTCAGTGCGGTGACCGCGTTGCCGTACCACGCGATGATCACCTATACCGGCATCGTGACCTTGATGTTCATGTACCTGCCATGGGGCATCAAGGCACGCTACGCCGACGACGAGATGCGCTTCTACGACGAGTCGGCCAACCGCGTAGCAGACACGCGGCAAGCGGCGGGTACGCGGGCGCCGATGCTGCCGTTGGAGCAGTTTGTGGAGCGTGCGCGCCGCGATCTGCATGGGGCCGATATCGGCAACGTGGCGGTGTCGCTGCCCAACGATGCGCATGCCGCCGTTGGCGTGAGCCAGTTGGCAGCCAAGCTGTCCACCACCGCGCCGTCCATGCTGTACGACGCGGTCAGCGGCGAGCGCCTGCAAGGCAGTAGCGCGCCCGGCGGCGCGAGCGAAACACGCGGCGTGATGGTCGGCCTGCATATCGCGCACTTCGCCGGCCCCTGGTTACGCGTGCTGTTTTTCGGTTCCGGATTGCTGGGCTGTTTGATGGTGGCCAGCGGCGTGGTGATGTGGGCGGTGAAAGAACGGCCCAAGCATCTGAAAGCAGGCCGCATCGGGTTTGGATTGCGCCTGGTGGACGCACTCAATATCGGCACGGTGGCCGGCTTGCCGATCGCCTTTGCCAGTTTCTTCTGGGCCAACCGGCTGTTGCCGGTGACGCTGGAATCGCGCGCGGCGATGGAAGCGAACCTGTTCTTTGCCGCCTGGGGTGTTGCGTTGCTGGCCGCGTTCGTGTGGCCGCGTCGCGCGATGTGGAGCTGGCAGCTGTACATAGGCGCCGCCTTGTTCGCGCTGGTGCCGCTCGTCAACGCACTGACCACCGACGTGCATCTGGGCGTCACGCTGCCGGCCGGGCAATGGGCGTTGGCCGGTGTCGATCTGGTGTGCCTGGGCTTGGGCGTGTGCCTGGGCATTGCCGGCTGGCGCCTGCAGCACTGGAAGGCGCCGCAATCGGCAGCCGCGCGCCGTGCACGCGCCACCACGACTGCGACAGCGACAGCGGTGCAAAACAACGTCCCCGTGCAGGAAGGCGCATGAGCGTGCTGCTGTTGCTGGCGCTGAATTTTTCCGGATTCGCCGCGCTGTGTCTGGCAATGGAAAAACATCAGCACGAGGTCCGTGGCCGCAGTCTCGGCACTGCCCGCACGCAGCAGCTGCGCATCGTCGGCTGGTTGCTGCTGTCGCTCACCTTCGGCATCGCCGTCCATGCACAAGGCTGGGGTATCGGCCCGGTGCTATGGCTGGGGACAGTGACCGCTGCAGCGGCACTGTTATCGCTATGGCTGCTGCCGTACCGGCGTGCACTGATCCTGCCGGCCGCGATGGCCGCCCCGGTGCTGGCCGGCATGGCGCAGCTGCTGGCCGGTTGAATCCGGTCGCGCTGTTTTCGCGGCGGCGGTGCCCTGGGTTGCGGCGGTTTCTGGTGTGCTGCGATTTCCGCTGCTTTCGCGCACGCGGCGTTGCTGGGCACGTGGACGCGCCAGGCAATCTTCAGGATATTGGTCACGCGCGTCTTCGTCGCATCGCAGCCGCAATGACATCCGTGCGTTCGATGCAGGATCCGCAACTGCCGCGCGTCTGGCCGCTACACCGCTGTCGGCGGGTCGCCCCAACTGCGGCCATCGCGCGGCAGGCGTCCATCGTCGAGCACGCGCAGCACCTGATCGGGCTGCAGCATGTCCAGGAACACCACTACGTTGACGCCATTGGGCGCGGCCATGCTGGGGAAGATCACGCCGGGAATCAGCGCCTCGCGCAGCATGTCGCCAAGCACCCAGCTGACCGGCTCGACCTTGTTGACCAGGGCCTTGCGCCAGTCGTCGGTCCAGTCGGCCCATAGCGCGTCCCAGCTTGCGTCGAGCAGGCGCAGGTCGGCCAGCGCAGGCAACGCGGCCGCATAACTGACCAGCGTAAACGGCGGCAGGAACGGCGCCGCCTGCGCATATTCGGCGGCGGCGGTGTCCAGTTCCATCGCCAGATACAGCGCCGGCTGACCGAAGCGGTTGAAGCGCCCGCCCGATCGCGCGGCGCCCGCGCCACTCAGCGGTTCGGCGGCCCAGCGCGGAGTGAAGGCGCGATACAGCGTGCAGTGCGCCGGGGCGCTCAGCCTCAACCTGCGGCCCCGGCGGCGACGGTGCGCAGATACGTCAGCGCGTCGTCGGTGCGGCCCTGCTTGACCACTTCCAGCAGCGTGGCGAATTCGAACGCAGGAATCGGCGTGTTTTTGAGATGGAACACCAGTTGGCGCTCGTCCGGCTGGATCTGCGCTATCGCCACCAACAGGCGCGACAGGTTGCGCAGCAGATCCTGCACGCGCGGACTCTCCGGGTGCACGCGCAGACTGTTGCGATGCACGCCGGCAAGCTCGGCCAGCTCCTGCTGCGACAACTCCAGCAGGCCCGCCATGGCCGACGGCGAGAGGATGGTGCGATCGGGCGCGCGCAGCCGCTCGGTCAGGGACAGCGGATTGAGGACGGCGACCATGGCATGTGCTTCGATACGGAGTGCGCACAGTATATGCACAGTAATCCGCCTCCATCCAGCACAGCCAGATGCATGGTCAGTGCATCCTCAGGCGGGCGCGGCTGCGCCCACGGCGCGCAGGCAGAAGCCGCAGATCGCCTCCACCAGGTGCTCGCCCTGCTGCGGGTCGCCCCGGCTGGGGGCAATCGGCCCGACCAGGGCTTCGGTAAAGGCGCCGACGATGCAGGCCGCGGCCGCATCCAGCGACTGCTCGGGGAACTCTCCGGCCGCCACGCCTTCGGCCAGCAACTGACGAAACACCTCGCCAAACAGGCGACGGCCACGGATACGTTCGGCATCCACCTCGCTTTCCACTGGCTCGGCGATGAAGGCGTAGGCGAGCGCCGGGCCAGCCAGCGCACGTCGCACGAAGGTGGCGATGGCGCTGCGCAGGCGCTCGGCCGCGCTGGCATCGGTGGTGGCGATGGCGCGCAGGATGGCCATCTCGCGCTGCACAGCCGCGTCGAGAACTTCGACGAAAAGCTCGGCCTTGGAGGGGAAATGCCGATAAATCTGCCCGGTCGAGACTCCGGCGGCGGCTGCGACGGCGGTGATCGGGGCATTGCGATAGCCGCCTTCGGCGATCAGGGCGCGGGCCGCGTGCAGGATGCGTTCGCGATTGCCGGCCAGGCGTTCTTCCATCAGGGCGGAGCGTCGATAAGCCATGGTGTGATTCTGGGTTCAATAGTTGAATTTTAGTTCACTTTTTTGTCGCGGACCGCTAGGCTGCCCCACATACGCCGTGCGGCCCGCCCGCTCCCACCCGGCACGCCCCGATCCTTGCGGAGTCGCTCCATGCATGTGCCGTCCTTGAACTTCGAGCTTGGCGAAGAGATCGATCTGCTGCGCGAAAGCGTCGCGGCATTCGCCAGCCACCATATCGCCCCGCTCGCCGCCGCGGCCGATCACGACAATGTGTTTCCGTCGCAGCTGTGGCGCCTGTTCGGCGAACAGGGCCTGCTCGGGCTGACCGTGGAAGAAGAATACGGCGGCAGCGGCATGGGCTACCTGGCGCATGTGGTGGCAATGGAAGAAATCTCGCGCGCCGGCGGCGCGATCGGGTTGTCGTACGGCGCGCATTCCAACCTGTGCCTCAACCAGCTGCGCAAGAACGCCACACCCGAGCAGAAGCAGCGCTACCTGCCCAAGCTGTGCACCGGCGAGCATGTCGGCGCGCTGGCGATGAGCGAGGCCGGCTCCGGCTCGGACGTGGTGTCGATGAAGCTGCGCGCCGACGCGCGCGGCGACCGCTTCGTGCTCAACGGCAGCAAGATGTGGATCACCAACGGCCCCGATGCCGACGTGCTGGTGGTGTACGCCAAGACCGACCCGGATGCCGGCGCACGCGGCATCACCGCGTTCATCGTCGAAAAGGGCATGCCCGGGTTTTCGACCGCGCAGAAACTCGACAAGTTGGGCATGCGTGGCTCCAACACTTGCGAATTGGTGTTCACCGACTGCGAGGTGCCTGCCGAAAACGTGCTGGGCACGCTCAACGGTGGCGTGCGCGTGCTGATGTCCGGGCTGGATTTCGAACGCGTGGTGCTGGCCGGTGGCCCGCTTGGACTGATGGCCGCCGCTATGGATGTGGTGTTTCCGTATGTGCATGAGCGCAAGCAGTTCGGCGAGCCGATCGGTACCTTTCAGCTGATGCAGGCCAAGCTGGCCGACATGTACGTCGGGCTCAATGCCTGCCGCGCGTACGTGTATGCGGTGGCACGCGCCTGCGATGCGGGGCGCACCACGCGCCAGGATGCAGCCGGGGCGATCTTGTACGCTGCCGAAAAGGCGACCTGGCTCACCGGCCAGGCGATCCAGGTGCTGGGCGGCAACGGCTACATCAACGACTACCCCACCGGGCGCTTGTGGCGCGATGCGAAGCTGTACGAGATCGGCGCGGGCACTTCGGAGATCCGCCGTATGTTGATCGGCCGCGAGCTGTTCGAACGCACCGCCTGACGGAGCCACTATGAGCGTGATCACCAGCAAGCTGCAGATCAGCAGCGACAGCTTTCAGGCCAACGCCGCTGCGATGCGCGTCGTGGTCGACGATTTACGCCGCACCTTGGCGCACACAGCGCTCGGCGGCAGCGAGGCCGCGCGTGAAAAGCACGTCGCACGCGGCAAGCTGCTGGTGCGCGCACGCATCGACGCACTGCTCGACCCCGGCAGCGCCCTGCTGGAAATCGCGCCGTTGGCGGCGCATGGTCTGTACGACGATCAGGTGCCGTGTGCGGGCGTGGTGGCCGGCATTGGCCGCGTGTCCGGCGTGGAATGCGTGATCGTGGCCAACGATGCCACCGTCAAGGGCGGCACGTATTACCCAATGACGGTAAAAAAGCATCTGCGCGCGCAGGAAATTGCGCAACAGAATCGCCTACCGTGCATCTATCTGGTCGATTCCGGCGGCGCATTCTTGCCATTGCAGGACGAAGTCTTCCCCGATCGCGATCACTTCGGGCGCATCTTCTACAACCAGGCCAACCTGTCGGCGCAAGGTATCCCGCAGATCGCCTGCGTGATGGGGTCGTGCACTGCCGGCGGTGCCTATGTGCCGGCAATGAGCGATGAAACGGTGATCGTGCGCGAACAGGGCACGATCTTTCTCGGCGGCCCGCCGTTGGTCAAAGCCGCCACCGGTGAAGAAGTCAGCGCCGAAGAGTTGGGCGGCGCCGATGTGCACACGCGCATCTCCGGGGTGGCCGATCATTTTGCCGACAACGATCTACAGGCGCTGGCACGCGTGCGCGCGATCATTGCGCAGCTCAACTGGCGCAAGCCGGCTGCATCGTTGGCGCTGCAGGCGCCGTTGCCGCCGCGGCATGCCGCCGACGAGCTGTATGGGGTGATCCCTGCCGATACGCGCAAACCGTTCGATGTGCGCGAAGTGATCGCGCGCATCGTCGATGATTCGCAACTGGACGAATTCAAGCCGCGCTATGGCAGCACCCTGGTCACCGGCTTTGCGCATCTGCACGGCTACCCGGTGGGCATCATCGCCAACAACGGCATCCTGTTTTCCGAGTCCGCGCTGAAGGGCGCACACTTCATCGAGTTGTGCACGCAGCGCGGCATTCCGCTGGTATTCCTGCAGAACATCACCGGCTTCATGGTGGGACGCAAATACGAACATGGCGGCATCGCCAAAGACGGCGCCAAGCTGGTGATGGCGGTGGCCTGCGCCAAAGTGCCCAAGTTCACCGTGGTGATCGGCGGCTCGTTCGGTGCCGGCAATTACGGCATGTGCGGCCGCGCGTATTCGCCTAATTTCCTGTGGATGTGGCCGAACGCGCGCATTGGCGTGATGGGTGGCGAGCAGGCCGCCAGCGTCTTGGCCACCGTGCGCCGCGACGGCATCGAAGCCAAGGGCGGCGCGTGGTCGGGCGACGAGGAAGATGCCTTCAAGGCGCCGATCCGCGCGCAGTTCGAGCAGCAGGGCCATCCGTACTACGCCAGCGCACGGCTGTGGGACGACGGCATCATCGACCCGGCCGATACCCGTCGTGTGCTGGGCCTGGGCTTGTCAGCGGCGTTGAATGCGCCGATCGAGCCAACCCGTTTTGGCGTATTTCGCATGTAAGCGGCAGCGTGTGCTGGCAGGCACTGCAGGTGTTGCCGGCTGCGCGCTGCGGTTGCTCCATCGACAGACAGATAGCGTATTCGACCAGATATCAGCGTCACCCGTCCGTCTCCAACGCATGCATCGCACCTGCTGTCTTCGCACAACGACACATCCGCGCTTTTAATCGCAAGACTTTAATCGCACGACCGCCGGCCACGCTGGCGATGTGCAGAGACCGACCCGATGACACAGCACGACTCCATTGCCACAGCACCGCAGCGGCCGTTCGACAAGATCCTGATCGCCAATCGCGGCGAGATCGCGTGCCGGATCATGGCAACCTGCCGCAAGCTCGGTATTGCCACGGTGGCGGTGTATTCGGATGCCGACCGCGATGCGCGGCATGTGCGTCTGGCCGACGAAGCGATCCATCTCGGCCCGGCACCGGCGCAACAGAGCTATCTGCGCGGCGATGCGATTATCGATGCGGCACGTGTCAGCGGCGCCCAGGCGATTCACCCCGGTTATGGATTTCTCTCTGAAAACGCCGCGTTTGCCGATGCCTGCGCGCAAGCAGGTATTGTGTTTATCGGCCCGCCTGCAAGCGCGATCCGCGCGATGGGCGACAAGAGCGCGGCCAAGGCGTTGATGGAACGTGCGGGCGTGCCGTTGACGCCGGGCTATCACGGCGACGAACAGGCCCCTGCGTTTTTGCGTGCGCAAGCCGATGCCATCGGCTACCCGGTGTTGATCAAGGCCAGCGCCGGCGGTGGCGGCAAGGGCATGCGGCGGGTCGATACCAGCGCCGCGTTCGACGAGGCATTGGCCAGCTGCCAGCGCGAGGCGCAATCGGCATTCGGCAATGCGCACGTGCTGGTGGAGAAATATGTCGAGCGTCCGCGGCATATCGAGATCCAGGTGTTCGGCGATACGCATGGCGAGGTGGTGTATCTGTTCGAACGCGATTGCTCGGTGCAGCGCCGGCACCAGAAGGTGCTGGAAGAAGCGCCCGCACCCGGCATGACCGAACAACGCCGCGCGGCGATGGGCAAGGCAGCCGTGGATGCAGCGCGCGCGGTGGGATACGTCGGCGCAGGCACGGTGGAATTCATCGCCGGGCCGGATGGCGATTTTTATTTCATGGAAATGAATACCCGGCTGCAGGTAGAGCACCCGGTAACCGAGTTGATCACCGGCACCGATCTGGTCGAGTGGCAACTGCGCGTGGCCGCAGGCGGGCCACTACCGCAACGCCAGGATGCACTGCGTATCCACGGCCATGCACTGGAAGCGCGCCTGTATGCCGAAGATGCCGACCGCGGTTTTCTGCCTTCGACCGGCACCTTGCGCCAGCTGCAGTTGCCGGCTGCCAGCGCGCATGTGCGCATCGACGCAGGCGTGGAGCAAGGCGACACCATCAGCCCGTATTACGACCCGATGATCGCCAAACTCATCGTCTGGGATGTCGACCGCCCCGCCGCCCTGGCGCGTATGCGCGAGGCGCTGGCGCAGGTGCATGCAGTGGGCGTCACCACCAACAGCGCCTTCCTTGCGCGGCTGGTCGGCACCCACGCATTTGCGACTGCCGATCTGGATACCGCGCTGATCGAACGCGAACATGCAGCGCTGTTCGCCGATGCGGTGGTCCCGGACACCGCCTGGTGGTGTCTGGCGGCGGTGTTGATGACACACGCGTTGCCCAAGGCGACGCCGGACCCGGCCGACCCCTTTTCGCCGTGGCAGGATAGCGATGGCTGGCGCATCGGCGCGCATGCAGCGCACACCGTGCGATTGGAAGCCGCTGGCGAGCATCGCGAACTGGGCGTGCGTCGCCTCGCCGATGCCTGGCAGGTCACGCACGCAGGCACCACACACACCCTGCGCTACCACGCACACGACAACGCACTGCGCGTGGAATTGGATGGTCGCCAGTGGCGTGCGCACGCCTTGCGTGATGGCACCGCGCTGATCGTCAGTGATTCCACCCAACGCGCGATCTTCCATCACCACGACGCGTTGCTGGAGGCGGACCAGCCAGCGCACGACGTCGGCGGACTCACTGCACCGATGCCCGGCCGCATCGTGGCGTTGGTCGCGACAGCGGGGCAACCGGTCACTCGCGGACAGGCGTTGGTCGTGCTGGAGGCGATGAAGATGGAACACACCCTGCACGCCCCCAGCGACGGCACGGTACAGGCGTATCTGGTGGCCGAAGGCGATCTGGTCGCCGACGCCGCCTTACTGGTGGAATTCGTGTCCGCGAAAGCGTAGACCCGCCCGGCAGGGTGACCAACGGCACGTCCGCGCGCGTCGGTCCTGGTCGTAGCGTGGCAGTATCGGCTGGATTGGCCGCGACCCCCAACCGGAGACTTTCATGCAACGCCTGCTTCTCGTTTCCAGCATGCTGCTGGCCTTGTCCGCCTGCAGCGACAAGACCGCACCGGCCGACAGCACTGCGGCAACCCCGACGCCGGCTGCCACGCCTGCACCGGCGGCAGCGCCGGAACTGATCACCCGCGACGCGCTGTTCGGCAATCCCGAGCGGGCGAACGTCAGCATCAGTCCGGACGGCAAGTACCTGAGTTGGGTGGCCCCGCTGGACGGCGTGCTCAACGTCTGGGTCGCGCCGGTGGATGCACCGGATCAGGCACGCGCGATCACCAAGGACACCGCACGCGGCATCCGCAGCTATTTCTGGACCCATCACACCGACACCTTGTTGTACCTGCGCGATAACGGCGGCGACGAGGATTTCCATCTGTTCTCGGTCAACCTGAGCGATGGCAGCAGCAAGGACCTCACCCCGTTCCAGAAAACCAATGCCGAGGTGGTCAGGATCAGCGCACACCACCCGGAGTCGATCATGGTCGGCATGAACGACCGCGACGCCAAGTGGCACGACCTGTATCGGGTCGATCTGGCATCGGGTAAACGCACCCTGGTGCAGAAGAACACCGACAGCCTCGGCACCTATCTGCTCGACGGCGACTACCAGCTGCGCTATGCCACCCGTGCCACCGACGATGCCGGCAGTGAGTTGCTGGTGCCCGATGGCAAGGCGTGGAAGAGCGTGGATCGCATTCCGTTCGAGGATGTCACCAATACCTCGCCGCAAGGACTGACCGACGACGGCAAGACGCTGTACATGCAGGATTCGCGCAGCCGCGATACCGCTGCGCTGTATGCCATCGACACCGCCAGCAATGCACGCACGCTGCTGTTCGAAAACCCGAAGGTCGACGTCGGCAAAACCTTGAGCGACCCCAAGACCGGCGTGGTACAGGCGGTCTCCACCGATTATCTACGCGAAGAATGGAAGGCGCTGGATACCGGGATCGCTGCCGACCTGCAGAAACTCAAGTCGCTCGGCACCGGCGATGCCGAGGTCTCCGCACGCACGCTCGATGACCGCAACTGGATCGTGGCCTACTCGGCTGCGGAAACGCCGACCACGTACTACCGCTACGATCGCGCCGACGGCGGCAAGCTGAGCAAACTGTTCTCCGCCCGCCCCGCACTCGACGGCAAGCCGCTGGTGCCGATGTGGCCGCAGGCACTGACCGCGCGCGATGGCCTCACCCTGGTCAGCTACCTCACTCTCCCCGCCGAGGCCGACGCCAACCACGACGGCAAGGCCGACAAGCCGGTGCCGTTGGTGCTGTTCGTGCATGGCGGCCCGTGGGCGCGCGACAGCTATGGCTACGGCCCTTACGAACAATGGCTGGCCAATCGCGGCTACGCGGTGCTGTCGGTGAACTTCCGCGGCTCTACCGGCTTCGGCAAGGCCTTCACCAATGCCGGTAACGGCGAGTGGGCCGCCAAGATGCACGACGATCTACTCGATGCGGTGCAGTGGGCGGTCAAGCAGGGCGTCACCAAGCCCGACCAGGTCGCCATCATGGGCGGCAGCTACGGTGGATACGCCACGCTGGTGGGCATGACCTTCACTCCGGACGCATTCAAGTGCGGCGTGGACATCGTCGGCCCGGCCAACCTCAATACGCTGCTCGGCACCGTGCCACCGTACTGGGCCAGCCTCTACAAGCAGCTGACCAAGCGCATGGGCGACCCCGCCACCGAAGCCGGCAAGCAATGGTTGACCGAACGCTCACCGCTGACCCATGTCGACAAGATCAGCAAACCGCTGTTGATCGGCCAGGGCGCCAATGACCCACGCGTCAAACAGGCCGAGAGCGACCAGATCGTCAACGCGATGAAGGCCAAGAACATCCCGGTGACCTACGTGCTGTTCCCCGACGAAGGCCACGGCTTCAGGCGCCCGGAAAACAGCAAGGCCTTCAACGCGGTGACCGAAGGGTTCCTGAGCCAATGCCTGGGCGGCCGCGCGCAACCGATCGGCGCGGACTTCGAAGGCTCCAGCCTCACCGTCCCGGAAGGTGCCGACAAGGTCACCGGCCTGAGCGATGCGCTGAAGACGCATACGCAGGCGATTCGGAAGTAGGTATCCGGTGGTGCAGCCGGAGTCGGCTGAATGTATCTGCGGATACTGACAGCATTGCGCTCGGCGGCTATCCACCGAGCGCAATGCGGAGTGCGGCACATCGACCGAACGCCATCACTCCATAACAGATGCCGTGATCCCACGATGGAGCCACCCGCGCAGTGCGCGGGATGGTCCACCGTTTTCGGCATCGACATGTACGCGCGCTTGGCATGACGGCGGCGCCCAACGCGGCAGCCGATCACGCAAGAATTGTCGGCTAGCTGGACGCCCAGACTTCGTTGTTGGGATCAAGCTCCATGGTTTGCATGCTATCGCCGCGCACACCGAAGCCGCACAGCGCCACAACACCTTCCATGATCGGCTTCAGGCCGAGCAATGCTTCGATCTGGACTTCATTGATCGCGCAGGTGACGAATGCACCCAAGCCCACATCTGTGGCTGCCATGTACAGCGTTTGCGAAAAATGGCCTGCTTCCAGCGCAAGCGCGCGATACGCCTTTGCATGCATGCGGTACTTCCAGAAATTGCGGTAGTAACGCGGACAGAGCGCCACGATCACCTGCGCATTGGCGAACCAGTCCTGCCCTGCCAGTAAACTCAGCGCGACATCCTGCAGATTGTCCACCTCCACACCAAGCGGCTCCAGGGCATGATCGACGGGAAGATAATGGTAAATCCCATCCGCGATACCCGACACGTTGCGGATCAATAGATACGCGTCCAAAGGATGCAGTCCGCCACCCGACGGACTTGAGCGCTTGAGAAACACGGTTTCCGGATCGGCCTCCAGCACTGCATTTGCAGCGAAGGTTCGCTCGATGATCCGCGCAAACACCGCAGCATCCATGTGCGCATCGGTTTCGAAATTTCTGCAGGTGGTACGACGTCGGAGCACTGTGTCCAGGTAGCCGTGGTCATGGGCGCGTGCGAGGCAGATTGCATCGGTCGTTCCCCGTCGCACCTGCTCGGGCGGCGGCGGGCCGAAGGTCCGCAGCAATGCGCTTGCAGTGTCCGCGCCTGCGTCCTTGGCTGCCCGTGCTGAGTCGACATCGTTCCAACGGGTAAAGGCGTGATAGGTCGCTGCGAGTGGATGCCACTGGCTGTGGCGCTGTACGGTATCGCGCTGTTGTGCCGGATGCGTCTGTTCGCTGTCTTCTAGCAGCAGACCCTTGTCCAACAGCGATCGCACAACAGATGGGTCTTTAATGGTCGTGGCGTCTTGCCATTTGCTCGGACTCATCCGGCCCAACACAAGCGCTTCCGTTTCGGTCAGGACACACTCCGCATCCAGATGCGGCGCAAGCGCCACCCAGCGTAATGCGCGCGAGGCACCGGCACCTCCTGCGCACAAATCGACAAGATCAATTGCAACAGACTCTCTAGGCTCGAGATAGACAACCGCACAACGCCTTACCCGCATGTTCTTGAACTCATCTTTAGATTGATCTTCTAGCGGTCTGGACTTAGATTTCTTGAAGACCTCCCTACCATTGAAGAGCATGAACGAGAACGAGAAAGGCCCTGCCCCGCTACAACCGGACACCGCGCACAGGCTGCTGGATCTTCTGGCAACCGATGATGGATTCCGCGATCTGTTCAAGAACGACCCGAAGGCCGCACTGGTGCAGGTCGGTCACCCCCCCGAGGATGCCGCACTGCTCGCCGCTCAACTCAAGGTAGAAACCCTGGCCGACAAGGCTTCCATCGCACAGGCACGCGACGACATCCACGTCAGCCTGACGTCGTCGGTCAATATGCAGCCGATTCGACTCAATGTTCCCTCGGGATCGACGCCCCAGCTCAAGAAGTAATCGTGCTGCGGCAAATGACATCCTGGTTCATTTGCCGCCAGCCTTCATGGCATCGAAGACATTCATCGGCTGCTGGCACCACCCACAGCCGCCGAACTCGGCATAAGCGCGCCCATGCGCGTTTTTCAGCCATCTGGATTCGTCTGCCGCAGAACGTTGATCGTTCAAAGACGTGTACGCCTCTTTCAAGACGACGTGATACTGGTACGCCTCAGTACCATCCAGACGCGGCTTGAGCAGCTGGACGGCCTCGCTGGCGCGCCCCTCAAGGAGCGCCGTCCGTGCCTGCAGCAGCAAGACCAGCTCGGCCACAGAGGGCATCTTGGCCAACTCCGGCTTGGCCATGAGGGTCTGCAAGACCGCCTTGGCCGTTGCCGCGTGCCCCAGGCGTTGCCCTAACAATGCCAAGGAAGCGGCGACCACGGCATTGGAGCGCTGGCTGAAACCATCCGCGCTTGTTGAGATACTCGCCAACGCCTCAGGAACCGTCGCCTTGATCGTCGCCAAGACCTCGGCATGCTGTCCCTGCGCATATTGGGCTGCGGCCATGGCGACGACCGATTGGCGATAGCGTGTCGACGTGTGCTCTATCCCGTTGGAAAGACGCTGTATTTCTGGAAGCGCCTTGTCGCTGCGCCCTTCATCGATATAGATGGAGACCTGATCGAAATAGGCGACATCCAGGCGTTTCTCGTCCGGCCAGATGGCATGCGCAGCCGGAAAATCTCCCATCACCGCCAGGGTGACCGCTTCCCAGACTGCAGCCGATGCCAGACCTGACGCTCTTGCCGAGCGAAATGCTGCCAGTGCTTCCTTCTTTTTTCCCAACGCCAACTGCATCCGACCGAGAAGCTCTAATGCCAACGGATCATATTCGTAGCGCGACGATGCCGCACTCTTGGCATAGACAAGCGCCTCGCTGTAGCGATTGCGCGCTTCCAGCGCGTACGCCGTATTTTCGGCCGCAGCGAAATCATCCGGATACAGATTGGCCATCTGCATCCATTTCTCGTATGCGTTTATTGGATCCTTGATCTGTGCGTACCACGCGTCCAGGTAGACCTGCTCGCGCGGAGGAAGCTTTTCTCGGAAGCTGAGGGCTTTTTCCAGATAAGGCAATCCGAGGAGTGGCTCTTCCAAGTAATAATTACAGCGCGCGACGCCGACATTGGCCAGTGCAAATGTCGGATCAAGCTCCACGGCCCTCATGTAATAATCGCGTGCACGCCGATAATGCCCGGTGCCAAATTCGCGCTGCGCCAGTGCGTACGCGTTCAATGCATCCATGTTTGCAGTGGACACGCGCGGCAGCGGTGCAGAATTCACCTTGATCGACGCTAGCGTTTCGCCAAGTCCTGCGCGCAGATTGGAGCTGACTGCGTCAATCGAAGACAGCAGGGAGCGCTGGCCGCGGCCCTCCGAGTGATACATGTAGATCGTCGCCTGCGTGACAGGATCGATCACTTCGACGGTGACCCGGAGGTTTCCGCCGACATCCGCCACGCTGGGCAATATCAGAGCTTTGGCGCCCGAGCGCAGGGCGATTTGCGCACCCAACGCACGATCGATCTTGGCACGATCACTCTGCTTCATCAGTTCCAGCATGTCGTGCGCGCGTTTCTCGGACACGAGGTTGACGTGCTTGGACTGCTGGAGACTGAGCCGTAACGCCTGCTGCAACGGGTCATCCAGTACGGCGCTGTCGGTGAGGTTATGCAGATCGCCGACCACCACCCAATCACGTTCGGCAAAAGCGATGGCAGGCTCCGGACGACCGATGACCCACAAGATGCCGGCGGTCAGCACGATCAATGCGACCTCCGTCGCCAACGCCGCCGGCCGGCGCCACAACGGCACATCGCGCCACGCCTTGGCGGAGTTTTTCGGGGTGCGCAGTGGGGTCAGGCCGACTTCGCCGACCTCGTAGATTTCCATCGGCGTGGGCACGCCTTTGAAGCGCCAGCGGCCGTGGGATTTCCACAGGATGCGCTCGACCCGCTCGCCCAGTTCGCGCGCGGCGCGGTGTGTCAGCGATTCGGCCACGGCCGAGATCAGGATCTGCCCAGGCCGCGCCATCGACATCAGGCGTGCGGCGGTCGGTTTGGCCAGGCCTTCGACTTCCAGCGGTTTGGCGCCGATGCTCACCGCCTCGTCGCTGTTACGCCAGGTCAGCACTTCGCCGACATGCAGACCTTGGCGTGCGCACAGAATGAGCGCGTGGGCATCGCTCATCGCCTTGAGCCCACGCGCGTAATCCAGCGCAAAGCCCAACCCGTCGATCGGGCGGTCGAACAACAGCAGCAAGCCGTCGGAGCGGTCGATCAGGCGGCCGCGCCACTGCTGCTGCAGCTTGACCACCAACCGATCGTGTTCGCGAAACAGCGCGGCGGCGGCGTTGTCGCCGATGCGTTCGACCAGTGCGGTCGAATCGCACAGGTCGGTGAGCAACAGGGTCCGCAGACGCGGCGCCTGCATCGCCTCCGACGACGCGTCCTTGCGTGCGTGGGTGCGGGCGCTCATGCCTTAGCGATGCCCCGGTGCATGCGTGGTGCCAGATGGCAGCGGTGCAAGCGCTTCGTGCATGGCCAACACATTGCCGCCCTGGCGCTTGGCTTCGTACAGCGCGCTGTCGGCGAGCGTGTACCAGTCGTTCCAGGCCGCATCGGCATCGATCATGCACAGGCCGACGCTCACCGAGCAGCCCTGCTCGCTCTGGCCGTTGCACAGGCGCGCCTCCACCGCGCGCACGATGCACTCGCCGATGTGGTGCACCAGTTCCGGGGTGCCTTGCGCGACCAGCACGCAGAATTCGTCACCGCCAAGACGGCAGGCAAGGTCGCCTTCGGCGATGACCGAACGCAACGCATGCGCCACGTTCTGCAACACGCGGTCGCCGGCAAGATGACCGAACTCGTCGTTGATGCGCTTGAAGCGGTCGCAGTCGATCAGAATCAGGCCGACGCCCGGCACGTTGCCGGCGCGTCGGCATTCCTGCAGATACAGCGCCAGACCGCGCCGGTTGTGCAACCCGGTCAGCTCGTCGGTACGGCTGAGTTCTTCGGTGTGGTTGAGCTGATGCGAGGTGACGTAGAGATTATCCAGCGCCGCTTCCAGATCGTGGTTGCGACGGCGCAGCTGGCGGATCAGCAACTGCTCGTTGTTGACCACGCGCACGATAGAGCGACGCAGGAAATGCGCCACCATCGAAGGGTCGTGGTCGACCAGACGCTGAAAATCGTCGTGCGCAAGTTCGATCAGGCGGCTGTCCATGGATGCGCTGGCACCGGCACTGCGCGCGTGATCGCCGATCAGCAGGCCGAGTTCGCCAAAAAATTCGCCCGGGCCCAGATGCTTGAGCATCAGATCCTCGCCAAAATCCAGGTCGATCTGGCCACTCACCACGATGAACATCTGCGTGCCGATCGCACCGCGCTCGAACAGCGCCTGGCCTGCGGCAAGCTCACGGGTACGGCCGAAACGGGCGAAAAACGCCAGTTCGTCAGCGGTCATCAACGCATGCAGCCCGTCCGAGAGCGTCTTGGCGACGCTCCCCGTCGGCTCGACTGCGCCTGCGGTGTTGTGGCAAGTCATCCTGTTTCCTTAGGCCGGCCTGCAACGTTAGCCCATGGACAAATCCTACAGGACCCCCTTGTTCAGCACCAGATCACACTTGTTCTCATTACAAAAGAGACGAATTGTCGGGTACTGCTTAAAAAAAAAGGGCCCGGTTTCCCGAGCCCTTCCCCCTCCCGGGGTGGCGAAACGTGGGCAGCCCGCTGCAGGCTAGGCCGCCTTCTCGCCGTGAAACTGTTCTTCTTCGGTAGAGCCGCGCAGCGCGGTGGTGGACGACTGCCCCTGCTGGATCGCCTGCGTCACCGCATCGAAGTAGCCGGTGCCCACTTCGCGTTGATGCTTGACCGCAGTGAAGCCCATTTCCGCCGCATCGAATTCGGCTTGTTGCAACTCGACGAAGGCGCTCATCTGGCGACGCGCATAGCCGTGCGCCAGGTGGAACATGCCGTAGTTGAGTGCATGGAAACCAGCCAGGGTGATGAACTGGAATTTATAGCCATAGCTCGCCAGCTCGGTCTGGAATTTGGCAATGGTGGCATCGTCGAGATTCTTCTTCCAGTTGAAGCTGGGCGAGCAGTTATAGGCCAACAACTTGCCTGGAAACTTGGCATGGATGGCCTGTGCAAATGCACGCGCGAATTCCAGATCCGGCTTGCCGGTCTCGCACCAGATCAGATCCGCATACGGTGCGTACGCCAACCCGCGGCTGATGGCTTGATCCAGCCCGTTGCGGGTTTTGAAGAAACCTTCGACGGTGCGCTCACCGGTAGTGAACGGCTGATCGTTGGCATCCACGTCGCTGGTGATCAGATCGGCCGCTTCTGCGTCGGTGCGTGCAATCAGCAGCGTCGGCACACCCAAGACATCGGCGGCCAGGCGTGCGGCGTTCAATTTTTCGATGGCTTCGCGCGTGGGCACCAGCACCTTGCCACCCATGTGGCCGCACTTCTTGACCGATGCCAGCTGATCTTCGAAATGCACGCCGGCAGCGCCGGCTTCGATCATCGCCTTCATCAGTTCGAAGGCGTTGAGCACGCCGCCAAAACCGGCTTCGGCATCGGCCACGATGGGCTGCAGGAAGTCGATAGTGTCGTTACCTTCGGCATGATGCAGTTGATCCGCGCGCAGCAAGGTGTTGTTGATGCGCTTGACCACCGCCGGCACCGAATCAGCCGGGTACAACGACTGATCCGGATACATCTGCCCGGCCAGGTTGGCATCGGCTGCCACTTGCCAGCCGCTCAGATAGATCGCCTTCAAGCCGGCCTTGACCTGCTGCATCGCCTGGTTGCCGGTCAGCGCACCCAGGGCGTTGACGAACGGGGTGGCGTGCAACGAAGTCCACAACTTGTCCGCGCCCAAGCGCGCCAACGAATGCTCCACATGCACGGTGCCGCGCAGGCGCACCACATCGGCGGCGGTGTAGTTGCGGGTGATGCCGGTCCAGCGCGGGTTGGTGGTCCAGTCCTGCTGCAGTTGTTCGGCGTTTTGCAGTGCGGTGCTCATCTTGCGTTCTCCTGAAGAGGGACGACGGATGGAACGAGGAAGAAACGGCGTGCATGACACGGCATGCGGCATGGCGAGGCCGTCGTTGCGCATGCGCGCAACGGGCGGTGTACTGCGTGGAGGTGAGGAGTGCAGCGATAGCGTGCGAGGTGTCGCTGCAGCGATGTGCTTAGTCGATCAAGCGGTACGCCGGCACGGTGAGAAAGTCCGCGAGTTCATCGGCGCGGCTGAGTTCTTCCAGCAACGCAATGGCTTCATCGATTCGCGCTGCGCCGGGGAGTGCCGTGGTTGTGCCCAAGCGTGCCGGCAATGCGCGCAAGGTTGCCTGCAGCAGCTGTTGATCGATGGCGGTGCCGTCGTCCAGATGCTGGCCGTGATGCAGCCACTGCCACAGCTGCGCGCGGCTGATTTCGGCGGTGGCGGCGTCTTCCATCAGGTTGTGGATCGGCACACAACCGTTGCCATCCAGCCAGGCCGCCAGATACCGCACGCAGACTTCGACATTGCCTTCGAAACCGGCGCGGGTGACGCTGCCGGCAGACGGTGCGATCAACATGTCGCGCGTCACCTGTACATCGTTGCGCAACACATGCTGCTGATGCGCGGTGGGCATGTGTTCGTCGAACAGTTTCATCGCCACCGGAATCAAGGCCGGATGCGCCACCCAGGTGCCATCGTGGCCGGCGGTGACCTCGCGCAGCTTGTCGGCGCGCACGCGGGCCATGGCCTGCTCGTTGGCGGCCTCGTCGTGGTTGATCGGAATCTGCGCGGCCATCCCGCCCATCGCATGCGCGCCGCGGCGGTGGCAGGTCTTGATCAGCAGTTCCGAATACGCCTTCAAAAACGGCTGGGTCATGGTGACCTGGCCACGCTCCGGCAACACGCGGTCGCGGTGCGCACGAAAGGTCTTGAGATACGAAAAGATGTAGTCCCAGCGCCCGCAATTGAGTCCGACGATGCGCTCGCGCAGCGCGTGCAAAATCTCGTCCATCTCAAACACCGCCGGCAGCGTTTCGATCAACACGGTGACCTTGATCTGCCCATGCGGCAGACCCAGCATCGCTTCGATATGCGCCAGCGCGGTGTCCCATAGCGCGGCTTCTTCCATGCTCTGCAACTTGGGCAGATACAGGTACGGGCCGCGGTCCTTGGCCAGCAGTGCGCGGCCGTTATGAAAGGCGAACAGAGCCGCATCGAACAGGCCGCCGGCCAGCGGCTGGCCATCGATGTGGACGTGTTTTTCGTCCAGGTGCCAGCCGCGCGGGCGCACGATCAGCACCGCGCGCTCGGCTTCGGGGCGCAACGCGTAGTGCTTGCCATTGGGCGCATCGAAGGTCAGCTCGCCGCGCACAGCGGCGGCCAGGGCGCGCTGGCCGGCCAGCAGGTTGCGCCAGGTCGGCGCGGTGGAATCCTCGAAGTCGGCCATGAACACCTTGGCACCGGAGTTCAGTGCGTTGATGACCATCTTCGGATCGGTCGGGCCGGTGATCTCGACGCGGCGGTCCTGCAACGCCGCCGGCAGCGCGGCAACGCGCCAGTCGCCCTCGCGGATGGCGCGGGTGTCGGCACGGAAGTCCGGTAGCTGGCCGGCGTCGAAGGCGGCCTGGAGGGCACGTCGCTGGGCCAACCGCTGCTGGCGGCCTGGCTCGATCGCCCGATGCAGCGACACCAGCAGCGCCAGCGCGGCCGGCGGCAGCAGCTCCGCCTGCCCTGCGACCTGGGTGGTCAGCGACAGACCGGGCGTGGCGTGGGCGGTGGGACGTGAAGCGAAAGCGGTGGCAGACATGTGGAGGTCCTTGTGCATCCGGACCTGCACCGTGAGCCCCCACCAATTATTTGACAAAGCAGTTTTATCAATGCTGTAAATAAGCTGGACTTATATTCATGCCGGAAGCCTGCTCGACATGGCGCCAACCCCTAGATTTTCCTACAAATCCGACCGCCTCAAGCCGCTGCGTGCGTTCTGTCAGACGGTTCGTCTGGGCTCGGTCTCACGGGCTGCTGAGGCGCTATACGTCAGCCAGCCGGCGGTGACGCTGCAATTGCAGGCGCTGGAGCGCGACCTGGGGGTGGCCTTGTTCGAGCGCTCCGGGCGACGCCTGGCGCCCAGCCGCGAGGGCCAGTTGCTCTACGACATGGCACTGCCGCTGGTGGAAAGCCTGGACGGCCTGGAAGCGAGCTTTCGCGAGAAGGTGCGCGGGCTGGATGCCGGCGAGCTCAACATCGCCGCCAACAGCTCCACCATCCTGTATCTGCTGCCGCGCATCGTGGCGAACTTTCGCGCCCGCCATCCGGACGTGCGGCTGACCCTGCACAACGCGATCAGCGCCGACGGCACCGACCTGTTGCGCGAGGATGCGGTGGACCTGGCGGTCGGCTCGATGCTGGATGTGCCAGCCGACCTCAACTACGCGCCGGTGTATCGCTTCGAGCAGCTGTTGATCACCCCGCCCGATCACCCGCTGGCGCACAAGGCCACGGTGTCGCTGCAGGATCTCTCGCCCTATCCGTTGATCCTGCCACCACGTCGGCAGGTGACCTATCGCCTGGTCGACCTGATTTTTCAGCAGGCGCGCGTGCCGTACACGGTGGCGCTGGAAGTGGGCGGCTGGGAAGTGATCAAGCAGTACGTGGCGATGGGCATGGGCATTTCCATCGTCACCGCGATCTGCGTGACCGATGCCGATCGCGACAAGCTGGCAACACGCTCGCTCAAGGAATACTTCCCCACCCGCAGCTATGGCGTGGTGGTGCGCAAGGGCAAGTATCTGTCGCCGCAGGCACGCGCGTTTATCGAACTGATCCAGCCGGATCTGTTTACGCCGCGCGGGTATGACGAGAGCGGCGATTCGGAGCGCTAGCAACATCGCTCTCGCAGCGAGCGACGCGGCCAGCGATAACTGATTTAACGCCCCCCTGCACACCGTCGCCGTCGCCGTCGCACCGTGCCGGGCGCTGATACTGCCCAACACCTTGGCACCGCATGCACGAAACCGTTACACAGGCGATGAGTTACGTGGCCTTACCAAGAGCCCCGTGTACATCGGCAGTACGCGCTCGCAAGCGTCACGTAGATGACAACAAGGCGCGCTTGGTAACGCCTGCCCGCGTGCACAGGCGCAGATGAAGACCAACAACTAGAGCGCGTTGGTCAGATGCCCGCGGATAGCGCGAATGTGCGGGTATCAGTGCCGATTGCAGGCACCGGCTGCGCCGCCCGCTGGACGCGAAGCCGTGTTGCCTGCGGCACTTACTCGCGCCCGTAAAGCCCTAGAAACATCTCCACCGCCGACTCGGCCACCTGCGCCTGCTGGGCGGGCGACAGCGGCGGCTGGCCCATCGCCAACTGCGGCCAGAACGCGAAGCCCTTCACCAGCGCCTGCAATTGCTGCGAGGCGAATTCCGCATCGACCGCTGCCAGGCGGCCATCGGCCAGCGCGGCGCGCAGCCAGGTGGTGGTGCCCTCTTCCTTGCTGCCCAGTTGCGCCAACAGGGCGCGCGCGCGTTCGGGCGAGTGGATGCATTCGGCAATCGCCACGCGCGACAGATCGATAAAGGCGGCATCGTCGAGCAGCCGCAGCTTTTGCTGCAGCAATTGCGTCAACTGCGTGCGCAATGATTGGTCGGGGCGATAAACCAGACTCACTGCCTCGGCACTGCGTTGCCACAGCCCGCGCAGGATCTCGCCGAACAACGCGTCCTTGCTGGAGAAATGGTTGTAGACGGTGCGCTTGGACACGCCCGCCGTCGCGGCCACGCGGTCCATGCTGGTGGCCTCGAACCCGTGCTGGCTGAATTCGGCGATGGCCGCTTCGAGAATGGCGTGGCGCTTGCGGTCGGTAAGCCGCTGCGGTGCCGGCGCTGCGTCGGATGAACTGGACATGGCGCAATGTTACACCGAGCAGTTTACATTCCCAAAATAAAACTACACTGTGTAGTGTAACTAAAGCGCCGGTACCGCCGGTTCGCCCGCCCCCAACGATGGATAGCGTCGTGCTCACCCAGTCCCGCCACCTGCCGCCTACCGCTTCGCATGCCGCCTCGCCGCAGTTCCGCAACGGCCGGTTCCGCAACGCACTGCCCACCCGCTTGAGTCAGCCCGGTGTGTTGGCTGGCCTGCGCCTGCTGTGGGAGGTGCTGTTCAACAAGCCCGCGCACACGGTGCCGTCGCAGGCGCTGCCGGTGCTGCCACTGAGCGCGGCGCAGCTGCGCGACGCGCCCGACCATAGCCTGTTCCGGCTGGGCCATTCCACGGTGCTGATGAAACTGCGTGGCGGCCTGTGGTTGACCGACCCGGTGTTCTCCAAGCGCGCCTCGCCGTTCGCGTTTGCCGGCCCCAAGCGCTTCCATGCGCCGCCGATCGCGCTGGACGACCTGCCGCCGCTGGCCGGCGTGCTGTTGTCGCACAACCACTACGACCATCTGGACCGCGCCACCATCCGCGCCCTGGCCGACCGCGTCGGCGTGTTCGTCGCGCCGCTGGGCGTGGGCGATCTGCTGGTGCGCTGGGGCGTGGACCCGGGCAAGGTGCGGCAGCTGGATTGGTGGCAATCGGTGGACGTGGGTGGCCTGACCCTCACCGCCACCCCGTCGCGGCATTTTTCCGGCCGCGGCCTGTTCGACCGCGACCGCACGCTGTGGTGCTCGTGGGCGATCCAGGACGCCGATCTGCGGGTGTTCTTCAGCGGCGACGGCGGCTATGGCCCGCACTTCAAGACGATCGGCCAGCGCCTGGGGCCGTTCGATGTGGCGCTCATCGAAAACGGCGCCTACGACCAGATGTGGCCGGACGTGCACATGCAACCGGAGCAGAGCCTGCAGGCGTTTATCGATATCGGCGGCCGTACCTTGCTGCCGATCCACAACGGCACCTTCGATCTGGCCATGCATGTCTGGTCCGAGCCGCTGGAACGCATCGTGGCGCTGGCAGCGGCCGCGAACGTCGCGCTGGCCACCCCGCACATGGGCGAACAGGTGGATTTACGCAGCCCGGCCACCGGCGAGCGCTGGTGGCGCACGCTGCCCGAAACGCTGGCGTTGGCGCAATGAGCGGCTGGACCCTGGCCGACCTGCCACCGCAGCGCGCAAAAGTGGCCGTCATCACCGGCGCCAGCGTGGGCGGGCTGGGCTATGAGACCGCGCTGGCGTTGGCCGGTGCCGGCGCCAGCGTGGTGCTGACTGCGCGCAACGCCGACAAGGGCGAAGCCGCACGGCAGGCGCTGCTCGCCGTGCATCCGCACGCCACGGTGCGCGTGGAAACGCTGGACCTTGCACACTTGGCATCGGTGCGCGCGTTCGCCGAGCGACTTGGCGCGCGCCAGCAATGGGTGGACCTGCTGATCAACAACGCCGGCGTGATGGCGCCGCCGCAGCGCCAGACCACCGCCGACGGAATGGAGCTGCAGTTCGGCAGCAATTATCTGGGACATTTCGCGCTGACCGCGCAGCTGCTGCCGTTGCTGCGCGCGGCAGCGGCCCCGCGTGTGGTCAACCTGTCGAGTCTGGCGCATCGCAGTGCCCGCATCGATTTCGATGATCTGCAGACCGCACACCCGTACCGGCCGTGGAAGGCGTATGGCCAGTCCAAACTGGCGATGTTGATTTTCAGCATGGAACTGCAGCGGCGCAGCGACGCGCAGGGCTGGGGCCTGCGCGCCATCGCCGCGCATCCCGGTCTGGCGCGTACCGCCCTGATCGCCAACGGACCGGCGGCCGGTGGTCGCCGCACCGCGATCGGTGCAGCGACCGCGCTGCTGGGGCCTTACATCAGCCACTCCGCGGCCGCTGGCGCGCTCCCCACGTTGTATGCCGCCACCGACCCGCAGGCACAGGGCGGCGGATATTACGGCCCGGATGGCCTGTTCGAACTGAAGGGTGCCCCCGGCCCGGCCACCATCGCCCGCCAGGTCCACGACCGGCACGTGGCAACGCGCTTGTGGGAGACCTCGTGCACGCTGGCGGATGTGGCGTTCTGATCATGATCCGCTGCAGGCGGTTGCGCAGCGGCTGCGCGTGTTCGCCCGCAGGCCCGCACGCGCTGTGCAGGCACTGCCGCGCCAGTGCCTACAGCCGGTTCCACTCCAGGCCTTCGCCGCGCCGGTAATACACCGCCACCGCCTTGCCGTACACCGCCGAGGCATCGACAAAACCGAAATAGCGCCCATCCAGACTATCGCCGCGGTGGTCGCCCACCGCCAATACCTTGCCGGCCGGCACGCGGACATCGTGCAGATCCGGCCCACCGCCGGCATCCAGATTCAGGTGCGCAATGCGCGCACCGAAGCGCTCGCGCTCACCATCGTCATCGATCTGCAGCGGTTGGCCGTTGATGGATAAATGCCCATTGCGCAGATCCACACGGTCGCCTGCCATGGCCACCACGCGCTTGATCAACCGCGTGCCATCGCGCGGCGAATCGAACACTGCCACATCCCCACGCTGCGGTCGGTCGCCATCGATGACGATACGGTTGCTCAGCGGCAATCGCCAGCCGTAGGCGTGCATATCCACTACCACGCGATCGCCCGGCTGCAAGGTCGGCTGCATCGAGCCGCTGGGGACCTGGTAGTGATTGGCAAACGAGGAGCGCGCAGCGGTTAGCAAGACCAGCATGACCAGTAGCGGCAACAGTTCCTTGCGCGACCACTGTGCGGCGCGCTGAAGGCGGGAGGTGGGATGCGATGGGTGCATGGGAGATCTCTCGGGTGGTCGGCAGCCGGCTTGGCGCTTCGACGATGCGCCTGGGCGTCGGGACGTGGAAGTGACGAAAGACATGGCAAGGCCGTTGCTGCGTGTGGTGACGTGCGCGAGTAAGCAAGCGTGTGTCACCAGCCGGTGGCCAATCGAGCAACAACGAAACACGTCCTTAGCCCGTCGCGCTGCGACAGGTTCGCAATCCGCGGGATACATTTTTATCAGGGACGTGCGTGTTGCTTACAAAAAAACCTCGCGCATCCATGCACGCCGCCCTGCGGGTTGTCGCGACCGGACTTGCCGCTGCGGCATGGGGATTGGGAAGCCAATGGCGAAAACAACAGCGACAACAACCGTAGATTTACCGCACCTTCCCGATTGCGCCAACGCAAACGGGATGGCACAAGGGCCATCCCGTTTCGTCTACTGCAAGCGCTCGCCGGTGCAAACAAAGCCACCCAAACGCATCGCTTATTCCGTCAAACCACGATTTTCCAGAAATGCCTTGACGCTGGGATCCTTGCCGCGGAAATCGCGGTACAGCGTGGCCGAATCGACAGTGTTGCCGCGTGAGAGGATCTTGGCGCGGAAAATATCGCCGTTCTTGCGGTTCAAGCCACCATTTTCCTCGAACCATTCGAAGGCATCGTCGTCGAGCACTTCCGACCAGAGGTAGGCGTAATAGCTGGCGGCATAACCCATCTCCCAGATATGGTTGAAATAGCTGCTGTGATAGCGCGGCGGCACCTCAGCCATGTCCAGCTTGAAGCGCTTGAGCGCATCGGTCTCGAACCGGCCCACGTCCTGCAAGGGTGCATCGGCCGGCAGGGTGTGCCAGGCCAGATCGAGCAGCGATGCCGACAGGGTCTCGGTGATCGTGTAGCCGCTATTGAAGCTCTTGGCCTTCTTGATCTTTTCCACCAGCTCGGCCGGCATCACTGCGCCGGTTTGATAATGCTTGGCGTAGTTGGCGAAGACCTTCGGATCGGAGGCCCAGTGCTCGTTGAACTGCGAGGGAAATTCCTTGAAGTCGCGCGGCGTTTTGGTTCCGGAAATCCCCGCGTAGGTCACCTTGGAGAACATACCGTGTAGCGCGTGGCCGAACTCATGGAACATCGTGGTGACGTCGTCGAAACTCAGCAACGCCGGCTGGCCAGCAGCGGGCTTGGTGAAGTTGCAGACGTTGTAGACCACCGGCTTGGTGCCGGTCAGGCCGTCCTGTTCGACGAACACGTCCATCCACGCGCCACCGGACTTGCTGTCGCGTTTGAAATAGTCGATGTAGAACAGCGCCATCGAGGTGCCGTCTGCATCAAACACCTCGTATACCTTCACGTCCGGATGGTAGGTGGGAATGTCGGTGCGCTGCTTGAAGGTGATGCCGTAGAGCTGGTTGGCCGCATAGAAAACCCCGTTCTGCAGCACGTTATCCAGTTCGAAGTACGGCTTGATCTGCGACTCATCCAGATCGTACTTGGCCTTGCGTACCTGCTCGGCATAGAAGTCCCAGTCGGAAGCGGCCAACTTGAAACCGCCCTTCTGGGCATCGATGACTTTCTGAATCTCGGCTGCTTCGCGGCGCGTCTTGGCCGTGGCCGCCGGCACGGTGTCGGTCAGCAGCTTTAGCGCCGCAGCCGGGGTCTTGGCCATCTGGTCGTTCAGTACGTAAGCGGCATAGCTGTCGTAGCCCAACAACTTGGCGCGTTGAGCGCGCAACTGCGCCAGTCGCTGAACCACCTTGCGCGTGTCGTTGTCATCGCCCTGTTCGGTGCGCTTCTGCGAAGCCTGCATGATCTGCGCACGCAACGCACGATCCTTCAACGAGGCGAGAATGGGCTGCTGGGTGGTGTTCTGCAAGGTCAACAGATACTTGCCGTCGAGCTTGCGCTGCTTGGCGGCATCGGCGGCGGCGGCGATATCGCCCTCGCTCAAGCCAGCCAGCCGGGCCTTGTCGTCCACAACCACCGCAGCGGCGGCCGTGGCAGCCACCAGCTTCGCGTGGAATTGCGTGGACAGCGTGGTTTCCTCCACATTGAGCTTGCCCACGGTGATCTTGTCGGCATCGGACAACAGCGCGCCGGATGCGACGAACCCTTTGTATGTGATCTCGACGAGGCGCTTTTGCTCCGGATTGAGCTTCATCGCATCGGACTGGTCATGCACCGCCTTGATGCGCGCAAACAGCTTGGGATCCAGAAGAACTTCATTACTATGCGCCGCCAGCTTGGGCCCAATCTCCTCCTGGATTTTCTCGCGTGCCGAATTGGTATCGGCAGAGATCACCCCGAAGAAGATATCCGACACGCGCGCCAATACCTCGCCGCCGCGACCGAATGCTTCGATGGTGTTTTCGAAGGTCGCCGGTTCGGGGTTGGTGGTGATCTTGCGCACATCCGCAAGTTCCAGACGCATGCCTTCCTCGAAGGCAGGCAGATAATCGCTGTCCTGGATTTTATCGAATGGCGGCGCCTTGAACGGCAGCGTGCTGGCGGTCAACAACGGATTGGACCTGGCCACAGAAGACTGGCTGGTGGCGGTATTGCTGGTCGTGGTCGCGGGCTGCGTATCCGGCGCTTCTTTTCCGGAACAGGCAGCGAGCGCCAGGGTAATGGCAGCTGCCAGAATGAGGGTGCGCGACATGGAGTGTGGAATTCCTGAGTGATCACAGCAGCCGGCAACGTTAATAGGTTTTCCGGCATCGAGCATGTGCTGCCGAACTGATCGGCATGGCGGGGTTAAGGACAGCGCTTGCTGTTGCAGAAGATGCGATGACCTCATTGAAGGCGACAGGGCAGGGATAGTGCCCATGCGCAATGGCCGATGACTTGGCGAGAGCGAATGACTGGCGATAAAAACGAAACCGGATGGCACCGCTATCCCGTTTCGTTCACAGATTAAAGATTGCCGATCACTCCGCCAACCCGCGGTTTTCTAGCAGTGCCTTGACGCTTGGATCCTTGCCACGAAAATCGCGATACAGCTGACTCACATCCACCGAATTACCAGGCGCGAGAATCTTGGCGCGGAAGAGATCACCATTTTTCCGCGTCAAACCGCCGTTCTCGCTGATCCACTCGAACGCGTCATCGTCGATGACCTCCGACCAGAAGTACGCGTAGTAACTAGCCGCATAACCACGGCTCCAGATATGGTCGAAATAACTGGCGCCATAGCGTGGCGGAACCTCGGGCAGGTCAACCTTGTAACGCTTCAGCGTGTCGGCCTGCATGGCACTCACATCCTGCATCTCTGCGGTCGCTGGTTGGCCATGCAAGGCCAGGTCCACGATCTGCGCCGAGAGTGACTCGGTCATCAGATAGCCGCTGTTGAAGGTCTTTGCATTCTTCAGCTTCTTCACCAGCGCCTCCGGCATCGCCTCTCCGGTCTTGTAGTGCTTTGCGTAGTGCGCGAAAACAGATGGGTCGGTCGCCCAGTGCTCATTGAACTGCGAGGGGAATTCAGAAAAATCTCGCGGCGTAGCGGCGCTATCCAACGAGGAATACTTCACTGTCGACAACATGTAGTGCAGCGCATGGCCGAACTCGTGAAACATCGTGGTGACTTCTTCCATGCTTAGCAACGCAGCCTGCCCATCGGCCGGCTTGCTGAAGTTGCACACGTTATAGATCACCGACTTGGCGCCAGTGAGTCCGTTGCGCTGGACCAAGGAGCCTGCCCACGAACCACCGGACTTGCTCTCCCGCTGGAAATAGTCCGTGTAAAACAGCGCCAACGAGGTGCCGTCTACATCGAAGACTTCGTAGACCTTTACGTCTGGGTGATAGGTCGGGATGTCGGTGCGCTGCTTGAAGGTGATCCCGTACAGCTGTGTGGCCGCATAGAAGACGCCATCATTGAGCACGGTATCCAAGGCGAAATACGGCTTGATCTGCGATACGTCCAGATCGTACTTGGCCTTGCGCACCTGCTCGGCATAAAAATCCCAATCCGACGCAGCCAACGTAAAGCCGCCATGCTGCGCATCGATCAACGCCTGGATCTGTGCCGCTTCCCGGCGTGCCTTGGCCGTGGCGGCAGGCACCGTGTCGGTCAGCAATTTCAGTGCCACCTGCGGCGTTCTGGCCATCTGGTTGCGCAGGCTGTAGGCCGCATAGCTGTCGTACCCAAGCAGGCTGGCGCGCTGCGCACGCACCTGCAACAAGCGCTTGATAGTGTCACGCGTATCGTTGGCATCGCCCTGCTCGGCGCGTTTTTCCGAGGCCTGCAGTATCTGCGCACGCAATGCGCGATCCTTCAGCGAGGCCAGCACCGGTTGCTGCGTGGTGTTTTGCAGACTCAGAAGATATTTTCCCTCAAGTTTGCGCGCCTTGGCAGCAGCAGCAGCGGCGGCGATATCGCCCTCGCTCATGCCGTCGAGCTTTGTCTTGTCATCCACCACCACCGCAGCGGCCAAAGCTGCGGCCGTCAATTTATTGTGGTACTGGGTGGTGAGGTTGGTCTCTTCCAAGTTGAGCTTGCGCAAGGTGGCTTTGTCTGCATCGGAAAGCTGCGCTCCGGCCTTGATGAAGCTGTCATAGCCGTGCTCGAGCAGGCGCAGCTGTTCCGGCGTCAGTGCGAGCGTATCGCGCCGATCGTAAAGGGTCTTGAAGCGTGCAAACAGCTTCGCATCCAGTGCGATCTCATCGCCGAGGGTGGCCAGCTTGGGGCCGATGTCTTCATCGATTTTCTGCCGCGCAGCGTTGGTATCGGCAGTTGAAATGCCTAAGAAGATGTTGGAGACATAGGCGAGTGTTGCGCCGCTGCGTTCCAGCGCCTCTACCGTGTTCTCAAAGGTGGGTGGCTCCGGGTTTTCGGTAATGCCGTGCAACTCGTGCCGGACCTGGCGAATACCTTCTTCAAAGGCCGGCAGATAATCGCTGTCGCGAATCTTGTCGAATGGCGGCGCCTGAAATGGCAGCGTGCTGGGCACAAGCAGCGGATTGGATGCCAGATCCGCAGATGTGGTGGCCGGTGTCGCGGCACCTGCGGCGGCAGGTGTGGTGCGCGGGGAATTCTTTTCCGAACATGCGGCCAGCGCAAAGGTGACCGCAGCAGCCAGAATAAGTGAACGTCGCATGGTGTAGTGATCCTGCAGAACGTGTAACCGGACACAGGACGGATGCCTCGACGTCCGGCATCGGCCCTGAATGAGCAGAGCGCCACAGCTGCGCTACTGCGCGTTGGCGGTCGCCAAGTATCTGGGCGATGCCTGCATGACATCCGGCAGGAACGGAATCGGCGGCCTTGAAAACGAAACGGGATGGCACCGCCATCCCGTTTCGTTCACCGATTAAGGGTTGCCGGTCACTCGGTCAAACCGCGATTCTCCAACAGCGCCTTGACGCTGGGATCCTTGCCGCGGAAGTCGCGGTACAGCGTAGCAAGATCCACGGTGTTACCACGCGAGAGAATCTTGGCGCGGAAAATATCGCCGTTCTTGCGGTTCAACCCGCCGTTTTCCTTGAACCATTCGAAAGCGTCGTCGTCGAGCACTTCCGACCAGAAATACGCGTAATAGCCGGCCGAATAACCGCCGCCCCAGATGTGGTCGAAATAGCTGCTGCGGTAGCGCGGCGGCACTTCGGCCAGGTCCACCTTAAAGCGCTTGAGCGCATCGGCTTCGAACTTGCTCACGTCCTGCAGCGGCGCATCCGCCGGCTGGGTGTGCCAGGCCAGATCCAGTAGCGCTGCCGACAGATATTCGGTGGTGGCGTAGCCGCTATTGAAAGTCTTGGCCTTCTTGATCTTTTCCACCAGTTCGGCCGGCATCACTGCGCCGGTTTGATAATGCTTGGCGTAGTTGGCGAAGACCTTCGGATCGGACGCCCAGTGCTCGTTGAACTGCGAGGGGAATTCCACAAAATCGCGCGAGGTGCTGGTGCCGGCGATCGAGGGATACTTCACCTTGGAGAACATGCCGTGCAGTGCGTGGCCGAACTCATGGAACAGCGTGGTGACGTCATCGAAGCTCAGCAACGCCGGCTGGCCGGCAGCGGGCTTGGTGAAGTTGCAGACGTTGTAGACCACCGGCTTGGTGCCGGTCAGGCCGTCCTGTTCGACGAACACGTCCATCCACGCGCCACCGGACTTGCTGTCGCGCTTGAAGTAGTCGGTGTAGAACAACGCCATCGAGGTGCCGTCGGCATCGAAGACTTCGTACACCTTCATGTCGGGGTGGTAGGTCGGAATGTCGGTGCGCTGCTTGAAGGTGATGCCGTAGAGCTGGGTGGCCGCATAGAAAACGCCGTTCTGCAGCACGTTATCCAGCTCGAAATACGGCTTGATCTGCGACTCGTCCAGATCGTACTTGGCCTTGCGCACCTGCTCGGCGTAAAAGTCCCAATCGGAGGCGGCAAGCTTGAAATCGCCGGTCTTCGCATCGGCACGCTGCGCGTCGATGACCTTCTGCATCTCGCCCACTTCACGGCGCGCCTTGGCGGTGGCCGCCGGCACGGTGTCGGTCAGCAGCTTCAGCGCCGCCTCCGGAGTCTTTGCCATCTGGTTGCCCAGGCTATAAGCGGCGTAATTGTCGAAGCCGAGCAACTTGGCTTTTTGCGCACGCAGCTGCGCCAGACGCTGGATGGTCTGGCGGGTGTCGTTGGCATCGCCCTTTTCTGCACGGGTTTCGGAAGCCTTCAACACCTCGGCGCGCAGCGCGCGATCTTTCAACGACGCCAGTACCGGCTGCTGGGTGGTGTTCTGCAAGGTCAGAAGATACTTGCCATCGAGCTTGCGTGCCTTGGCGGCATCGGCGGCGGCGGCAATGTCGCCATCGCTCAGGCCGTCGAGTTTGGCCTTGTCATCGACCACCACTGCACCGGCAGCGGAGGCTGCAACCAGACGCGTATGGAACTGGGTGGACAGCGTGGTTTCTTCCACGTTGAGCTTGCGCAGGCTGTCCTTGTCGGCATCGGAGAGCTGCGCACCGGCGCGCACCAGGTCTTCATAATCGTGCTCGACCAGACGCTTTTGTTCCGGCTCCAGGTTCAGCGTGTCGCGCTGGTCGTACAGGGTTTTGACGCGTGCGAACAGTTTCGGGTCGAGGTTGATCTCGTCCTTGTGCGCGGCCAGCTTGGGCGCGATCTCTTCCTGGATTTTCTGGCGTGCGTCGCTGGTATCGGCCTGCACCAGCCCGAAGAAGATGCGCGACACGCGCGTCAGCGTTTCGCCGCTGCGCTCCATCGCTTCGATGGTGTTGTCGAAGGTGGGCGCTTCGGTGTTGTCGGCGATCTTGCGCACGTCGGCCAGATGCAGCCGCATGCCTTCTTCAAACGCGGGCAGGTAATCGCTGTCCTTGATCTTGTCGAACGGCGGCGCCTGGAACGGCAGGGTGCTGGCGCTCAACAACGGGTTCGCCGCAGCGTCGGCGGCCGGGGTGGTGGTCTTTTCGGGCACGGTGGTGGACTCCTTACCGGATGGCTCTTTTCCAGAACATGCGGCCAATGCCAGGGTGATGGCGGCGGCCAGAACGACGGTACGCGACATGGCGTGTGATTCCTGAGTGGGTACGGCAGCCGGTCACGCTAGCGGGTTTGCGTGATGCTGGCATGTGCCGTTGGATTGGATGGATGCAGCGGTTTGGGGATGGTGCAGGCAAGCACGCAGCCGCTGGCTCGGCACGCCTGGCCGGTGTGAGCGACATGGTGCAGCAGGGGGTTTTGCGGCTTTCCTGGGTTCGATCGCGAGACAACACTCAGTCGAAACGGTTAGCGGGTCCGGGACCCGGCCGACCCCGTCCGTCAGAGCGTCTCGTCCTTGAAGATCGCCACATGCGGGCTGCCGTCGGCGCCGATCCAGCCGCGGTACATGCCTTCGGTATTGAACGGGAAGGCGATGTTGCCTTGCGCATCCAGCGCGATGGCACCGCCATCGCCGCCGGCCTTGGGGATCTGCTGATCGATGACCGCGTCGGCCGCCTGTTGTAGCGACTGCCCGGCGTACTTCATGCGCGCACAGATGTCGTAGGCCGCCACCGCACGGATATAGAACTCGCCCCAGCCAGTGCCGGACACCGCGCACTGCGCATTGGCATAGGTGCCGGCGCCGATGATGGGCGCGTCGCCGACGCGGCCGTAACGCTTGTTGGTCATGCCGCCGGTGGACGTGCCGGCAGCCAGATGGCCGTCGCGATCCAACGCGAGCGCACCGACGGTGCCGAAGTGCTTGGCGGTTTCCAGGTCGAGCGCGGCCTGGGCCTGACGGTCGCCGCTTTCGGCCTTGAGCGCTTTTTGCAGCTGTTGCCAACGCTTGTCGGTACGGAAATAGCTGGGCTCGACCAAGGTGACACCCTGCTCGCGCGCAAACTGCTCGGCACCGTCGCCGACCAGCATCACGTGCTTGGAGCGGTCCATGACGCTGCGCGCCAGCAGGATCGGGTTCTTGACCGTGTGCACGCCGGCAATCGCGCCGGCCTTGCCGCTGGCGCCATCCATGATCGCCGCATCCAGCTCGTTCTTGCCGTCGTGAGTGAACACCGCACCGCGCCCGGCGTTGAACTGCGGCGCGTCCTCCAGCACGGTGATGGTGGCGGCCACCGCATCCACCGCGCTGCCGCCGCGCGTCAACACCGCATGGCCGGCACGCAGCGCGCGTTGCATCGCCTCACGTGCCTGCGCTTGTTCATCGGGCGAAAGACTGGATTTTTCCACGCCCGCACCCCCATGGATCACCAGCATCGGCGTAGCGGCCAGCGCCGGGCCGGTACAGAGCAGTAGCGAGAGACATAACGCGCGGGCGGACGAAGCGATCATGGTGTTTTCTCACTGCAAGTTGATTGAGTGACCCGGTGTTGCCGGGCAGGGGCGAACACGGCAGGTTCGCCGCAGGCAATGCACGAAGTCGGCTTCGTCCGCCACCATGCCGGGCACTGATCTACTGCTGCCCGCATCAGCCAAGCGTCGACAATATCCGGCGTGATGGTGTCAGGCATCATCGCGCGTTGCTTCGGCAAGACGACGCTGGAAGTCTGTTCCGAGCATCTGATCCACCACCCCAAGTCTGACGACAACGCTGTCAGGATCGAATACGCCGCCGCGCAGCACTGTCTCGGCCTCGTTGTGCATCGCGTACGCCAGGTGCGCAGCGGCACGGATGGAAAGAGACGACTCGTTCTGGCTTCCGAGGTGCCCCGCCAGCAGGCACCGAATCTCGTAGAGCGCGAAGGCGAACAGCTGCTCCTGCGTCGCGGTCATTCGGGCACTCCTCCCATGACGCCTAAGTCGAATCCACCGATGCGAGCCGCGGCATGCCTAAACAGCGCGGCACATCGTTAGGCTCACATGCGTGTTCAAGGCACGCGGTCGCAACCTACAACGTATCGCGATGCTTACCGCGCCACGGCCGGTACCAGGTACGGATGGCGGCGATGTCGGCGGCCATGTCGGTGCCGGTCCAGAACGGTTCGCCGATGCCCACGGTCTTGCTGGGGTAGTCGAAATACACCGGCAGGATCGGCACCTTGGCATCGGACGCGATCTTCCAGAAACCGGCCTTCCACTGCTCCACACGCTTGCGCGTGCCTTCGGGGGTGATCACGTACCACATCTGTTCGGAGTTGCGGATCAACCGCACCGCCTGGCCGATGGTGCCCTGCGGCGAGCTGCGATCCAGCGGGATGGCGCCCAGCTTGCGCAGCAGCGGCCCCAGCGGCCACCAGAACAGCTGCGCCTTGCCCAGCACGCGCACATCGAAGCCGAGCGCGAACTTGGCGGCAAAGCCCACAAAGCCATCCCAGTTGGACGAGTGCGGCGCCACGATCATCACCAACTTGGGCTCGTCGGGCAGCCGCCCAAGCAGCCGCCAGCCGGTCAGGCGCAGAGCGGTACGGCCCAGCCAGCGGCCGAAGCGACCGTGCGCACGCGGCATTCTGGGCGGGGTTGACTGCAGCAGGATGTTGGCCTGTGCGACCGGCGGCAACGACGGGTCGGTGTGACTCACGCTTACTCCCAGTGGGACGCAGAGCGTCCACGCTTGATATGGCTGCGCTCACGCTTGGCATCCAGCCGCCGCAGCTTGGCACCGTGACTCGGTTTGGTGGCGACCCGGCGCTTGGGCACCGACAGGCATGCACTGATGATCTCGGCCAGCCGCTCGCGCGCATCGTCGCGGTTACGGTCCTGGGTGCGAAAACGCTGCGCGTCGATCACCAGCACGCCCTCGGCGGTCATGCGGCGGTCGCGACGCGACAACAGCCGCTCGCGCAGCGGCTCGGGCAGCGAGGGCGACCCTGCCACGTCGAAACGCAGTTCCACCGCGGTAGACACCTTGTTGACGTTCTGCCCGCCCGCGCCGCTGGCGCGCACGAAGCGTTCGACGAGTTCGCTGGGCGGAATCGTCAGGCTGGGGGTGATCTGGATCGGGTCGCTGGCCATTAGCCTGCGATTGTATCGGCAGCGGCGTGGACGCGCGCGCGAACGCCTGCTTCCCGTATCCTGCGGCCGGTTCCCCGATCGCAGGATGCTCCGATGACACCTCATTCGTTCGCCGCCGCAGGCGCGCTTGCCCGCCGCCTGCTGCTGCTCGCCCTGCTGGCGGTGGCCGCCCCGGCCGCGCTGGCGCAGGCACCCACCGATGCCGACGTCAACCGTCTGCTGGCCGCCTCGCGCGCGCAGACCATGCTCGACACCATGCTGCCGCAGATCGAAGCGATGCAGCAGCAGCAATTCGCCCAGCTCACCGCGCAGCGCCAGTTCGACGCCGATCAGCAGGCGCAGCTGCAACGCATCCAGGAACGCACCCGCCAGACCGTGCGCAAGGCGCTGTCGTGGTCGGAGCTGCGCCCGATGTACGTGGACATCTACAAGCGCTCGTTCTCGCGCGAGGACGTGCTGGCGATGGCCGAGTTCTACGAGAGCTCGGCCGGCCAGAGCCTGCTGGACAAGACCCCGGCGCTGACCCAGAACCTGATGGGCGCCATCCAGCAGAAGATGCTGCCGCTGTTTGCCGATCTGCAGAAGGATTTGGAGAAAATCGTCAACGAGCCTGCGGCGGCCAAGAAGCCCTGAAGGACGGCAGCCGGGAATGAGGAGTGGGAATTCGTCGGTGCGCGATTCCTGCAACGGTTGCCGATGCGGGTTGCGTGCGTTGCCGGTGACGGGTGCGTCACCTTTTCAGCTGGCGGAAGACGACTGTCTTGCCGCTTCTGCCGCCGGAAGAGCTGCTGCCTTGAGCCCGCAGTGGCGAGCTTGCCCCCATCCGCCCTTCGGGCACATTCCCCCGCAAGCGAGGGAAGGAAGCAACTCGGAAGGCGACCAGCGAGGGCGGCAACGCGGGAAGGCGAACATTGCGCGTCGCGCTTGAGCCCCTCTGCCGCCTGCGGGAGAGGGGTTGGGGTGAGGGGATGCTTGCGCGGATGTCTAGCAGGCTGAGTGGACGTCTCGATCTCTGAACCAGGCACGCCACATCACGCTGTCTGCGCTACTCCCAAGTCCGCAATCTCCCACCCAAACAACGCACACGCCTTGGCAAATTCCACATCCAGCGGCGCGGTGATGCTGATGCGCCTGCCATCGGCCGGGTGCGGAAACTCCAGGCGTTCGGCGTGTAGCAGCATGCGGTGGATACCGAGCATGCGGAAACTGCGGTTGTGGCGTCCATCGCCATGGCTGGTGTCGCCGATCATGTGATGCGACAGATGCTTCATGTGCCGGCGAATCTGCCGAAAGCGCCCGGTCTGCGGTTGGCAGCGCAGCAGCGCATACCGCGACGTGGCAAAGCCGGTGGACGGGATTTCCAGTTCGCCGGTCGCCAGCCGCTGGAAGTGCGTCACCGCCGGCTTCTTGACCGGTTTGCCGGGGCCGCCATCCAGGTCGTGATCGACGATGAACCGATCTTCGGCCGGCCAGCCGCGGCACACGGTCAGATAATTTTTATCCACCTCGCCGGCCATCAAGGCCTTGCCCAGCGCGCTGGCGCTGTCGCGGTCGAACGCCAGCAGCAGGCAGCCGCTGGTCGCGCGGTCGAGCCGATGCACCAGGAAGATCGGTTTGCCCAGCTGCTCGCGCAGGCGGTCGGCGAGAAAGTCGTCCTCGCCGCGCGCCAGCTTGCTGTCGTGGACCATCAGGCCCGCGGGTTTGTCGACGACGGCCAGGACGTCGTCCTGGTAGAGAATCTGCAGATGCTTGGGGGATATGCTCACCGGCGGATTATCCGCATCGCTGACACCGCATGCCACTGCGGTGCGCTATCCACGCGCCCGTTGACCGCATCAGGCCGCTGGCACAGCATGCCGATTCCCCCTCACGGAGCGTCCCCCATGCGCGCCTTGCTCCTGCTTTGCCTGCTGGCGGTCGCTCCGCTGGCGCAGTCTTCGACCCTGCCGTACGACGACCATGCCGACGCCGGCACCCAGCTGCGCGATGCGCTGGCCGCCGGCAAGAAAACCCACAAACCCACGCTGGTGATTTTCGGCGCCAACTGGTGCCACGACTGTCGTGCGCTGGATACCTCGCTGCACAGCGCAAAGAACGCGCCGCTGATCGACCGCTCGTTTGTTGTGGTCAAAGTGGACGTGGGTAATTTCGACCACAACCTGGACATCAGCCAGCGCTACGGCGACCCGATCCAGAACGGCATCCCGGCTGCGGTGGTGGTATCGCCGGCCGGCACGCTGCTCTACACCACGCGTGCCGGCGAGCTGGCCAACGCACGCCAGATGAGCGACGACGGCATCTATCAGTTCTTCGACCAAGTGGCGCACGCCCACCGCGCGCCCTGATGCACGTGCGTGCAGGATTGGCGGTGCGGGCTCACACCAGGGCGCGAACCGCCAGCCGGTCGCGCGTGCCGGGCAACATCGCGCTGCATGTCACCGCAGCGGTGTGCAGCGATGCGCTGCACGCGGGCAGTGCAGCAGCGTGCACGCGCGGATCGTCACGCAGCCAGTTGCCTAGCGACGCAGCCACGCCACCAGCAACGCGACCGACCCGGCGCCGCCGCTGATCCAGCTCCACACCGGCACCGTGCCCAGGTACCAGCCATCCGGATGCAAGCCGTACAACACGGCCGCCACCACCAACAGCCCGCTACCGGTGATGGCCGTGACCACGCGGGTCTGCAGCTTGCGCAGGCTGATGTCCAGCGCGCGCAATTCGCTCGAACGGATGTCCAGCTGATGCCGGCCTTCCACCTGCTGCTTCAACCAGCTGTGCACCAGGCGCGGCATGTCCGGTGCGTGAGTCATGATTTCCGGTAGCCGCTTGCTCAACTCGCCCAGCATGCGACGCGGGCTGTAGCGCTCGCGCAGGATGCGCTCCAGCACCGGTCGCGCCACCGCCCAGATATCCAGCTTGGGATCGAGCTGACGGCCGACGCCTTCGATGTTGAGCAGCGTCTTCTGCAGCAGAATCAACTGCGGCTGCAGCGTCAACTCGTAGCGCTGCGCCACGCGGAACAACTTGATCAGCACCTGCGCCAGCGAAATTTCCGACAGCGGCCGGGTGAAGTACGGCTCGCACACCGAGCGCGCGGCCGCTTCCAACTCGTCGATGCGCACGTTGGACGGCATCCAGCCCGCCTCCACGTGCAGCTCGGCCATGCGGCGATAATCCTTGTGGAAGATCGCCATGAAGTTCTCGGCCAGGTAGTACTGATCTTCCTGCGAGAGCTGCCCCATGATGCCGAAATCCAGCGCGATGAAACGCGGATTGAGGCGGCGCTCCGGGTCCGAGTCGACCCAGATGTTGCCGGCGTGCGCGTCGGCATGAAAGAAGTTGTCGCGGAACACCTGCGTGTAGAACACGCGCACGCCCTTGGCCGCCAACGCCTTGCGGTCGATGCCGGCAGCATCGAGCTTGGCGATGTCGTCGGACGGAATGCCGTACACGCGCTCCAGCGTGAGCGCGCGCTCGGCGGTGTGCGACCAGATCACTTCCGGCACGTACAGATCGTCCGAGCCTTCCCAGAACCGGCGCAGCACGCTGGCGTTGGCGCCTTCGCGCTGTAGATCGAGTTCGGCCGACAAGGTGCCTTCGATCTCGGCCACCACTTCGCGCGGACGGATCTTGTCGGCGCGCGGATGGGTGCGTTCGACCAGCGTGGCCAGCGAATGCAGCAGCGCGATATCGGCGTCGATCTGACGCTCGATGTCCGGGCGCAACACCTTGACCACCACTTCGCGACGCACGCCGTTGGCATCGGGCGGCAAGGTGGCCGCATGCACCTGCGCGATCGAAGCCGATGCCAGCGGCACGGTGTCGAAGGAGGCGAATGCCACGCTGACCGGCAGGCCGAGCGCACCTTCCACGATCAGGCGCGCGGCCTGCCCATCGAACGGCTTGACCCGGTCCTGCAGCAAGGTGAGTTCTTCGGCCACATCGGCGGGGATCAGGTCGCGGCGGGTCGACAGGATCTGCCCGAACTTGACGAAGATCGGGCCCAGTTCCTGCAACGCCAACCGCAGCCGTGCACCGCGCGATTGCGCGGCGATTTCGGCGCTGGCACGCGGCACGAACGGCTTGGCTAACCGCAGCCAGCGTTCGGCGGCGGTGCCTTGCAGCAGGTCGTCCAGGCGGTAGCGCAAGATCACTCGGCCAATGCGGCTGGCCCGCAAAATCGCCTTCATGCCGCGCCTCCGGCGGCACGCAGGCGGGTCACGCGCGCGGCCATCCGCTCCACGTCGTCGCGCAGCTCGTCCACATCATCGTGGAAGGCATCGAGCTCGGCACGCGGCACTACATCGCGCGATTCTTCGGTGACGAATTCGGCCGCGCTATGCGCCAGATCCGAGGCGCTGCGACGCGCCTGCTGCAATGCTGCACGCACCGCGCCGGCGATCTGCACGCCCAGGATCTCGCCGAATACCGCCACAAACGGCAACTGCCAATCCGGGTCGAAGCGGCCGGCCAGTTGCTGCAGCTGGCGCGCCAGCTCCGCATCGCCGGAGACCTTGAGCCGCCCCGCCGGTGCACCGCTGCGGCGCGCGTTGGCCAGAAACGGCAGCTGCCCCAGCAAACCGGCCAGGCTGCTGCGCACCGCCAGATCTGGCTCGTGTGTCTGATCGACCGGGCCGACCAGCAACCGGCGCTCGTGCACGCGGATCTGCAGCGCCAATGCGGGCGCGTCCAGGGTCAGCGCGATGCGCTGGCCTTCCAGCGGCAACAGGGCATCGCGGGTATCCGGGTCCAGCGCCAGTGCGCGATTGAGCGCGGCCTGCAGGGCCTGGCCGGCGAGCGGCTTGAGGGAATTGAAGAATGATCCGGGCATGGACGCATTCTACCGCCCCCGCATGTCGCAGCTGACTGACGGTGATGAGGCGTTGCGCGCCGGAGGCTGTTGCGGTGGCCATGGCGGGCGCTTGTCTGGCAGTAGAGCGATCAATGCGGGGGTCGCTGCCTGGATTGCCTGGATTGCCTGGCAGGCCGGCGCTGCACCGCGGCTCGCCGGGATGCTGCGCTTTGGAGGCCGCACGTCATCGGCCATCGCGCCCTGCGGCGATGAGCGCGGCGTCCGTGCACAGCTGCCGGCCGCGCAGGATCTGCCGACTTCCTTCGGCCGGCCGGTCACGGGCATGCTGGCGCCCTTCTCGAACAGTTGGCAGGAGCAGGCGATGGGCAAGATCCGGGTCGGTCTCATCTTTGGCGGCAAATCCGCCGAGCACGAGGTTTCGCTGCAATCGGCGCGCAACCTCCTGGACGCGCTCGACCCGCAGCGCTTCGAGCCGGTGCTGATCGGCATCGACAAGCAGGGCCAGTGGCATCTGAGCGCGCCGGACAGCTTTCTGCACGATGCCGACGACCCGGGCCGGATCGCCTTGCACCGCAGCGGCCGCTCGGTGGCGATGCTACCCGGCGCCGAGCACGCGCAGCTGCGGCCGGTGGATACCGATCAGGCACTGGCGCAGATCGATGTGGTGTTTCCGATCGTGCACGGCACCCTGGGCGAGGACGGATCGCTGCAGGGCTTGTTGCGCATGGCCAACCTGCCCTTCGTCGGCTCCGGCGTGCTTGGTTCGGCGGTGGCGATGGACAAGGACATGGCCAAGCGCGTGCTGCGCGATGCCGGCCTGGCGGTGGCGCCGTTTGTCTGCTTCAACCGCCACACCGCCGCGCAGGCCGATGTGGATGCGCTGATCGCGCAGTTGGGCTTGCCGCTGTTCGTCAAGCCGGCCAACCAGGGCTCTTCGGTCGGCGTCAGCCAGGTGCGCAGCGCGGACGCCTTTGCCGCCGCGCTCGCATTGGCGTTGTCCTATGACCACAAGGTGCTGGTGGAAGCGGCCATTGTCGGTCGCGAGATCGAATGCGCGGTGCTGGGCAATGCCACGCCACAGGCCAGCGTGTGCGGCGAGGTGGTGGTACACGATGCGTTTTATTCGTACGACACCAAATACATCAGCGCAGATGGCGCCGACATCGTGATCCCCGCCGATCTCGATGCGCAGACGCAGCAGCGCATCCAGCAACTTGCGGTGCAGGCGTATCAAGCACTGGACTGTGCCGGCATGGCACGCGTGGATGTGTTCCTGTGTGCGGACGGGCGCATCGTGATCAACGAGGTCAATACGCTGCCTGGGTCAAGAGTGGCTAACAAACGTAGCGAGCAGTCGTCAGGTGGGCGCGGACGGCGCGCAGGAACCGGAATGTACAAGCAGTACATGAGGATTCCGAGCACCGGCTGCGCCCGCATGACGGCGGCGCAGTAGTTTGATAGCCGCTCGTTCACGGATCAGCATGTATCCAAAATCATGGCAGGCAAGCGGGCTGGACTATCGTAGTTTGATCACGCAGTTGATCGAGCTGGCCTTGCAACGGCATGCGGACGATCAACTGCTGCGCAGCGCGGTGGACGCGCGCGCATGAGTGCGGCGCAGTTACGCGCAGTGCAAGCGCACGACCATGCCGCGCTGCTCGCACTCAACAATACGCACGCCACCGCACTGTCGTTGCTCGATGCCGATGGGCTCACCGCTTTATTGCAGATGGCCTGGCACGCCCGCCTCGTCCCACCGGCCGACGGCCTGCTGATCGCACTGGATCAGAGCGCTGCCTATGCCAATGCGAACTTTGCATGGCTGGCGGCGCGCTTCGCACGCTTTGTGTACGTGGACCGGATCGTGATCGCCGCCCATGCGCAGCGACGCGGCCTTGCGGTGCAGCTGTACGACGACCTCATCCGCAGCGCGCGTGCAGCAGCGCAACCGCGCGTGGTGTGCGAAGTCAATCTGAGCCCGCCCAATCCGGCCTCCCTCGCACTGCATCGACACCTGGGATTCGTGCCGATCGGCGATGCGCTGCTGGCTAATGGCAAGCAAGTGCAATACCTGGAAAAGCTGCTGTGAGATGCAAAAACCCCGCTGAAAACCGCCATAACGCACATGGCCCGCCTCCTTGCGGAAGCGGGCCATGTGAGCGCCGACCGGCAGCGCCGCTGCCGTGACGTATCGCGGTGAGGCGTTAGACCTTGCCGCGACGGAACATCGAGATCACTGCCAGGATCAGGAACACCACGAACAGGATCCAGGCGATGTTGGTCGCCGCACCGGCGATACCGCTGAAGCCCAGCACAGCGGCGATGATGGCGATGACGAAAAAGATGATGGCGTAATGCAGCATGGCAAGGGTTCCAGAAGTTGTCGTGCCGAATCGGCGCAGACGTATCCTGATCAGATGGCGGTCTTTATCGAGTGATGGCGATGTCGTTGGAAGATGAGGATCGCAGCCGATTCAGGCCTTCTTCGATGCTGATACGCGGCACATAGCCGAAGTCGCGGCGCGCTGGTTCCATGCTGTACCAATGCGGCGTACACAACTGTTCGACCAAGAACCGCGTCAACGGCACTTCGCCTGGCAGACGCAACAGTGGCCATAAGGTTTCGCACACCGCACCGATGCGATACGCCGTCTTGAACGACAACGAGCGCGTCACTGCCGGCGCGTCCACGGCCGCGAGCAAGCGATTGAGCAACTCGCGCATCGGCAACGGTTCGCCGTTGGAAATGAAGTACGCCTTGCCCGCGCAGGCAGCGCCTTGCGCAAGATGGTCGAACGCATCGAAATGCGCTTGCGCGGCGTTGTCGATGTACGTGCTGTCCACCAGGTTGCTGCCATCGCCCACCATGCGCAGGCGACCGGCGCGTGCGCGTGCGGCCAGCCGCGGCAACAGATGATTGTCGCCTGGCCCCCAGATCAACCGCGGACGCAATGCCACCGTGGCCAGCTGCGCATCGTTGGCCGCCAGGACCGCACGCTCGGCGATCGCCTTGGTCGCTGCATACGCGGCGCGCAGGTCTTCGCCATACGGCACTTCGTCGGCGCCCAGGCCCTCCACCGGATGGGTGGCGCGATGGGTGACGCTGGGCGTGGAGGTGTAGATCAGCCGCGGCACGCCATTGGCGCGGCACGCGTCGAGCACGTTCTGCGTACCCACCACATTGGCCTGGTGATAGCTCTCGTAGCTGCCCCAGGCGCCGGCCTTGGCGGCGTTGTGAAACACCGCATCGATCCCGCTGAAGGCATGCCGCACGGCCTGCGGGTCGGCCAGGTCGCCACGGATCTGGCCCACGCCCAGGGTCTGCAGCACCGGGTAATCGCCGCGCTGGAAACTCACCACCTCGTGCCCGCGCGCACGCAAGCCGCGGCACAACGCCTGGCCAAGAAATCCACCACCGCCGGTCACCAGCACTTTCATCACGCCACACCCATCGCTCCTGCAGGGCGCACACAATAGCCGGACAGGACCGTCAGGGCGACGCGGCGTGCGTTTTTTCTCGCGAGCGGCGCGGCTAACCCTTTGATCGCAAAGACCTTCATAAATCTTCATTGCAGCATCAGGCAGTTCATTCGCGGCGCAGGCGTCATGGCCGGACCCTCGATCGCTGGAGTTGCCATGACCCGCCTGTCACTGCTGTTGCTGCCCCTGCTTTACGTCTCCACGCTGCACGCCGCGGCGCCAGTTGCCGCCTCGACAGCAGCAGCGCCCGCGCCGCCAGCCGCCACACCGCCAGCCCTGGACGACGGCTGGCCGGTCGCCAACGCTGCCGCCAAGGGCTGGAACCTTCCGGTGCTGGCGCAGATGGAGCAGGCGCTCGCCGCCGATCTGGCCCCCTCCACCACCAGCCTGGTGATCGCACGCGACGGCGTATTGGTCTACGAGCGCTACCTGGGCGATGCCGATCGACAGACCCTGCACGACACCCGCTCGTTGACCAAGAGCGTGACCGGGCTGCTGATCGGGGCGGCCATCGCGCGCAAGCTGATCCCCGACGTGCAGGCCAAGGTCTACGACGCTTTTGGCGAGCGGCACTGGCAGCATCCCGATCCGCGCAAGCGTGCGATCACCGTCGAAGATCTGCTGACGATGAGCTCGCAGCTGGAATGCAACGACGACAATACATTTTCGGCCGGCAACGAAGAACGCATGTACGTGAGTGCGGACTGGACGCAGTTCGCGCTGGATCTGCCGATCCGCGGCTATGCGCCGTGGAAGCCGCGGCCCGCACAGAGCCCGCACGGCCGCGCGTTTTCGTATTGCACCGCCGGCTCCTTCCTGCTGGGTGCGATGCTGGAAAAAGTCGCCGGCAAGCCGCTGCAGGCCTTTTCGGCGCAGGTGCTGGAAACACCGCTGGGCATCGAGCGGGCGCAGTGGAACCTGTCGTCCGAAGGCGTGGGCATGGGCGGTGGCGGCACTCGCTACCGCAGCCGCGACCTGGCAAAGCTCGGCCAACTGCTGCTGGCACACGGCCGCTGGCAAGGCCGCCAGGTAATTCCCGCCGACTGGGTGCAGGCGATGACCAGCGTGCACGCGCAGGCACGCGAGGATGCTGATTACGGCTATCTGATCTGGCACTTCCGGTTTCCGGTGCGCGGTGTGCAACGCGATACCTGGGCGATGTCCGGCAATGGCGGCAACTACGTGTTCGTGGTGCCTGACGAGCGCCTGGTGGTGGTGCTCACACGCAGCGCGTACAACACGCGGCAGATGCACCAACAGTCGCAGCGCTTGCTGACCGACTATGTGCTCAAGGCGCTGCCTGAGCACTGAGAGCGGGTAACACAACGTCGCAAGCAGTCGTCAGCTGGGTGTGGACGGCGCGCTCTGACTCGGCATGTCCGCGTGGCACTGCCAGACCGAGCACCGGTCGCACCTGCCTGGCGGTGAACGCAGCTGTCAGTTAGCCACTCCAAACACGGGTTGGCGTGCATGGCGTGTTCGCCACCCAGACCTGGCAACCGATGCGACACCACACCGACGCGCCGCAGCGCGCGGCCGGTGCCTGATGAGGCGCAGATCTCAATGGCTCGTTTTGGATCTGGCCTCACCGTCTGAGCATGCAGTCGGCCCGCCCGGAGCACGCTCACCCAAGTGTCAGTCGTCGTTGGATGTTGCCTGCGCACGCAGCACATCGGCACGCCGCACCTGCCCACGCTGGGCAGCAAGATCGGCATCGATACGTGCCAGCAACGCGGCAAACTCCGGCGACCCGCGCAATGGCTGCAGCAGCGGCGAATGACGCAAATAGCCAGCGTTGCGGTAGCCGGCGGCCTCGGCGCGTTGCAAGGCGCGCATTGCCGCGTCGGGCGCGCCCGCACTCAGCAACAGCACGGCGGCATCGACTGCATCGAACGGGTCGCCGCCACGCGCGACGCTGCCGAGCAACTCCTGCGCATGCGCGTGCAGCGTGGCGGCTGGCGGAGGCGGCTCGGCGTGCAGCGCCCACACCACCGTCTGCGCAAAGCTGCCCTGTGGACGCAGCTGCAAGGCCCGCCGCGCCGCACTGCGTGCAAGCGTGGTGTCGCCACGCGACCACGCCAGCTGCGCCTGCAACAAGGACAGCCCGGCATAGTCGGTGCCGCGGCCCAACGCGTCGTTCAATGCCGTCTGCGCCTCTGCCGCGCGGCCATGCTCGAACAGAAACGTGGGCCAGGCCAGATTGGAAAACGCATCGTCCGGATACAGCTGAAAGTTCTGCCGATAGCGTGCTTCGGCGGCACTCGCATAGCCGAGCAGGCTCAGGTTGCTGGCAATCTGGATCGGCAGAAAGCGCACGCGTTTTGGCTCGCGCACGGCCAGGTTGGCCGACAGCGCCTGCACCAGTTTGCCCTGTCGCTCGTACAGGTAGGCGGCCGAGCCGCGCACGGCATCGGCCGCCGGATCCAGCTGCAACGCCTGCTCGTAGGCGGCCAGTGCAGCGCCATTGCGGCCCTGACAATCCAGCGCGTAACCGCGCGCGGCGTAGGCCGCCGCAAGACGCGGTTGCGCCTTGATCACCGCATCGGCCAGTTGCTGGGCCTGCTGTGCAAATCCGCCGTCGCCATCGTATTGGCACACGCGTGCGGCGTAGGCACGACTGAGCCCGAGCTGGGCCTGCCGATCGTCCGGCGCTTGCTGCAGACGTTGGCGATACAGACCGATTGCGCGGTCGTTGTCATCGCGCTGGCCGATGCCGGCGTAGTAGTCGGCACGTTGCAGCAACGCCGCCTTCGCGGGTGGTGCGTCGCCGCGCTGCACCCACCAGGCCGCGCCGCCGCCTACCACGACCAGCATCGCCACGGCAGCGGCGATCCAGACGCCATGCCGCCGTGGCGCGGGCACAGGCGGCGCCTGTTCCTGCTGCACCGGCACGCACAGTTGATACCCCTGCCCCCGCACCGAGCGCAGATAGCGCGGCTGCCGCGAGTCGTCGCCCAAGGCCTGCCGTAGCAACCGCACGCGTTGGGTGACGGTTTCTTCGTTGACCAGCGCCGGTGCCCACACGTTCTGGATCAACGCGTCGAAATCCACCACGCGTTGACCCTGCTGCAGCATGTAGTGCAACAGGCGAAAACTCAGGCCGCCTACCTCAAGCGCCACGCCGTCGCGCTCCACGCGCTGCCGCGCCACATCGATGCGCAGATCATCCAGACGATAATGCGCGGACATCGTGGACGTCAGGAGCGCTGCTGCGCCGCCCAGACCGCTAGTTTTTCGCGGCCGATCTTGGCGTTGTGGCGAATATCGACCGGAAAGCCGGAATGCCGCAGAAAACGCGCAATACCGGCGGTATGCGGATGCGCCGCGCCCAGCGCACGCAATGCATTTTGTACGTCCGCAAAAGCCGATGCCGACACGCCCGGCTGCAACTCCACGCACAGCACCGGTTGCTGCTGCCCGGGTGCGCCCACACCGACCAGGGCGGTGCGCCGCACCTGTGGATGCACGTTGAACACCGGCTCCACCTGTTCGGTGTACAGCGGGCCGGTGGCCGTTTCCACGCGATGGGTCTTGCGTCCGCAAAACCACAAGCGTCCTTCCGCATCGAAATAGCCGACATCGCCCATGCGGTGCACGATGCGCTCGCTGCCATCGTCGCTACGCTCACGGATCTTGGCGATCCGTGTGGCCGCATCGCGATTGAAGTAGGTATCGGTGGTGGTGGGGCCGGCGACGGTGATCTCGCCGACGTCGCCCACGGCCAGCACACGCGCGCCGCTCCAATCGGCAATGGCCGCATCGTCGATGGCGATGATGCGCACCTCATTGGGCGCGACCACCTGCCCCACGCAGGTGCCGGCACCGGCTTCGGTGGCGGCACGGGTCGCGTCAAGAGTGCGACCTTCGATCGCCGCTACCGGCAGACATTCGGTGGCGCCGTACGGGGTCCAGAATTGCGCATCGGCCGGCAGCAGCGCGCGGATGGTGGCCACCACATCGGGCGGCACCGGTGCGCCTGCCGACGTTGCCAGGCGCACGTTGGGCAGCGGCTGCCCATAGTCGGCCAGCACGCGCATCAGCGCCGGCGAGCCGAACAACTGCGTCACTCCGAAGCGGTTGAGCGCATCGTGCAGCTTGCGCGGGTCGGCGGTTGCCGGACGGGTCGGGTCCATATCCGGGATCACCGAGGTCAGCCCCAAGGCGGGATCGAACAAGGCAAACGGTGGAAACGTCGGCAGATCCACGCCACCGGGCTGCATGCCGAACGCGTTGCGCAGCAACTCGATCTGCCCGACAAAATGCCGGTGCCGGTACACCACGCCCTTGGGAACGCCGGTGGAGCCGCTGGTGAACAGGATCGCCGCCACATCGTCCGGCGCGGTATCGGCCAGTTGGCTGCCAGCGCCGGAGCCATCGCGCTCTACGCGCGCCAGCGTCACCCCGCCCCAGCCGTAGCGTCCACCGACAGTGACGATCTGCTTGGCAGAGCGCGCCCAACGCAGCAACCGGCGCGCCAGCTGCGCGAGCGGAATGCCGATAAACGCCTGTGGCTGCGCTTCGTCCAGACACTGTTTGAGCGCGCGTTTGTCGATGCCCGGGTCGACCAGCACCGGCACCGCACCGGCCTTGAACAACGCAAACATCAGCAGGAAGAACTCCGGTGACGGCCGCACCATCACCACTGCACGTGCGCCACGGCCGATGCCGTGCAGTGCCAGGCCGGCCGCAATCGCATCGCTGCGTGCATCCAGTTCGGCATAGCTCAAGGTCACGTCGTAGGCCGCAAACCCGTTGGCGGCGCGGCGGCCGGGGCAGCGGATGGCGATCTGATCGGGGCGCTCGCGCGCCAGCTGCGGCAAGGTGGCAGCGATATTGCAGAGAGTGGTCATCGCCGTATTATCACTCATGCACTCACGGTGCCGGCCGCTTGCATCTATTTCCAGGATCAGGCGCGCACTAGGCCTTGCAGGGATGGCGCGCCGCACGCCGCGATCGCACTGATCCAACGGAAGCCGATGTACGGATGCGGCGCCTGTTTGGCGCTGTGCGGCCTAACCACCACGCAATGCATGCACGCTCTTTGTCGGTCTTGGCAGGTCCAGGCAGATGAATCGCTGACCTACGCGCCAACACGCCCCTTGTATCGCAGCACGGTTCGGTCAAAATGCCGCGCTCCCCACGCGATTTCGCCGCGCCAGGCCCGGCATTCCATGGCACACCCCTGCCTTACCTGCGGCGCTTGCTGCGCCTATTTCCGCGTCAGTTTCCACTGGAGCGAAGCCGATCCCGCATTGGGCGGCAGGGTGCCGATCGAACTGACCGACTCCTTGCGCACGCACGAGCGCGTGATGCGCGGCACCTCGCAATCGCAACCGCGCTGCATCGCCCTGGATGCGGACATCGGCCGCTACAGCCGCTGCAGCATCCACGACCGCCGCCCGTCCTCCTGCGCCGCCGTGCCGGCCTCGCTGGAATTCGGCGAGCGCAGTGCGCAATGCGACAAGTCGCGCCTGGCGCATGGGCTGCATGCGCTGACGCAGGACGATTGGATCGGCGTGGACGACGCACAGCGCAATCCGCTGCCAACCTCGTGAACATGCCTCGCTGCTGACCTGCGCACCAGCGCATGCGTCAGCAGCGGCGTGCATCGCTTACAGCGGATGCGTGTCCAGAAATTTGCGGATCGCCGGCACCAACACGTCGTGTTTGTCTTCGAGCACGTAGTGATTGGCATCCTCGAATGCAGTCACGTCCGCATTCGGCAACGCGCGACGAAAACCGGCCAGAAAGTGCTTGTCGAAGCAGATATCGCGCAGGCCCCAGGCGATAAACGCAGGGCGGTCGGCAAACGACGGTAAGGCCTGTGCGGAACGCTCCAGCAACGACCAGCCCTTGTCTGCCGGCGACAGCGGAATGTCCTGCATGAAACGGATCGTGGAGATGCGGTTGCGCCAAGTGTTGTAGGGCGCCACATAGGCGCGCCGCACGGCCGAGGGCATGCGCTTTGATACGCCGAACCATGAAGCGCCGGACGAAAACGCATTGAAGGTGCGGATAAACCACTCGCCCGGCCGCCAATGGCGTCCCATCGCGATCTGCCATGGCATCGGCTTTTCCGGCGGCAGCGGGAATGCGGCGGTATTGGTGATCACCAATCGTTTGACCTGCGCGTGATGCGACAACGCCCAGCCGAACCCGATCATGCCGCCCCAGTCATGCACCGCCAGCGTGACCGGCCCGGTGATGCCCAAATGCCGCAGCAACGTATCCAGATCGTCTACGCGCGACTGCAAGGTGTAGTCATAGCGCGGTTGTGCATCGGGCGCATCGTCCGGCTTGTCGGACAAGCCCATGCCGATATGGTCGGGCACGATGCAGCGGTAGCGATCGGACAGCCCGCTGACCAGATGCCGCCACAGATAGCTCCACGACGGATTGCCGTGCAGCATCACGACCACCTCGCCATCGCGCGGACCCTCGTCCAAATACGACATCGCAACGCCGGGCCGCACATCGAGGCGCTTGGGGGTGAAGGGGTAGCCTGGGTAGTTCATGCCAAAGGGATCCGGTTTGTTTCAAGAAGAGCTACATCGCGCTGGCGTTGGCCCGAGCGATGCAGATAAAAATCCTGCAGCGATCGCATGCTGCGCCCCATCAGACGGCAGCACTGGATGCATAAAGTGGCAGCAGTTTTAGAGATCATGGGGTTTCTTGCGGAATTTCTCGGTAAGGCGGCAGTTGATGACCGTCAGCGGAAAGTAGTTGCAGGAAGGCCGGATGCAGGAACAACTTCTCCTTGCCGAGACGCTGCTCCTTGAGCACTCCGATATCCACCAGTTCCTTGAGATGACGCGCTGCGGTCTGGCGAGTCACGCCGAGCGCATCCACCACGTTTTGAATGCGGCAGTACGGCTGGTTGAAAATCACATCGACAAACTCCCGGCTATACGCCTTGGGTGCAAGGCGGCGAACGTGATCACGCGCCTGCGTCTCCAGGCCGCGGATCGCCTGAATTTTCGCGGTTGTCCAGGCAGCGGTCTCCGCAACCGCAGCGAGCATGTAATGAATCCACTCAGCCCAGTGCCCATGCCGCGTCACGTCCAGCAGCAGGCGGTAGTAATCGCTGCGATGGCGAATGATGTAGCGCGACAGATACAGCACCGGCACATCCAGCAAACCCTGTTCGATCAGCATCAACAGATTCAGCACCCGCCCGGTGCGACCGTTGCCGTCGGTAAACGGGTGGATCGCTTCGAATTGGTAGTGCGCCACCGCCATCCGGATCAGTGGATCGATGTCGGTATGCTCATGGATGAAGCGCTCCCAGTTCGCGAGCTTGTCGCGCAGCAGCGTTTCGCCAACCGGCGGGGTGTAGATGATCTGCTGCATCTGGTCGTTGGCCAGCGCAGTGCCCGGCACGCGACGAATCTGCATCTGCACCGCTTTGATGCGGCTACACACCACAACAGCGGTGTCGGTACACAGCGGCCGCTGCTGGAGCGATTGAAATCCCTCATACAGCGCACTGCGGTAACGCAGCGCTTCTTTGGTCGCGGGATGTTGCGCGCGCTCCTGATCGTCTGCGTAACGAAACAACTCGTCCGTGGTGGTGACGATGTTTTCGATCTCCGAACTGGCCTGCGCCTCCAGGATCGGAATCGTATTGATCAGCACGGCCGGCTTGGGCAGCAGCGCGGTGGCCTGCTTCAGCTCGGCCAACGCGGTGCGGGCAACGATGCAGGCCTTGAGCAGGCTGCGGGTTTCGATATCTCCCGCCGGCGGTAGCGGCGGGAGAGCGTTATGGGGCTTGGTCGGATCGAAATTGGTCGGATCGAAAACGGAGGTGTCGTCCATGTCACCTACTCATGTTGCGAGAACGAACATGATGCAGCGACGCGTTCTAAAAATCCATTTTTTTTAACATGTTCTTGTGGCATTCGACCTGACAGCCACTTACCAAACCACTTCCGCCATTGAGCAGTTCAGCCCCGAGCCGATGCCCATCAGTGCGATGCGGTCGCCCTTCTTCAAGCGGCCGAGCTCCTTGAGCTTGCTCAGCACGATCGGCACCGAGGCTGGGCCGATGTTGCCGTGTTCGCCGAAGATGGTCATGACCTTGGCTGGGTCGATGCCGAACGACTTCACGAACGAAGCGGTGTGCGGGCGGCTGACCTGATGGATGACGAACTGGTCCAGCTCGTCCACCGCCCAGCCCATCGCCTGCTTGGCGGCCAGGAAGGTCTTCTGTGCCAGCTTGATGCCTTCGATCAGCAGCAAGCGGGTGTCGGTGACCATGCGGTCCAGGTTGCCGCGGCACAGCTTGTTCCACTCGGTGGCCGAACGGGTCACGCCACCCTTGTAGCGCGGCGCGTCGGGCACCAGCTCGGTGCGCGCCATCACCATCGCGGCAGCGCCGCAGCCCAGGGTCAGCGCGGCGAGTTCGTTGCGGAACTCCTCCTCGGTGACGTCCGGAGAAGTCATGCGCTCCAGGGTCTTTTCATAGACCAGGTTGGCGGTTTCGCCATCGACGACCAACGCGTAGTCGATCTCGCCGCGTTCGAGCATGCGCGCAGCGATGTCCATGCCGTTGATGAAGGCAAGGCAGGCGTTGGCCACGTCGAAGGTCACGCAATGGTCGCTGACCCCTAGGTTGCCGGACACGATGGACGCCGTGGACGGCTCCAGGTAGTCGCGGCTCACCGAGGTGTTGACCAGCAGGCCGATCTTCTCGATGCCGATACCGGCATCGATCAGCGCCTTGCGCGCGGCCTGGGTGGCGGCGTCGGATGCCTGGACATCCTGGTCCCACAAGCGCCGTGCATGGATACCGGCAACGTCGCCCAACACGTCGGTCTTGATCCCGAGGCGGTCGTAGGTCGGTTGCAGGCGCTCGTTGATTTCCTTGGAAGTCAGCGTGTGCGGCGCATCAATATGCGCCAGTCCCGCGATGGAGACATTCTGGAAGAGCATCGAAGTAGCGCCATGGCGTCAGGCGAGGGGGCGTCAGTCTAGCCGCTGGCTGGTTTTACCGCATCTTTACATTTGAATCGCCCCCGCCCCAGCCCAACGGTTCAGCGCGGTGGGCAGCGGAAGGCGTTGAAACGCTGGCTTCCATCGGCCGGCTGGCCTTGCGCCTGGACGGTATTGGCATTGGCGCCCGGGGCCTCGTTGCGCGCCAGGGTCTCCAGTTCTTCCTGCACGCGCAGCGGGTTGCGGTTGTAGAAGCCGACCTTGCTCTTGACCGTCACCACCACCTCGCCCTGCTGCTGACAGCCAGCCGGCACAGGGCCTGCGGGCAATACCTGCACGCTCTTGCCGCTTTGTTCGATCGGCACCCAGGTGCACGCCGCGGTGGTGGTGGCAACCAGAACAGACAGCATCAGCACGCGCATAAGTCATCCACACCGAAGGGCAAAGCCGGATTGTGCCGCAGTTGTCCGGCGGTCAAACGCGTGCCCGGCATGCGCCATACGCCTCATTCAGCACACCGGCACCTGCCCTTATCCGCCGCATGGAACTGATGGCGTCGCTGTCCACTGCCCGCAAACGCGTCCGGGTGTCCGGACGCGGACACCCGCAAACATCAAATACATCTTTAAAAACAATGCCTTGAATATGGCACGCAGTTTGCTCTATTCAACCGGCACCGGAAGCACGTAACAGAAAGCTGACTTTTTGCTGAACAAATAAACGACACCTTCGAAAGTTCTTGCACATACCGAAACGGTGTACTACCTTACTACCACACCACTGATCACCCACACCAAGAGACCTCGCCATGAAGACCCAGACCCTGCGCATCGCCCTCTCCGCCGCCCTCCTGGCTGGCACCACCTTCGCCGGTTTTGCCCAAGCCGCCAGCCTGACCACGCTGGACACCGTCCAGGTTCGCCCGGCAGCCGACCAGATCGCCCAGCAGACGCTGGAACGCAGCAGCGACATCCGTACCCTGACTGCTGTGCAGGTGCGCCCGTCCGCCGAGCAGCTGGCTGCCTTCGCTGCCGAACAGGCCGGCCCGCGCGTTGTCACCCTTGCCGCGGTGCAGGTCCGTCCGTCGGCCGAACAGCGCGCCGAGCTGGTGGTTCGCAGCAGCGCCGCCACTGCCCAGAGCGCCTCCGGCCAGACCGCCGCCGCGATCGGTGCGTTGATGGGTCAGGTCATGGTCAATCTGCCGGTGCCGCAGCTGCAGCCGTCGCCGGCCGAACTGGAAGCCCTGGTCAGCGCCGCCATCAGCCTTTAAGCACGCGCGCAGCTACACTTGCGCGCATGTCAGCACCCGTCCTCGATGTCATCCTGTTTCAACCGGAAATTCCGCCCAACACGGGCAATGTGATTCGCTTGTGCGCCAACACCGGCGCGCGCCTGCACCTGATCGAGCCGCTCGGCTTCGACCTCAGCGACAAGCAGCTCAAGCGCGCGGGCCTGGACTATCACGAATACGCGACCCTGCAAGTGCACGCCGACCTGGCAACTGCATTGGCTGCCATCGCGCCCACGCGTGTGTTTGCCCTGAGTACGCGCAGCACGGTGCGTTACGACACACCGCAGTTCGCCGACGGCGATGCGTTTTTGTTCGGCCCGGAAACCCGCGGCCTGCCGGCCGAGGTGCTGGAGTCGATCCCGCCGCAGCACCGGCTGCGTCTGCCGATGCGTCCGGACAATCGCAGCCTCAATCTGTCCAACACCGTTGCGGTGATGGTGTTCGAAGCCTGGCGGCAGTGGAACTTCGCTGGCGGTCAGTAGCCTCGACGTAGCACCAACAGCAAGCACTGCGCGCCCGCTATCGGCAATCGGCATGGACCACTGCACGCTCGGTTCCTGAGCGAGATGCCCAGGCGTCTACCGATCACTTGCCGCAGGTGTTCCACAGACCTGGTCGACCACCAGACACCCGGCACTGCCCACGCCTTACAGCGCGATGGTCATTACCGTGTTGTGTGCATGCGCGCTGCAGGTCTTCAGTCTTTACATCCAGGCTTGCGATCCTCGACAACACCGCGCAATGCATCACGCACCGCTGGCGATGGACGTCAATACACACGCGCTTTCTCGCACGCACCTGCGCAGCCACTAAGACGCGGTCTGCACGCCGGTCGTTGCCTGCACCAGGCCGCGGCAGCCAGCCCATAACGCCACTGCCAGCAAGGCGATTGCGCCCAGGCTCAAAAACGCGATGCGGTAGCCGAAGGCGTGCGCGAGCCAGCCGCCGAACGCCGGGCTGAGTGCCGCGCCAATCCCCTGCACCGTCATCACCGCGCCCTGGCCGACGTTGACCCGGCCGGTGCCGTGCAGCAAGCGCGCCACCAATGCCGGCACCACCACGCTTTGCAGACCGGCGCCGAGCCCATCGAGGATCTGCACCGGAAATACGCCCCAGCCGTGAATCACCGAGGCCGCCACCAGCGCGCGCAGCGGCAAGGCCATGAAGGCCAGCAGCAGCACCCACCAATGCCCGTGCACGCGGATCCAGCGCATCGCCAGCAACGCAACCACCACCATCGTGGCTTGGGCGACCACAATCGTGGTGGCGGTCAGCGCGCTCGGGTCGCCGGCATGCGCGGCCACGATCGCCATGCCGTACAACGGCAGCATCGCCGCGTTGCCCAGATGAAACAGCCCCAGCGTGACCGCCAGCAATGCAAGCGGCCGGCAGGTCAGCAACACCCGCCAGGCGCTCAGTGCGTCTGCGCCATCGGCATGCCCAAGGCCGCGCGCAGCGCGATGGTCGATGGCGGTTGCCGGAATCGACAGCACGGCCGTCAGCGCCAACACGCCGAACACCGCCGTGAGCGCGAAGATCGCGCCAAACCCGTAGCGCCATCCCAACCAGCCGGCCAGCACCGCCGCCAGCATGTTGCCGGCATGATTGGCGACCTGGTTGCGCGCCAGTTGATGATCGAACCCGCGCGCACGCACCAGGCCCAACGTGATGCCGGTCAGCGCCGGGCCGATGCCGGCTGCCGCCAGCGCCGATGCGATCTGTGCAGCGACCACGCCGGAGGCGGTCGGGCGCAGCCAGATCAACGCGGTGGCGAGCAGGATCGCCAGACAGCCGACCACCACCACGGCGCGCTTGCGCCGGGTGGCATCGACCAATGCGCCAGCCGGCGTGGTGGCGAGCATGCCGGCAATGCCGCCCACGCTCATCACCGTGCCGATCGCGCCCACCGACCAGCCCTTGGACTGCAAAAACACGCTCAAAAACGGCCCCAGCCCGTCCTGGACATCGGCCACGCTGAAATGCAGCGCTTCCAGCGCGCGCGTGCCACGCGGTCGGGTCGACGTGCTCATGCGCATCGCCCTGCTGCGTGTTGCCCTGCACGGCCTGCCTGCAGGGCAACGCCGATGACGCCTGTTTCATTGCAGCGCAGCGGGCACATTGCGGCGCCTAGTGCTTGGGCTTGGGCTTGTGTGCGCCCGGTCCATGCGGCGGATGGTCGATCTGCTTCAACGCAGCGGCCTTGCTGCCCAGCGCATGCGCGTGGATCAACACGCCATGCGGTGTGGCCTTGGTGTCGCCTTCGACTACCAACGGCTTGCCGACCACCAGTTGCTTGGCGAAGTCGGCGCCGGCATGCGGCGGAAACCGCACCGTCACTTCGTCGTCCAACAGCACGCCATGCACCTGCCCGTGTGGGCCATGCAGCAGCCGCGCGATGGTGCCGGCGTGCTGGGTGAGCTGCGGCTTGGGCGGCTTGCCGGCCGGCGGTTTGGGCTTGGGCTTGGCATGCGGCCCATGCGGGCCTTCGTCGAGGATGCGCTTGCCGCCGTCCGGGTCGATCGCCAGGGCCACCAGCATGTCCACATCGCGTGGCTTGAGGCCGCGCACGGTCAATGCGCTGCCAGGCTTGAGCGCCTTGAGCAAGGCCGCCGACAGGTGCGGCGGCGTGTGTACTTCGGTGCCATCGGTCAACAGCAGGCCATCGATATCGGCCTTGGGATTGAGCAGAAAACGCGCCAGCGTGCCGCGGGTTTCAGGCAGGAAATCAGGATCGACCCATTGCATTGTGAACTCCAAACTAGAGAGGACCGGCCAACGCCGGCAAGCCGCGCCCGACGCCACGCGGGTGGCATGACGGAGGCGCGTAAACGAACGTCTGGGTGGGCGCCGCCGTCGCGTTCGCAGCGGCGGCTTGCTTCAGCGCGGTGTCGGTGGGGCCGCTGGCGGCACGGGCGGCCCAGGTGGTGCGGGCGGCAGTGGCGGCGGCAGCGGGCCATCCGGGCGCGGAGGAACGAACAACGCACGCTGCGACGCGCGGTCGCGACCCACTGCGCTGGCTTCGATCGCGCGCCCGGCCGCGGTGGCGACACCGAACCCGCGCACGCTCAGCGGTGCACCGGTGCGCAGCAGGTCGCTCAACTGCAATGCCAGATGCGGCGGCATCCGCACCACCGTGCCGTCGCTCAGCAACGCGCCGTTGGTTTCGCCGCCCGGGCCGTAGACCAGGCGCTCGATGCGTCCATCCGCTGTTAACGGCGTCAGTGCGGCAGGCGCGGGCGGCGGCGGCATGTCGCCGGCCAACGGCGGGCGGTCCACCACCTCGCGCTTGCTGCGCGTGGAGCGGATGCTGCTGGCACGCAGTACCGGCAAGTCGCCCAGGCGATAGCCCTGCACGCTCACCGCATCGCCGCGGCGCACGGCCGCCTGCAGCTCATCGGACAGATGCGGTGCAAACGCCACCTGGGTGCCGTCGCGCAACCACAGCCCGTCCACGTCGCCATTGGGATTGAGCATGAAACGCTCGACGGTGCCGCTGACCTGCACCGGCGTGGCAGCCACCGGTGCGGGCGGCGCAGGCGGCATCGGCGGCGGTGGGGGCGGCGTGCCCACCGGCGGACGCGGTGCGACCGGCGCGGCAGGCGGCGGCGGAACCTGCGCCGCCGCGGTAGCCACGCTGCAGGCCAATGCAACAGCAAGTGCGGTCTGACGAAGCATGTGATGTCTCCAATGCGGCAGGAGTGCCGCTCGCTATGGGTACAACGCAGACATCGTGCCAACTCTGAAAGCCTTGTTTTTCAAGGCGGATGGCCTGGAACAGGGCACCTAAGATGTCTGTATCTCATACAGCGTTGTCCGTTTTGCAGACACGTGCGCTGCGGTGTCTCTTGTTCGGGCAGCATCGAAGGCCGGCGTTCGCGATTGCAGTCTGCGGCTGTGGCTGGCTGTGGCTGTCTGGCTGTCTGTCTGGCTGTCTGTCTGGCTGTCTGGCTGCACAGCTGCACAGCTGCACAGCTGCACAGCTGCAAATGCTAGCGCTGGCCCATGGCCGCCTGTCGATGCCCTGGCGATGGGATGCATCTGTTTGCAACGTCCTGCCGGCAATGGAGCCGGGCGGGCGAACCACTCAATCAGCACCGGTTCGTCGCCCATCCGCACAGCCTTGCAGGCGCCAGCCCGCGCGCCTACTGCAAGCCGTAGTCGTCGAGCTTGCGGTACAGCAGCTGCCGATGAATGCCGAGCCGACGGGCGGCCTCGGCACGATTGCCGCCGCTGTGCGCTAGCGCATCCTGGATCATCTGTTTCTCCAGCCGCGCCACCGCTTCGGGGAGCTGCATTTCCGGAGCCGCCGGCGTCGCCTGCGGCGGCGCGAGGTCGCCGAGCGCCTCGTCCAGATCGTCCGCCTCGATGCTGTGCCCGCGCACCAGCACCTGGCTACGCTGCATGACATTGCGCAGCTCGCGCACATTGCCCGGCCACGGGTAGGCCAGCACGCGCGCCTGCGCGGCCGGCGACAGCGTGCGTGCACTGCCCTGTCCTGTGCGCAAAAAATAGTCGGCCAGCAGCACGATGTCCTGCCCACGCTCGCGCAGCGGCGGCAGCTCGATCGGCACCACGTTCAAGCGGTAGCGCAGGTCGCTGCGGAACTGCCCGGCGGCCACCCACGCGGCCAGATCGCGATGGGTGGCCGCCAGCACGCGCACGTCCACCTTCTGGGCACCGCGGCCGCCCAGCGGCGTCACTTCGCCTTCCTGCAAGAAGCGCAGCAGCTTGGCCTGCATCGGCAACGGCATGTCGCCGATTTCATCCAAAAACAAGGTGCCGCCATCGGCCTCGCGGATCAGGCCGATGCGGTCGCTGGTCGCACCGGAAAACGCGCCCTTGCGATGACCGAACAACTCGCTCTCCATCAACTCCAATGGAATGGCCGCGCAATTGACCGCGACAAACGCCGCATTCGCACGCGCACTGGCGCGATGCAATGCACGCGCGGCCAACTCCTTGCCGGTACCGGTCTCGCCGGTGATCAACACCGGCAAGTCCGATGCGGCCGCCAGCCCGATGCGCTTGTGCACGGTGCGCATCGCCGGGCTGTGACCGACCAGCGCATCGTCTTCTTCGGGCAAAGGCAGTGGCACTGCGTCGGCCGCAGCCTCCGTGCGGCTCAGCAACGCACGTTCCACCACATCGACGATATCGGCACGCCCCACCGGTTTGACCAGATGATCGAACGCACCCAGCGTCATCGCCTCGATGGTGTTGCCGCTGGACACATGGGCGGTGAGCATCACCAGCGGCACCTGGGCCGCCTGCGCATCGCCCGCCCGCGCGCGCAACACTTCGATCCCGTCCATGCCAGGCATGCGGAAATCCACAAACGCCAGATCGATACCACCTTCGCGCAACTGCGCCAGCCCCTGCGCGCCGTCGCTTGCGGCAATCACGCTGTGCCCGAGCGAGCGCAGCGTCGCCTGCAAGGTGGCGAGAAATGCTGCGTCGTCGTCGATGATCAGGATGCGCGCCATGGCAGCTCCACATTGAAATGCGTCATGCCGTCGGCATGCGTGTAGTGCGCCTGTCCGCCGTGCGCGCGCGCAATCTCTCGCACCAGTGCCAGCCCCAACCCGTTGCCGTCGCTGCGGCCGCTGACGAACGGTTCGAACAGCTGCGCCGCAATCGGCTCGGGCACGGGCGCACCGCGATTGCTCACTTGCAAATGCAACATGCCTTCGCGCTGCTCCGCACACATCACAATCTGCGTGCCTGGTTCGGCGTGCTGCAACGCATTGCGCAGCAGATTGTGCAATGCGCGCCCAAGTTGCTGCGGATCCAGTGACCACTGCAGCGGTGCATCCGGCACCTGCAGCTGCAATTGATGCGCCGCGTGCGGCAACAGTGAGGGATCCAGCAGCTCCTTCAACCAGTGCTGCACCACCACTGTCTCCAGCTGCAGGCGGATCGGCTGCACCATGCCGAGCAGGCTTTCGACCACGCCATCCAGGCGCCGGATCTGCGCCAGCATCAACGCGCCATGCGCGGCGTCGTCAGGAGTGACATCGCGTCGTGCGATCTCGTTTTCCACCGCAAGCCGCATGGTGGCGATGGGGTTGCGGATTTCATGCGCCACCGTTGCAGTCATGCGCCCGAGCGCGGCAAGCCGCTCGTGCCGCGATAGCTCGTCGGCCAGCTTGCGTGTCTGCGCCAGCGCCTGCGCAGTGCGCTGCGCGTAGCCGGTGACCGCAGCGCCAAGCCGATCAAGTTCGGGCGCACCCGTGTGCGGAATCTGCGGCATCTCGGTATCGGCCGCCAATGCGTGTTGAATCTTCTGCAGACGCTGACTCCAGCGCCGCACCACCACGCCCAGCGCAATCGCCGACACCGCGACCATCGCAAAGATCAACACCATGCCGACCACCAGCGGCCGCCACGCATCCGAACTGCTCGCCGGCACCCGCGACATGGTCCACGCGGCGGTGCCGGCCGCCAACGGGCAGGCGCTGATCAGCAGCACCTCGCGACTGCCATCGCGGCGGAACTGCACAGATTTGCGTCCCTGCGCGCTTTGCCGCGCAGTGCCCACGATGGTTGTCCACTCGGCTGCCGGGATATCGGTCTTGTGATCGCTGCCGTCATAGGTGGGGTAGGCATAGGCGATGAAACCCTTGTCCACATTCCACACGCCGCCTTCCACGCCGGGAGCATCGGCCAGCACCAATTGCACCACCACCGCAGCCAAGCCGGCGCCGTTGTCGCCACTGCGCGCGGCCTCGCTTGCGCCGGCATAGCGCTGCACGATGCGCATGCACTGGCCGCTCAACTGTTGCCGCGCGTCTTCCAGCCGCACACCTTCGGTCTGGCGATACAGGCCATACAACATCGTGGCCACGCCCAGGCAGGCGGCCACGATCACCATCCAGATCAGCAACAATTGCCGCAGTAGCGAACGTGGCATGCAAGCAATCCGGGCAAGGTCGGCCGATGATAGAACTGGCCGCGTTAGCGCAAGTTGGTCTTGACCAGCTCAATCACCTCATCGCCCCGCCCGCTCATCACCGCCTTGAGCAGGTACAGGCCCATGCCCTTGGCTTGTTCGAGCTTGATCGCCGGCGGCACCGCCAGTTCCTGCGTGGCGATACGCACATCCACCAGCGCCGGACCGGAGTGCGCAAAGGCCTGCCGCAACGCACGCTCCAGCTGCGACGATTCGTCCACGCGAATGCCCAGAATGCCCATCGCATTGCTCATCGCGGCGAAATCCGGGTTGCGCAACTCGGTGCCGGTATCCAGATAACCGGCAGCCTTCATTTCCATCGCCACAAAGCCCAGCGAGGCATTGTTGAACACCACAATCTTCACTGGCAGGTTCAACTGCGCCAACGAGATGAAATCGCCCATCAACATCGCAAAGCCGCCATCGCCGGATAGCGAAATCACCTGCCGCCCGGGGAACGCCGCCTGCGCACCCAGTGCCTGCGGCATCGCATTGGCCATCGAGCCATGGTTGAACGACCCCAGCAAACGGCGCTTGCCGTTCATGCGCAGATAACGCGCCGCCCACACCGTGGGCGTGCCGACATCGCAAGTGAACACCGCATCCTGATCGGCAATCTGGCTGATCAGCCGGGTCACGAACTGCGGATGCAACGGCTCACCAGGATCGGCCGGCACTGCCAGGTCATCCAGCCCTTCGCGCGCCTTGCGATAGTGCTCCAACGATTTTTCCAGGAAGCGGCGGTCTTCGCGACGCTGCAACTGCGGTAGCAAGGCCGCGATGGTTTCGCCCACATCCGCCGCAATGCCCAGCTGCAGCGGCGTGCGCCGTCCCAATGCACCCGGGTCGCGGTCCACCTGCACGATGGTGGCGTCCTTCGGATAGAACTGCCGATACGGGAAATCCGTACCCAACATGATCAAGGTGTCGCAATTGAGCATTGCGTGGTAGCCGGAACTGAAGCCGATCAAGCCGGTCATACCGACATCGAACGGGTTCTCCCATTCCACGTATTCCTTGCCACGTAGCGCGTGCACGATCGGCGCGCCCAGCCTCTCTGCCAGCGCCACCACCGCATCGTGTGCACCTGCGCACCCGCTGCCGCACAACAAGGTGACCGCCTTGCTCTGCTGCAACAGCTCGGCCAGCTGCTGCACATCGTCGGCCGCAGGCAGCACGCGCGGCGCGCGCAGGGCAGGCCATGCACTCGACAGATGCTTGTCCACCTCCAGCAACGCGATATCGCCGGGAATCACCACCACCGCCACGCCTTGCTGCAGGATGGCCGTGCGCATCGCACGATGCAGCACTTCCGGCAGCTGTGCCGGATTGGTCACCAGCTCCACAAAGTGGCTGCACTCGCGGAACAGCTCCTGCGGGTGGGTTTCCTGAAAATAACTCAGGCCGATCTCGGACGATGGAATATGCGCGGCGATCGCCAGCACCGGCTGTCGGCTGCGATGGCAGTCGAACAAGCCGTTGATCAAATGCAGATTGCCCGGCCCGCAACTCCCGGCGCACACCGCCAGCGTGCCGGTCACCGCGGCCTCGGCGCCTGCGGCAAACGCGGCGACTTCTTCGTGGCGCACATGCATCCACTCGATGGTCTGCATCTCGCGCAATGCATCGGTCAAGCCATTGAGGCTGTCGCCGGTCACGCCCCAGATCCGCTCCACACCCGCGCTCTGCAGCGTCTCGGCCAGAAACCGCGCCACCGTCTTCTTCTTCGCCACGATGCAGCTCCGCTACTGTATTGAGCAACCAGCTTGGCAGGAGCGATGTGTGCCTGATGTCGAGTTCGGGGCGAAGAGAACGCCAAACCGAGAACCTGACCTCGAAGATAACCATGAATGCCAACCAATCCATATGACAGACAACGCGATCTTTACAAGCAGTGTATGTGACCGGATCACCGGGACGGTCCCGTGTCACCAGAAAAGGGCTGGCAGACGCTACAAAAAATCGCCTAACTGAAACAAATTTTGTCGGAGATTTGAGCGCAGGATCTCAAGTCCCTGGGAGTGAAGCTGGGACACCCTGCCCTTGGTCACGCCAAGCTCGTTTGCGATCTGTACAAAGGGCTTATGCAAGTAGTAATAGGACATGAAGATGTCACGCGTGCGTGGAGCTAACTGCAACATCGCATGAGCCAAAACGCTTCGAGACTGCTCCTCTGCGATGGCCTGACCGGGCCAGGCATCGGTTGCCTGCTCCACCAAATGCTGGGTCGCGATCTGCACAATCGCACCGATGAAGCCATCGAGGCTGCCGATGTCATCGGCTAAGGTATCGATAGGGTCTTCAATCCGGCGAGAGAATTTATGCTGGCGTACGCCGTTGAATACTGCTCCCCGCACGCGTCGTTTTGCATACAGCGTAAAAGGAATCGACCGAGCCGGGTCGTACCTGCTCATCGCTTCCAGCATTCCGATGTGTGCATTTTGCACATGATCCGCCCAGTCCAGATCGCGACGGCCGACACGGCGATACACGTCGGCGGCAACTATCCGCGCCCACGGCGAATACTCCGTCACCAGGAAGTCTCTCGCCTGCAGATCGTGTTCTGTCTTGAATCGCCTCCAAAGCTCGGCAACAAGGGCCTCCTTGTCCATGGCGTGTCAGGACCAAATACTGCCCAACACCGTGCGGGAAACGAGCACCCATCCATCGATCAAAATAAATAGCAGAAGCTTGAGGGGAAGGCTGACGGTTGCAGGGGGTAGCATGATAATGCCGAGCGCCATCAATATTGCGGAAACCACCAGATCGATCATCAGGAACGGGAGAAAAATAACAAACCCCATCTGAAATGCGGTCTTCAGCTCACTCAGAATGAACGCTGCGGCAAGATGCGTAAAACGGATCTCTTCAACGGTCTTTGGCGGCGCGACACGGGCCATTTCGCTAACTGCAAGTAGATCCGACTCGCGCGTCTGACGCACCATGAAGTCGCGCAACGATGGCGTGGCACGCGACACCGCTTCGGTTGCAGTGATCTGATCTGCAAGATAAGGCGTCAGCGCATCCCGCTGAACCTTGTCCAGCACCGGCCCCATCGAGAACAACGTTAATAACATCGCCAACGTAATCAGTACGCTGTTAGGTGGTGTTTGTGGAATGCCTAGCGCATGTCGCAACAAGGCCAGTACAACGATGATGCGTGTAAAGCATGTCATGCCGATCAGGATGACCGGAATGAACGAGAGCATCGTCATCAGCACAAAAACGCGCAGCGTAGAAGAGAATTCCTGTTTGCCTGCGGCGCTCAGTGCATCGCTCAACGGATCTGCGCAAACCGCTGAGGCGACAAGCGCCAGGCTTAAACCGACAACTCCAGTCAGCAGCTGGCGATACACGTGCCGCCGGGTCACTTTGATACCTCTGTGGCCGCACCAAGACGTTGGATCCCGACCTGATGCCTGGACTCAGTGACCAGCACGCTCTCGCCTTCGATCTCAAGCAGGTACACAACCGTAGAGCGGCTGACCCGATACTCTGCACGTTTTACGATGCTGCCAACTGCCGTGGAGATCCTAGCGCCGCCCTGCCAACGCGCGAGCATTCCTTTCTTCTTCAGTAATAACAAAGCAGCGACGAACACCGTCAGTAAAACGGTGGTCCAGATAAGCGCTGGGCTAAGCGTCGCGGCGCTGAGAACCGTATCGCCGCGGTAGGGAATGGCAGTCGGCATGTCTTAGCTCAGAGCAATTCTTGAATCCGGACGCCGAGCTTGTCGCCGACAGCCATTAGCTCGCCTCTGGCAATTGCCTTGCCATTGAGCATGAGTGTGACCAGTGCGTCGCATGCTTCCTCCAGCGTCACCACGTCGCTCTGCTTAAGTGCCATGATCTCATCGACGCTCATTTCTACGTGCCCGACATGCGCTACCAGCTTTGCCTTGACGTGGCCGAAGATCGAGAGATCGCGCGCTACGGTATTAGTTTCCATCTTCATTCGTCGTGTCCTTGATCAGATCTGTTATTCAATGCAATTCAAGTGCGCGCTGGCCTTGCACAATGACCAAGCGCGCAGCGGCAAGGACCTGGTTTCCATTCATTAGATGAAGCGGTGCGTGCGCGTCGCTGTCGACAATCAGAACTTCGCCGATACGCAGCGTCGACACCTCGCCCAGCTCTACCTCACCCACGATCAGCTGGGCGTCCAGACCAACAGATTGATTGAGTAGCGCGGCATGACGTGACGTCAGCTCAGAACGAACAGTTCGATCGATACTGTCACTCTCCGACGCGCACCAGACCGCGTCAGCGATCACTTCGACCTCAAACGCGTCCCAGTGCGCGGTAGCACGAAAAGCGCCATGGCGAGGTCCGAAGCGATCGTTATCGATCTGCTGGCTGCGTCCCACGCTGTCGGAAATCTGGTTGCCTAAAAGTGCGTCTAGCAACGCTTGCAGCGCATCCTCACCCACACTCCCACATAACTGCGTGTCAGCGGCGCTGGGTAAGCCCATCAACTCCGCACCAAGTGCCGAGCACGACGCGCTACGTAGCCGAATACCAAACAGGCCTCCGACATTGGTGGTAGCGATCCGCCAGTGCACTGTATCCAGAGAATCTTCAACGGTTTGCATGACGGCAACACCCGGGCGCTGGTCAACCTGATCTTGTGAGACCGACCATTCTTTGAGCCAGGCGACCAAGCGTAACTCCAGGGTCTCGCATAAGCTCTGCGCAGTGGCAGGACGTATCCAACCAAGACGTTTCATTGATCAACCACCCCGTGTGCTGTTATAGAGCTGTTCGATCATTTCATTGCTGACCGTCATCACTCGCGAACTGGCTTGATAGCCGCGCTGAATGATCAACATGTCGGCGAATTCCTGCGTCAGGTCGATATTCGACATCTCCAGGCTGCCACCCTGGATGCTCCCGAAGACGCTGGAGCCGGCACGACCAAGCTCACTGCGCTGACTTTCCACGTCCGACAGCATGCGTCCACTGGAGAGCTCCAACGTGCTCTCGCTTTGAAATGCCGCCAGTGCAAGCTGAGCGCCCCGGCGTTTTTCGGTCGAGCTGTAAGTAACCTGAAGGATGCCCTTGTTGTCGAATGCCAGTGCATTGATGCCCAGCACGGGACTGCCGTCCTCCACGGTGGCGGTCAGACTGTCGGTCAGACCGGACAGACTGGTCGTTCCGGTGAATGTGCCTGGCGTGCCGAAGCCAAGCGAGACCTTCTGACTGCCTGAGCCTGCCGAAAGCGTGACCTCGAGCGTTCCGGAGCCCGTCTCGAGCATACCGCTAGTGCTGAAACGCAGATCACCGCTGCCCACTTGTGCGCCGGATTCGTCGGTCACGGTGACGCGATAAGTACGACCCGCTCCGACCGATGCAACCGGCGCAGCAGTATTGATCTTGAGCGTATGGACGGTACCGGCAGCGTCATAGACTTTGATGTCGCTGACCGAACTGCCTGTGGATGTTGGGGATAGATTGCCGCTTAGCCGCACGCTGGTCGTGGCCTTGGCATCCAAGGTACGTAAGCCATCCAGGTTCAGTTGCGACAATTGCCCCGTACTATTGATGGACATCACGTCGTAGCGGCTGACGCTGTCCACCAGGACGCCACGATCGTCGAAGATAAACTGACCCGCGCGTGTGTAATGCAGTCCACCGCTGGCATCGCGCAAAACGAAATAGCCTGCGCCGTCAACCGCAACGTCGGTCGCGTTACCGGTCTGTCGTAGATCACCGGCAGTGGTACGCAACCCGGCGCCCACAATGCGTGTGCCATGTTCGCCACCCAAATTCTCAAAAAATGAGTCGCTGCCGCGAAACCCCGGCGTGTTCATGTTCGCAACATTGTTACTTACCGTGTCCAGACTTTTGGAAAAACTGAAAAGTCCGGACAACGAGTTGTAGAGGGCTTGAAACATGCGATGACTCCTACTGCTGGACCAGCGTAATTTGGGGTAGGCGAATGCCTGTGAGAACGCCGGCGCTGGTTTCTACAGTCAACAGTGGGCCAGATGCACTGAACTCGATTGCCTTGACCAAACCGGTGGCAGTACTGCCACTTGCCTGGGTGACCTCGATACGACGGTTCAATAGGCTCAGGCTCTGGCTGGTAGCGTTCATGCTCAACATCCCTTCGGAGTTGAGGCTGAGTTGACGCGATTGCTCAAGATTGCTGAATTGCGCGAGCTGCGCCAGGAACTCGCGGTTATCCACCGGCTCCAGCGGATCTTGAAACTGCAGCTGCGACAGGAACAATTTGATGAAGCCGTCCTGGTCGATCGTGTTGTTCGACTGTGCACTTGCGCTACCGTTGTTTACGATCGCACCGATTGAATCAATCGCCACTGCTGACTCCTTGAGTATTTGAGGCACGCTGCCAAATGAGAGCGCCATTGAGCATGATTCGGTCCGGCCTGCCTTGACCGGACTGCAGCAGTGCATCGAGTAGCGCCGGTAGTTGCGCGTCGGAAATTTGGTAATCGCGAATCCACACGGTCGAGCGCCCCTCGGCATCCGAGATCTGCTTTATCGACCGCGACATCCATTCCGCCCATGCGCCAAGGCTGGCCGTGGGCGACGCGCGCAACGGCTGAGTGCCATCGGTGTCGGCATGTGATTTCGAGATCACCGGCAGGTCGGTAGCGGACGCGTATAACCCGGACACACCCAACGAGCTGCTGATTGTAGATTGCAAGTCGATTGCACCTGCACTCGATACAGCTCGCGGTTGCGCAAGCGCATTGCCATCGATTGCAGCCGAATCATGCACTGGGATATCAAGGCCAGATCTGCGGTGATCCACATACGACATCAGATAGGTCGCAGTTGCCGTCCACTCGAACACAATGGAATCCAACGCAAGTGCTTGATCAACGTCACGCGCAGCTTGGGCGGCCGACAGCGTGCCGGCTTGCACGGCCTGTTCGGTAGTTGCGACAGTCGCTGTACCAGGCGAGCGCTCAGGCGACAGCCAGCGCTCGAAGGTCGCCGCATCCTTGGCTGGGAGCTCTTCACGCGGTTCGGCCCTGGGCTTGACCGGACTCGAGGCAGGCGGGGGCATCCACGTTTCAATGGCCATCACAGACCCTCCTGGCAAGCCAGAGCTCTGCGCTGACGTCGGACTCCGTGCGCTCTTCCCCATGCCGGATGTGTTCGGACAGGCGACGATACCGTTCATCGACGGAGCGTTCTTCCGCCGATGTGTCACGATGCATTGTGCGCGCGGCATCAAGGCGCCCGTAGCAAGCATCTGCATGCAGCTGCGCGTGCGTTTGCTCTGCGTACACGACCCCTTCAGCGTCCAGTGCGAGCTGGTAGGTATGCAACTGTAGGCGACCATGCTCAGCGCGTTGCTTCCAGGAAGCGACAGCATCAACGCGTTGTTCGCATGCCTGCACACCTGCATGCGCATGGCGGCTTTCCAGCAGGCTAGCTCGCAGCGCTAGCGATGCCTTGCGCGTCTCCAGGTCGCGGACGCGCGCCAGCACCGCAAGCCGCTGCAGTTGTCGACGCGCTCGATCGTCAGACATGCGCGACTTCCTTCGATAGCGCGCGCTGCAATGCGTGCATTGTTTCCAGCCGTGTCATTGGTGCGCCTTGCGCTTGCTTGAGCACTAATTCCACCTGGGGCCAGGCCTCCAGTGCCTGATCCAGTGCCGAATTGGCTCCGGGCTGATACGCCCCCAGCTCAACCAGATCGCGTGAATCTTCCAGAATGGCCAGCACGTGGCGAACGCGGCTTGCCAGCTCAACCTCCTCTCGCGTCGCCAGCTGGGTCAGCAGGCGACTTACGCTGGCCAACACATTGATCGCCGGATAATGCCCTTTTGCCGCCAATGTGCGATCCAGCACGATGTGTCCGTCCAGGATGGCGCGCATGTGATCGGTAATGGGTTCGTTGAGGTCGTCGCCTTCTACGAGCACGCTGTAGATTGCAGTGATCGCACCATTGGCAAAGTTTCCGCAACGCTCGGCGATCCGCGGCAGCCATGAAAAGACCGAAGGGGTATAGCCACGAAAGGTTGGCGGCTCACCGCTGGCCAGGCCGATCTCACGATGCGCCATGGCGAACCGGGTCATCGAATCTACGACCAACAGGACTGACTTACCCTGATCCCTGAAGAACTCTGCCACGGCATGCGCGGCATGTACTGCATGCGTTCGCACCAGGGCGGGCTGATCTGCAGTGGCAGCGACGACCACACAGCGCGCCATCGCCTCGGGCCCAAGCGTATGGCGTACAAAATCGCCGACCTCACGTCCGCGCTCGCCGATCAATGCCAGCACGATCACGTCTGCTTTCACGTGGCGAACGAACATGCCAAGGAGTGTGCTCTTGCCGACCCCGCTGCCGGCAAAAATGCCGATGCGCTGCCCCATGCCCAGAGTCAACAGACTATCTACCGCATGGACGCCGGTTTCCAGAATCTGCGTGATATCACGCCGTACCAATGGATTGGGTGGCGCTGCGTGCAACGGATACCGCTGTTCCAGAATGCACGGCCCCAACGTGTCCAAAGGACGGCTGAAAGCGTCGACCACACGACCCAGCAAAGCAGCCCCCACCGGCACGCGCAATGACCTTGCAGTGGCTTCCACTCTTGCCCCCGTCGCGAGTCCGGCAAGGTCTCCATACGGCATGAGCAGCAACCTGCCATCCCGTAGGCCCACCACCTGTGCATCCACGCGCCGACCGTCCGCCGATGCAACCACCTCACAGAGATCACCAACGCGTGCTTCGGGTCCATCGGCCTCGACCACCAGTCCGTTGAATGCACACACACGGCCATAACGGCGTGTGTAAGACGCCGACTGGATTGCCGTAGTCAAATGTTGGCTAAGACCCATCATCTGGCCACATATTGGTAAGTGGATAGACCATCCAGCAGCGCCGCCTGTAGTGCAGAAAGCCGCACGTCTAAACCGAATTCGGTTCGCCCCGCGCGTGTTTCCAGAATGCACTGGCCAGGACGCAATGAGAGATCGCATTGAATCGCCAGCCCTGCAACCTTGGGGCAGAGCGCAAGATCCTTTTCACAGACGTGCAACGCCACCGCCTGATGCCCTGCATCGCGCATTGCGCGGTGGCACAAGTCCGTCAACAGCGATGTGTTGGCATAAGCGCCACCAATGACCTGAGTTACCGCATGGAATGCCACTTCGACGGCAACTTCATGGCTTCGACGCGCCTGCTCATCGACAGCCAGTGCCAGCCCCGCAACCAGATCCTGCATCTGCGTATGCAAGCGCTCGGTCATTTCCCGTGCCGAGCGTGCCTCCGCCTGCAAGGTATCGGTCAATTGTGCCAACTCGTGCTGTGCAAGCGCTGCGGCTTCCTCATGTGCACGCGCTAGGCCCTCCTGATAGCCCATCGCACGTGCGTGTTCCAGCACGGACTGCTCTTCTGAAATGTCGGGCGCGGCGTTGACAACGATATGCTGCGTAGGCGCATACCAGGGTCGACAATCGGCCGATGCAGGCAGACGCTTCATGTCAATGCTCGCATTGCAGGAACCGCGGCTGCATGCGTCTGGGCCGCGTTGCGCACAGCAGCGGCCAATGCGGGCGGCAAAGGCCTCATCGTCGTTAGTTCAGCGCAAACCGCCTTGGCTATTTGAGGGTCGAGCGCGGCAAGCACGAAGGATGCCTCTCCCGCTGTCGTCGCCATTACCACGCGGCTCAATGTCGCGGTGCTCAAGATATGCGACAACCGCACGATTTCTTCCAGACCGAGGTCGGCATCGGTCTGTGTCACGGTAAGTTCCTGCCCGTGCAACAGTGGTTCCACAAGCGAGAGTTCATCCCATCCGTGACGACGCACGAGCGCTATCTGCGTGCGCAGCTGCTCGGCCATGGCTATCGGCAACGACGCCAGCAGACGCCGCCGCTGGCCTGACCGCATCACGCTGGCAAGCAACGCAGACTTGCGCATGGCCTCAGACACGCTCATGTGCAGGCCCTAGCAACCACGCCCGAATGTGTTGTGCGGCCTGTTCGCTTTGCTCGCGACTCAAACGCTTACCGCGCGATCGTGCGATTGCCCTGCCGATCAACAGACCGACGGTCAGGCTGATGAAGATGGCGGCCAGCAACCAGGTCAGCAAACCCGATTGCCACACCGACACAGCGTCGGAAGTCGTAATGACCGAGCGATCGGTATCACGGACGGCCGATGTCGGCCGATTTGCAGGTTGACCGGCAAGCGAAGGAGCGCCGACACCGATTTCGACAACGTCACCACGCGCAGCATCTCCGCCGATGGCTGCCATGACCAAGCGCTGCAGGCGCTGTTGCTCGATGTCGGTCAGAGGCTGTCGCACTGAAATCGCGACGCTGACGCGCTCCACGCGACCGGTGGCACGCGTGACCTCCTGCTTCTCCGTGCCGTGGGCATACTCGACCTGTTCGTTCAATACGGCGCCGCTGCCACCGTCGGCGGTGCGGTCGGAACTAGTGCTACGTCGCACCACGGTGCCATGGTCCTGACCAGGGGCGACCAACGTACGTTCGCTAGTGGTCCGCACCTTGTCGAAATTCAGCGCCACATTCACAGAAATGGATGCGCCTGCCGTGGACGACTGTGCTTCCAGGATCTTGCGGATGTCACGCTCATAGTCCGCACCCAGCTGACGTGCCAGATCACCCTGCGTCCCACTTGCAGCGTCGTTTGCGCCTCCTCCAAGTTGCAAGCCGGTCGGCCCGACCACCACCACGGCGTCGGGCGCAAGACCGTCCACGGCCGAGGCAACCAGGTCGCGGATGCCACTGACCTGCTTGGCAGTCAGGGTCGCGCCTGGGACAAGCGACACGGCAACCGAGGCTTTGGACTGGCTGTCTTCGGCCAGAAACACGCCCGGCCGCCGAATCGACAGGTGCACACGCACCGCCTCCACGCCCGGAATCGTGGCGATGGTGCGCTCGATCTCGCCCTGCAATGCCCGCTGATAGTTGATGCGCTGGGCAAATTCGGTGACGCCGAATTCATTTGTGTCGAAAAGCTCGAACCCGACATGCCCCCCCTTCGGGACGCCGGCCGAGACAAGACGCATCCGCAAAGGATGCACCTGCCCTTGTTCGACGAGTATCCCGCTGCCGTCCGGCGTATAGCTATGCGGAACCTTCCATTCGTCCAGCGCCGCTGACACCTCGGCAGCGTCTGCCTGCTTCAGTTGGCCGAACAACACTGCCTGTCGCGGAGCCAATGCCCACCAGATTGCTGCAGCCGTGAGCAATAGCAAGATACCCACGGCAACGAACAATCCCACCCTGCGGGTGGGGGGCATTGCCGAATACGTCGTTTTGAAAGAGGAAAGCACGTCAATGTCCTTACAGTTGCATCCGCGAGAGTTCCTGATACCCCTCGACCAGCTTGTTACGCACCTCGGCCAGCAACGTGAGATGCATGCGCGCCTCTTCCAGCGAGATCATCAGATCGTGTGGTGCAATCTCCTGGCCAGCGGCCATCGCACGGAGCTGCTGATCCGCGGTCTGGACAGCGCCATCGGCATTGGAGAGACCACGCGCAACCACATCACCAAAGTTCACGCCTTCGGTCGCGGCCACCGGTGCTCCGAGTGTTTCCAGCGGTGCTGGACCGATGGCGCCAATTGCCTCGATCGCCATCACTTGGCTCCAATTTCGAATGCGCGCAGCACCATGCTGCGTAGGACATTGAACGAGCGAACGTTTGCTTCGTAGCCGCGGCTGGCCGTCATTAGACTTGTCATCTCGCTGACCATGTCTACAGCTGGGTAATGCACCTGTCCTTGTGCATCGGCCATAGGGTTTTTCGGATCCAGCACCGTGCGCGTGCCAAGGCTGCGGACGGCATCCATCCCATCTCCAAGGCCCACCGTTTCGGCGAAGGAGCCATTGGACGACGCAGCAAGCTGGCGTGGATCGATCGGTTGATTGGCAACTGCGATATACCGCCCGGCCTGGTCCATGCGCAGTCGCTCGTTCTGCATGCCTGCGCGGCTTGCGTCCAAAATTGCATCGATGCTCATGCGCCGCTCCGTCCAGTAACCGCCAAACGCATCAAGCCGAAGTGCCGGCTCAGCGACTCGGTCAATGCTTGATAGTTAAGTCCTGCCGATACTGCGTCGGCGACCAGGTCGTCCAGGCTTGCTCGCGTGCCGTCGCTACGTTGATCCACGATCGCCAATGTCGGCGAATCTGGGTTATGTAGCAGCGCGGCAACCTCACCGGGGTTTGCGCTGGCTGCCGCATTCAAGACACGGTCCGTCCGGCTTTGGTCGATAACGAAAACCGGCGCATCCGGGCTCGATGCATTGGCGATGTTCCAACTGGTGACTTCGGCCTTGAGCTTGTTGAGGCTCAAGGCCATGCGCACGGCGTCGACGGTAAGATCTTGGGACATGAGTGGCCTACTGAATGATCAGGTCGCCATCCAGGGCGCCTGCGGATTTGACGGATTGCAAGACCGCGATGACATCGCGCGTGGTCAGCTTGGCGGCCCGCAACGCGGAGATCAGATCGGCCACGGTTGCGCCTTCTGCTACCGACACCAGGGGCGCGATCGGTTCTTCGGTGGTGATAGTGCTTTCTGGTACCAATACGCTGCGCACACCGGCACCTGGGCGCACCAGCAGTCCATCGGGCTGGGAAACGCTGTAGCGCGTAGAAATCTCAACACGCAGATCGCCATGAGAAATACTGACCTGACCCAAGCGGATATTGCTTCCCGCAACGACGGTGCCGGTGCGTTCATTGATGATCACGCGCGCGGGACGTTCGCGCGTCACACGGATGTTTTCGATCTGAGAGATGCGCGCCACGCGGCTGGGGTTGTCTCGATAGTGCACAACGACCTTGCCAGCGTGCTCGGCCTCTGCCGTCACGCCTGGCAAGCTGGCTGTCACTGCTTGAGCGATGCGGTTAGCGGTGGTGAAGTCCGCTTCGTCCAGCAGAATACTCAAGGTTCCCGGCTCGCCAGCAACATTCAGTGCAGCCGCGCGCTCGACCGTGCCGCCAGACGGAATCCAGCCTACGGTGGGATGATTCTTTTGCACAGACGCGGTAATCGCCTCGAACTGATAACCACCCACAGAGATCGCGCCCTGCGCGATGGCGTAGACCTTGCCGTCAGGGCCGCTCAAAGGCGCAATCATCAACGTACCGCCGGTCAGGCTGCGGGCATCGCCTGCCGAGGCGACCTGCACATCGAGTGGCTGCCCGGGTTCTGCGAAGGGCGGGAGTTTTGCAGTAACCAGCACTGCTGCCACATTGCGGCTGGACAGGTCGCCCAGTTCGACGCTGACGCCGAAGTTGCGCAACGTATTGCCAACCGATTGCACCGTCGCCCGATTACGTGCCGAGTCGCCCGTGCCTGAAAGGCCGAATACCAGGCCGTACCCAGTCAACGGATTTTCGCGTACACCGGCAATGCGGGCGATGTCCTTGATCCTGACATCGGAGACGGCAGCCGCTTGCGCGGTGCCAGAGGATAGTGCGAGCAAGAGCACCAGCAGACGCAGATTCATAGCACCCTCAGCCACTTAAGCAACCGATAGGCAACGCTTTGACGCTGCGACTCGGCAACGACACCTTTGCCGTTGAACTCCACACGAGCGTTAGCAAGTCGATGAGACCACACGGTGTTGTCGGCCAAGATGTCGTCCGGTCGCACGATGCCGCTCAGGGTAATGCGCTGATCTTCCTTATTGATCAATAACGACTGTTCACCTTCAACCACCAGCGAGCCGTCGCTCAGAACATCCTTGACTTGCACCGACAATTGCGTGCGCAGCTCACCAACGCGCGAGGTCTCCGCACTGCCCTTGGTAGCGCCAGACAAGCTGGCATCGAAGCCGCCGCGATAAGCGTTATTGCCAGCCGTGCCACTCAGCCGGACATCCGAGCCGGCGTCGGTTGCCGCCCCGGAGCGGGCTCTGGCGGCTTCCAAGACGTTTACCGTCAACACATCGCCTACTCGATACGCACGTCGATCCGCAGCAATACCGCGATAGGTATTCGGGTTGATCAGACTTTCTTGCGCGCTCACACATTGGCTTGCCGTTGCCAGCAAGACCGCGGCGCTCAAGACCAGGCATCTACTGTTCAATGGACACCTCTCCATTGGCGACCACGCGTGCCAGCACGGGAGTACGCGCACCCTTTGGCAAGACGGCAATTGCCTCACCTAGCTGCCCGTCCGCTGTCGCTAGCGCCGGCAACCGTAGCTCCACTGCACCACTACGAACGCGCAGGGTTACCGGGTCGCGTCGAGCAATTGTCGGCGCCGCCGCAAAGTCGTCTGGCTTTACCAGATGACCAGCGCGCACGGCATGCTTCAATCGGCCCGCCGCAGGTAAGGTGGCCTGCTCCGATGCCTCACCGATCGCCAAAGTACCAGCCACGTCGACCCGCTTGTTCACTATGACGAGCTGCGCGCTCGGCGTGCCGTCGGCAAACGCGCGGGCGTAGGTGGGCCGTTCCAACCACCATTGCACCGTGAACCAAACCATCCTGGTCTGGGTGGGAACGCCATCGACCAGCACACGCACGGGAACACCGATGCGCTTGCGTGGCCAGCTGCCGTCGATCGGCGTTGCCTGCAATGTCACACGTGAAGCATCCGCCTCCACATCCAGTTGAGAGCCTGGCAGCGCAGCGGCAGTGATCGTCAGCTCGCCAGGAAGCGCGCTGGACAGGGCATCCAGCGACGCACGCGCAGTTGCGACCAACCGGTCGGGTGCAATCGTGGTCGCCTGCGCGCTCGCACAGGACACCATCAGCAGCAGGGCAAACGTCCTGATCATCAGCGGCGCAAATTGTTGATGGTTTCGAGAATCTGATCCGACGCCTGCAATACCCGCGCATTGAGCTGGTACGCCCGTTGCGCCAGCACCAAACCGGTCATCTCATCGATCATGTCGACGTTGGCTGCCTCCAGATAGCCTTGCTGCAACTTCCCTGCACCGTTGCTGCCTGCAGCCAGTGGAATTGCTTCGCCAGAACGGCCAGCGGCCTGGAAGACGTTTTCGCCGCGCGACTCCAGGCCTTCGGTGGACACGAAGCTGACCAGATCGATACTGCCCAATACTGAGCGCTCTTCACCGCCCTCGAGCTTGGCACTCACTTCGCCTGCCGCAGAGATCAATACGTCTGCAGCGCCTTGCGGCATCTGGATTCCTGCCGACAGGCGCATGCCATTGGAGATGGCAAGATAGCCCTCGCTGTCCACATGGAAGCGGCCCGAGCGAGTGTAGAAGCGCTCACCGTTTGCGTTCTCGATCTCAAAGAAGCCATCGCCATCGATCGCCAGATCCAGTGGATTGCGCGTGGGTTGCAAGGCGCCGGCACCAAATTCCACCGACGTGGAACTCACGCGAATACCGCCGCCATGCACGTTGGTGGCCTGATCGATCCCCTGGCCGGGCAACGGCGCATTTGCAATTTCGGCAAAATTGACACGTCCGCGCTTGAAGCCGGGCGTCTGCATGTTGGCGACGTTATTGGAGATCACGTCGATCTGCTGCTGCTGGCCACGCAGGCCGGTAGATGAGATGTAAAGAGCGTCGATCATTGATGCAGTCCTGTCAGTTGTCGCCAATACGGTTGATGCCCGTATCCATCGCTCGGTCGTAGAGGGAAATGACGCGTTGCACCGATTCGGCATGTCGCGAAAGTTCGATCAGTTGCATGGTTTCGCCAGCGGCGTCGACATTGGATTGTTCGACGCTGCCTTGCTGCACGGTTCCTTTCCATTGCGTGGTCGCTCCGTCGTAGCGGTAGCCGCCCTCGCTGGGAATCAGCCGAGCCGGCTCGGCCACATCCACGATGCTCAGACGTGCCAATAACGCCTCGCCGTCCCATATCCCGCCTTGCTCGTCGACGCGAATGTCCGACTGCGGCAGCGTCAAGACCCCGGCATCGGTCAATACGGCAGCACCCTCGCGCGTTTGCAGACTGCCGTCGGCGCCGCGCACGAAGCTGCCCATGCGCAGTAACCGCTGCTGGCCATCCTGCTGCGTCACGAAGAAGCCGTTCCCGCGTAATGCCAGATCAAGTCCGCGCCCGGTTTCGCGCAGGGCGCCATCGCCACGCTGTACCGCCATTGCCTGGGCGCCACTGGCTGCAGCGAAGTCGCTGCGCGCACGCACGCTCTGGTAGCCGGGTGTGTTGAGGTTGGCTACGTTCTGGCTGACCGCGGTCAGTGCCTGGATGTCGGCATTCAGACTGCGGCTGATGGCCTGGATGGTGTCACTCATGCTGCAACCTGCAATGGCGCGCCCACTGCCGCAAATGAGCGGACCAGGGCGGTGGAAGGAACCTCATTGAGTGCCAGCACGGCCACATGAGGCAACGAACGTTGGATCAAACCGCGCAATGGACGACGCAACGGCGCAGGGCACAACAGCACCGGCAAGCGGTTTTGTCCCATCATCGCTTCGGCCTGTTTGGCCAGTTGACGAATGAAACCATCCAGTTGCGCCATGTCGGTAAACAGGGCGCTGCGGCTTTCGCCGTTGCGCTGCTGACCCATCAGGGTCCGTTCGATACCCGGCTCGAGCGTCAGCACATGCAGCTCACTGCGCGCATCTTGAAAGCGTTGGCAGATGGTGGCGCCTAGCCGCTCTCGCACGCGTTCGGCCAACTCCTCCGGCTGCTTCTGATTGCGCCCGGCATCCAGCAGAACCTCGACGATGGCCTCAAGGTTGCGGATGCTCACCTGCTCGCGCAGCAGCAATTGCAGTGTCTTCTGCACATCGGAATAGCTCAGCACATTGGGAACCAGCTCGGCGACCAGCGGTGCGCGGTGTTCGTCAAGACGTGACAACAGGCGCTCGGTCTCGCTGCGGCTAAGCAGGTCCGGCCCGTGACGCTTGACCAGCTCGTTGAGATGGGTGACCAGCACCGTATCGGGCTCCACCAGGGTGTAGCCGCCTGCGCGGGCTGCCTGACGCGCCTCCGGTGCGATCCATTGCGCAGGTAACCCATAAGCAGGATCGCGTGTTTCCAGTCCTTCCAGCTTGACGCGCGTACCGCCTGGATTGATCGCCAGCAGTCGGTCAGGATGAATCTCACCCTGACCAACGCGATTGCCTTCGACCAGCAGTTCGTACTGATTGCGTTCCAGCTCCGCGCGCAAGCTACTTTGCACTTTGGGAATGACGAAGCCGAGTTCGCCCGCAACCTGTTTGCGCAGATTGACGATGCGCAACGCGAAGTCGCCGCTCGGCCCCAGGAGCAACTCATGCAATGCACTGCCCATACGTATTTCGATGGGTTCCACCCGCATGGCTTGCTGCAACTCTTCCTGCGCAGTCGGCCCCTGCGAGGCGTCAACGTCGGGCGCGCCATCGCTTGGTGGCCGCTTGACCAGGCTATAGCGGATCAGCACCGCAACACCGATCAGTGCGGCGATCACCGGTAACTTGGGGAATCCCGGTAACGTCAACATCAATAACAACGCTGCGGCAACCACCGCCAATGCACGCGGATCGGACAGAATCTGGCGCGGAATCTCGGCACCCAACCGCGCGTCGGCCGCTGCGCGCGTGATGATGATGCCGGTTGCCACCGCGATCACCAACGACGGGATCTGCGTGACGATGCCGTCGCCGACGGTGAGCAACGTGAATCGCTGCACGGCCTCGGTCCAGGGCATGCCCATCTGCGCGATACCGATCGCCAGACCACCGATGATGTTGATCAGCACGATCACGATGCCAGCGATGGCATCGCCCTTGACGAACTTGGTGGCACCGTCCATCGCACCGTAGAAATTGGCTTCCTTTTCGATCTGCTTGCGACGACGGCGCGCCTCATGCTCATCGATCAGCCCCATGTTCATGTCGGCATCGATACTCATCTGCTTGCCGGGCATGCTGTCCAACGTAAAGCGTGCCGCCACCTCGGCCACGCGTTGCGCGCCAGTGGTCACCACCACGTACTGCACGACCACCAGGATCAAGAACACGACAATGCCGACCACGTAATTGCCGCGGATCACGAAGGTACCGATAGCACCGATCACCCGGCCCGCGTCCGCACCATCCAGAATCAGACGGGTGGCAGACACATTCAGCGCCAACCGGAACATGGTGGCGATCAGCAACAGGGTTGGAAAAGTCGAGAAGTTCAGCGGCGACTCGGTGAAGAACGTCACCAGCAAGATCAGCAGTGCAAGGCTGATATTGATGATCAGCAACAGATCCAGCAACGGCGACGGTACCGGGACAAACAGCACCATCAAGATGCCGACCACCAGCCCCACCAGTGCCAGGTCGCGTTTGTCCTTCAAAAATGCGGCGAGAATCCCCTTCATGCAGCAGCACCGGCGCGGCGATTGGCGTAGAGCCTACGGTAGACAGGTGCCAGCGCATCGAACAGATCTTCCGGAACTGGAGCATCGATTGCACAGTCACGATACAGCGCCCGCGCCAATGCTGGCATACGGATCACCGGTACGCCGGCACGCTGAGCTGCGCGACGTACGCGAGCGGCCAATAGCCCACGCCCTTTGCTCAATACGATCGGCGCCCGCATGCTGCGCGGACGATACTGCACAGCAACTGCGTAATGGGTGGGGTTGGTCAAGATGACGTCAGCATCGGCCACACGCGGCAGCGAACGCACCGTCTTGAGCAGGTCACGGATCTGCCTGCGTTGCTTGGATTTCACCTCCGGATCGCCATCGCGCCGTTTGGCGTCGTCACGCACCTCGCGCCGACTCATGCGCATCTTCTTGCCATGGTCCTTGCGCATGAAAGCCAGGTCGGCAACTGCGACAATCAGCAACACCAGCAGCACGTAGACCGAGGTGGTCCAAAAGCCCGAACGCAGTTGCTCGACCAACTGGGCTGGTGGAGACAACGCAAGGTCGCCGACAAAAGCCGCCGCGTGGCCAACCGCGATATAGGCAAGCAGGCCAAGCATGGCCAGCTTGAGAACCAGCTTGCCCAGTTCCCACAGACCGCGCATCGAAAACAGCCGCTTGACCGCGTTCATCGGATGCATGCGCTGAATGCTTGGCGCAAGCGCATGCGTGCTGAAGATGGGGCCGGTCTGGCCCAGGTTGGCAACCACAGCGACCACCAGCAACGCGAGGATCAGCGGCGTCATCGATTGCAGCAAGCCGCCATATGTCTCGATCAACCAGGCCACCAGATCTGCACCGATGCGCGGGTGCACGCCAGCCAACTGCACGGTGCTACGCGTCGCGGTCGCCAATGCCACCGCGATATCGCGCCCGGTCAACATCGTGACAACCACAAAAATTCCCAGCATCAGCACGGTTGTGAGGTCGGTACTCTTGGCCACCTCCCCTTTCCGGCGCGCTTCTTCCAATCGCGATTGCGTCGGCTGCTCGGTCTTGTCCTGGTCGGCGTCGGCCATCAGGGCGCTCCCAGCAGCTGCGGCGCCTGATCCAGCGCATTGCCGAACAGCCGCCCGATCAAGCCCGGCGCGTAGGTCAACGTCACTGCCAGCAAACCCAGTGCCACCGCGACCTTCAGCGGTAACGCCAGAAAATACACGTTCGCCTGCGGCATCGAACGCGAGGCATAGCCCACCGCGACATCGACCAGAAAAAGCCCCAGCACTACCGGCATCACCACCATCAGCGCAGCGACAAAGCTGCTACCGAGCAGGGCGAAGAATGCATCGGCACTGATGGGTTGACTCATGCGCCCAAGCGGCAGCACAGCGGTACTGGCAACCAGGCCCTTGAACAGCAGCACATGCAGGTCAAGCGAGAAGAACAACACGGTAGCGGCCAGCATCAGCGCATGACCCAGTAGCGATTCTTGGGTGTCCGCACTTGCAGGGTTGAGCAGGGCGCCAGCGCCCAGGCCTGCTTGCATGTCCAACAACCAACCGCTGGTGTGCAACGCCGCGTTGGGGATCATGAAGGCCAGACCGAAGATCCCACCGATCATCAGTTCACCCACTGCAGCCAGGAGCAGCGCCGTCGGCTGGCCGGTCGTTGGTCGGACATAGCTATCTGGCAGCGCCAATAGCGTCAGCCATGCAAACGCCAGCATCGTGGTCACACGCACGAGCATCGGCGCCCAGGCCAACGGCGACAGACCAGGCAGCACCATCACCGGCAAATAACGTAGTGACGCGTAACCAAACAGCAGAGCAAATCCGGCCAGCGCATCCATCGTCAGAGCCCTGCCGCAAAATCGAACATGCGCTTGGCAAGCTCTACCGCTGTCAACAGCATCCAGCTTCCCATCACCATCGTCACCGCACCCACCGCGATCAACTTGGGAATGAAAGTCAGCGTCATTTCCTGGATCTGCGTGACGACCTGCAAGACCGAAATCACCAGACCCACCACCAGCGTGATCAGCAGGATCGGCGCAGAGATCTTGGCCGACGCCAGCAGAGTCTCGGCCAGCAGATGCATGGCGGTATCGGCGTCCACAGACCGGCCGTCAATGCGCGACAGTGTTGCTGGATGACAGCCGCGCCCGTAGGCGCTGTGCCATTTCGGCAGGCGTTTGCGCGCCGAGCGCCTGCGCACCGGCCAATGCGCCATCACGCATCAACGCGGCAAACACCGCCTCCGACTGTACCTGCTCGCCACGATCGGCAAGCGACAACGACTGCGCATAGCGCCCGCTGATGCTGTCGGGATCGAGCTTGAGCGCGCGGCGCAGATGCGCTTCGCCCTCTTCGTGGTGCCCATCCAGCAGTGCCACCACCGCCAGACCGCCGTGCGACTCTGCAAAGTTGCGATCCAGCGCATATGCACGTTGGTAGCACGCTTCAGCCGCAGAACGTTCGCCATCCAGCAGGTGCAGCCAGCCCAACGCATGCCAGGTACCGATGTGGTCCGGCATAGCCTGCGTTGCCTGTGTCAGCAAGGCCTTGGCCGGCGCCAATGCACCCTGCAGCATGCGCGCCTGACCAAGCCCGGACAGCGCCCGGCCCGACATCGGAAAGCGCTCCAACGCACGCTCAAAATGCATCGCGGCAACGCCGCCGTCCTGGGCATACAACGCCAGTGCACCCGCAGCGAGCAATGCTTCGTGCTGGTCTGGAAACAGCGATAGACAATGGTTCGCCTGCGCTGCAGCACGTTGCATGTCCCCTGCATCCAGCGCACACAGTGCACTCAGGCCCAACGCTGTTGGATGCTGCGGAGCGAGTCGCAATGCCGACGCAAGCGCCGCATCGGCCGCAGCGTAGTCCGAGCGCATCAGAGCGACCCGTGCAGCGAGCACGGCAAATTCGGCACTATCGCCGTGACGCGCACGCGCCGTGTCCAGGGTGCGCACTGCATCATCCAGGTTCTGCTGGCACAGCTGTGCAAATGCGATGTCATGGTCCAACGCGGGTGCCGGGTGGCGCTCGGATAACGGCCGCAGCCGCGCTTCGGCTTCGGCGTAGCGACCGGCCAGCAGGTCCAGCCGCGCAGCACGAAACTGCACCCCGGCAAGTTGCAGAAGATCGGCAGGCAATGCAGCAATCACCAACTCAGCCCGCGCCGCCTGACCGGTTTCGATCAGCGCATCGCAGAGCTGACACGCAAGCTCCGGATTTGCCGGGTCTTGCGCCAAGTAAGCAGAAAGTTTATCGACAGACGGCATCGCCACATCCATGAGACGCAAACCACCGTGCCAGGCCGTGCGGCCTAGAAAAGATGGGTAAACCTAATTGCATTGCGGACCCGCGTTGCAGCGCCGTGGCATGTGTCTACCGATCCTGGTAGCCACCTAACTTCCGAGCGAGCTCGCCGCATCCCCCTGTGATGACGGCGTGAACTTTAAAGCGTCCCCCCGGTAGGCTGTCAAGCGATTGCCGTTATCTAACTGAAAGATTTTTCCAGGGCATCCATCACACTTTGAAAGATAGGCCCTATTGATGAGCCCGGTTGGCAGTGGCACGTCGGATTATCTGGTCATCGGAGCATCTAACCGCCTGCCTGATGCGGGTGAGCTCCCCCTCAGTGCGCAGACGCGCGGCATCATCCTGGGTGAACCTGCCGCCCTCGAACGTGCCCTCGGTGCGGCGCTGGATGTTGCCCTCCGCATCCATCGTGAAATACCGCAGCCGGTCATCGACCTTGCCGCCGGGCGTGTTCTCGCGCACCGACAGCAGCTTGCCCCACGCATCGTAGGTGCTGGTGCTGTTGCTGGTCTTGAAGTCGCGGTGCGTGCTGGTGCCGACCACCTGCTGGGTGAGGTAGGTCTCTGCACCCTGGTAGGTGTAACGGTAGGTGTGGGTGTAGCCCTCCGGCGTGGTCATGCCACTGCCTTGCTCGTTACGCACCAGGGTGTAGCGATACCCGCGCAGGCGACCGGCGGCGTCGTAACCGGTGGCCGGCGTGCCGTCCTGGTAACGCACGGTGCTCAGCAGTTGCAAACCTTCCAGACC
>NZ_JAYGQQ010000015.1:0-136477 GCF_035012785.1 Xanthomonas sp. WHRI 8932A
CCTCGGCTGCTCCTGGAGACCGCTATCTGATAGCTGGCCGACCGCCGCTCGATTGCTTTTCTGCATGCCGACCTCCATATCGTGCCGTGCCGGTGCATGACCGGCTGTTGCTGGATGCGCTGATGCCGGAATTGCCTGAAGTCGAAACTACGGTGCGCGGCCTAGCGCCGCATCTGGTCGGGCAGCGCATCCATGGGGTGATCCTGCGTCGGCCGGATCTGCGTTGGCCCATTGCCGAGCAGATCGAGCGCTTGCTCCCTGGAGCTACCATCACGCACGTCCGTCGACGTGCCAAGTATCTATTGATGGATACCGATGCCGGCGGGAGTGCGTTGCTGCATCTGGGCATGTCCGGGAGCTTGCGTGTACTGCCTGGAGACACGCTGCCGCGCGCACATGATCATGTGGATATCAGCCTGCAGAACGGGCGTGTGCTGCGCTTCAACGACCCGCGACGGTTTGGTTGCCTGCTGTGGCAATCCGACACGCAGGTGCATGAGCTGCTCGCTGCGCTAGGTCCGGAGCCATTATCGGAGGCATTTACTGGCGATTATCTCCATGCGCTATCGCGCGGTCGTCGCGCTGCAGTCAAAACCTTTCTGATGGATCAAGCAGTGGTTGTCGGCGTGGGAAATATCTATGCCGCTGAGAGCCTGCATCGTGCGGGAATCAGCCCCTTGCGCGAGGCTGGAAAGGTGTCGCTTGATCGATACCGGCATCTGGCTACTGCGGTGAAGGATATTCTGGGATACGCCATCCAGCGCGGCGGCACGACATTGCGCGACTTCATCAGCCCGGACGGGGCACCTGGCTATTTCGAGCAGGAACTAACGGTCTACGGCCGCGAGGGTGAGCCCTGCAAACAGTGCGGGCGGGCCTTGAAACACGCAACGATTGGACAACGCGCGACGGTGTGGTGCAGCAGTTGCCAGCGTTGAGGTATGGCAGCACCTTTTAAGCAGTTCCTGCTGCCTCCCGGATCAGATCGATCTTCGCGATCGATGTGCGGCCTCAACGGATAAGCAGCCGGCCGGGCGATCAATGGGTCCACCTTCGCAGTAACAAGATGCAAACGGCTAGTTTCCACACGTGCACCACGCCACAATCGATACGTCCTGCATTTGGAACTGCGTTATGCCCATGTCACGGCCTCTTTTGATTCCTTTGGTAGCTGGCGGGGCATTGGCGCTATTGCTTCCTGGCAAGGCACATGCGGATGAGTCCGCGAAAGCTGGCCTCGCGCCAGTAGAACGTATCCAGTTGCACAACGATGCAGTGGAGCTGAGCGTCACGCCGGCATTCGGTGGCCGTGTGCTGTCCTTCAGCCTGCGCGGGCACCCTAGTGTGTTGAAGATCGGAGCAGCAGTGGATCGCCAGCCTGCACCTACGGTGTCTGCCGGCGCAGGCGATGTTCCGTATCTCGGTCACGATGTGTGGGTGGGGCCGCAGAGTCAGTGGTGGTTGCATCAGCAGGTCAACCTCAAGCGCAAGGCCGCCGCCGCGGTGTGGCCGCCGGATCCGTATCTCTCGTTGGCCAGTACGCGGGCCGTTGTACGTGGACCGACCGAGGTGAGCCTGCAGGGCGAGCCCAGCCCGGTGACGGGCGTGCAACTGAGCAAGCGCATCGCCCTGTCTACAGCGCGCGCCGACACGGTTGAGGTGCAAGCCACGGCGCGCAATATCCGCAAGGATGCGATCGCCTGGGATCTGTGGTTCAACACCCGCGTTGCGGCGAATACGCGGGTCTTCGTACCGGTGGCCGATGCTGGCGATATTCGGGTGCAACCGCCGAGCGAGCCAGGGACGGTGCCGCCCGTGTTCGGTCACCATGCGGGAGTTCTGGCGTTGCGTGCCGACGTACGCGATGACGGCATGGTCCAGCGCGGCAAGGTGTTGCTGCAGCCATCGGCGGGCTGGATGGCCGGCTTTGCCGGTGCGCAGGTGCTGGTGATCCGCTTTGTACATCAGCCGTTGGCCGCGATCCATCCGGAACAAGGACAGGTGGAACTGTACCTGGAAGCCCCGCCCCTGCATCCCGACCAGGGCTTGCTGGAAATGGAGGTGCATGCACCGTATCGCCAGCTCGCGCCAGGTGCGCAGATGCAGGCGCAGGAGCAGTGGACGTTGCTGCAGTACAGCGGGCCGGACGATGTGCAGGCGCAGCGGCGCTTCCTGTGCAGCAAGGCGACAGAGCTGGCTTTGGACAATGCGTGCGACGCCGCAGCTGCGGCGCCTTGACGCACGCACGCGCGTCCACGCCGGGCTTGTGGCTATGATGTCGCCCAATTCCCGATCAGATCGATGCGCATGCAACGACGCCACTTCCTGAAGAATGCCGCTGCCGCCTTGGCCGCGCTCGGTTTACCGGCATTGCCGCAGTGGGCGTTGGCTGCCAAGGCCGTGGGGCTGCGTCGGCTCGGGCAGCCGCAACCATTCGACTATGCGTGGCTCAAGGGGCAGGCGCGTGCGCTGGCCAAGGCGCCGTACAAAAGCCACAAGCAGGTGCTGCCGGGGCCGCTGGAAGCGTTGAACTGGGATCAGTATCAGTCGATCCGCTATCGGCAGGACCACGCGTTGTGGGCCGACGGCAATGGCAAGTTTCAGGCGAAGTTCTTCCACCTGGGGCTGTACTTCCACACCCCCGTGCACATCTACGACATCGTCGATGGCAAGGCCCAGCAGCTGGCCTACGACCCGGCTGCGTTCGATTACGGCAGCAGCGGGCTAGGCGGCAAGCAGTTGCCGAAGGATCTGGGCTTTGCCGGCTTCCGGCTCAACACGCGCAAGGACACCGATCGCGACTTCTCGGCGTTTCTGGGCGCGAGCTATTTCCGTGCGGTGGGCAAGGAAGGCCAGTACGGGCAGTCGGCGCGCGGGCTGGCGATCGATACCGGCACCGGTGGACCGGAAGAGTTTCCGGACTTCATCGCCTACTACCTGGAGCAACCGGCCGACGACTCCGACACCGTAGTGGTCTACGGCCTGCTGGATTCGCCCAGTGTCGCCGGCGCCTACCGCTTTGCCATCACCAATGGCGACGTGCTGGTGATGGATATCGACAGCGCGCTATACCCGCGCAAGGCCATCGAACGGCTCGGCATCGGCCCATGCACCAGCATGTACCAGGTCGGCGAAAACGACAGCCGGATGGATTGGGACTGGCGCCCGGAGATCCACGATACCGATGGTCTGGCGATGTGGACCGGCGGTGGCGAATGGATCTGGCGGCCGCTGTGCAACCCGCCGCATCTGCGCTTCAACATGTTTGTCGATGAAAACCCGCGTGGGTTCGGGCTGTTGCAGCGCGACCGCAATTTCGACCATTACCAGGACGACGGCGTGTTCTACGAGAAGCGCCCGTGCCTGTGGGTGGAACCGAAGAGCGGTTGGGGCAAGGGCTCGGTGCAGTTGGTCGAGATCCCGACCGTGGACGAGACCTTCGACAACATCGTGGCGTTCTGGAACCCGCAGGCCAAGCCGCAGCCGGGACAGGAGCTGTTGATGGGCTACCGGTTGTATTGGGGCGCCCAACCGCCGGCCAGTTCGCATTTGGCGAATTGCGTGGCCACCCGCACCGGATTGGGCGGCATCGTCGGGCAGAAGCGCAGCCATTTTTCCTGGCGCTTTGCGGTGGACTTTGCCGGCGGCGACTTGCCTGGGTTGGTGAAGGATGCCAAGACCAAGGTCGAAGCGGTGATCCAGGTGTCGCGCGGCACCACGGAGATTGTCTCGGCGCGGCCGTTGCATGAGCTCAAGGGCTATCGGGCCATGTTCGACCTGGTGCCGCCGGATGACAGCATGCAGCAGATCGATATCCGCCTGTACCTGCGCGCCAATGGCAAGCCGCTGACCGAAACCTGGCTCTATCAATGGACGCCGCCGCCGGTGAGCGAGCGCAAGATCTATTGAGTGTGTGTCGGTGCGCACGCGAGTGCGTATCGCGCGGTTTCGTCTGCAGCGCGACGTCTTTGTAGAGCGATCCCGGGCGATCGAAGCTAGAAGCGAGGATGCTGCAGTGATCTCGGCGCGGTGAGTGGATCGCCGACATGCGTGCGTCTGCCGCGACGGCGACGGACCGTCGCTCTCCCAGCCATGCGTACGTGTTGCGCGGCGGAGGCGAGCAATGCCTGCGCCTGCCGTACATCTCGCCGATCAGGCCTGTGCTGACACCAGCGACCGACATGCGATCTCGGACATGCTGCGTCCGCCAATGCGCCCATGCACGCCGCGTCCTTATGTGTTGTGCGGCGCAGGAGAACAGTGCCTGCGCCTGCCATACATCTCGCTGATCAGGCCTGGCTGACACCAGCGACCGACATGCGATCTCGGGCATGCCGCATCCGGCGATGAGCCGTTGCACAGCGCGCCGATCAGGCTGGGATGACGCCAATGACCGACATGCGATTTCGGACATGCTGCGTCCGCCGATGCACCCATGCACGTCGCGTCCTGGAGTGATCGCCACACGAGAACCTGCGTGTCTCCAAAACGCTTGTCTGTGAACGCGTTTCCGGAGCGCAACCGAACTGCTGCAGGACGCGATCGCCGCCGTGGGGCGGTATCGCCGGGTTTAAGCACTCAGGCCGAGGTGGTGCCGCTGACCAGGTGCATGCGCGCACGGGGTCGTGCGCAGGCCAACTCCACGCGGAAGCAGGTGCCGTTCTTGCCGCTGGTGATGCGCAGCTCGCCCTGATGCGCCTGTGCGATCTGCGCGGCCATGTGCAGGCCCAGATCCACTTCCGGCACGGGGCGGCCGGCGGTGTGTACGTGGGTGGAGGCGTGCAGCACATCCAGCCGGCGTGGGTCGATGCCATCCAGATTGCAGACCTCGATGCGCAGGCGGCCCTGTTCGGTGACCGCGACCGCCTTGATCAGCGAACTCTGCTGCCCCTGCACCACCGCATTGATCATCATGCTGCCGAACATCTGCGCCAGACGCACCGCATCGCCATGCACGGGTTCGTCGATGGCCACGTGCGTGGACAGCACCTGGTTGGGATAGGCGGCGCGGGTTTCGTCGACGACCTGCGACAGCGCATCGAGCAGGTCGCTGCCGCTGCCGTAATCCAGCTGCAGCCAGTCGCGCTCGATGCCGCGCGCGAAATCGGAGGCGAAATCGATCAGTTCTTCCATGCGCTGCAGGCTGCGTTGCAGGCAGCGGATGGCGCCGCCCTGGCGCTGGTTGAGTGGGTCGATGGCGAGCATGTCCACCACCGCATGCATGGACTGCAGCGGATTACGCAGGTCGTGCCCGAGGATGCCGATGAACTCTTCGCGCAACCGCGCCGAGGCACCGGCGCGGCCCAGTTCGCTGCGTGCGCGCCGCGATTCCTGCGCGCTCTCTTCGGCGCGCTGTTCGGCCTGGATCTGCGCGGCCAGCAACTGCGCGAGCAACTCGACCTTCTCCACCAACTGCTGGTCCATGACCCGCGGTAATGGGTCCAGCGCGCACAAGGTGCCGAACACGCTGCCATCGTCGAAACGGATCGGCACCGAGACGTAGCTTTCAAAGCCATACAACCGCGGCGATGGGTGGTCGCGATAGACCGGGTCGTCGGAGGCATGCCCGAACCACACCGCGTTGCCCTTCACCCGCACGCTGTCGCAGAAGGTGGTGGCCAGCGGCAGCTCGTCGCCCGGCATCAGACCGAAGGACAACTCGTCGCGCACCTGGCAGGTGATCCAGCGCGCCTCGGTCACCCGCGCGACGGCGGCAAAGCCCATGCCGGTGAGGCGGGTCAGGATATTCAGCACATCGGGGACCGACGATAGCCGGCCAACACGCGCGATATCGGCGCGTAACTCGGGAGGAAGCGTACCCATGTGTGCCTCCCGACAAGTGGATGATCGCCAGTTTACAGGACTGCAGTTGGGCCTGGTTACGTGCCAAGCCACTGCAATCGATGTCAACGATACGCCTTGTCGGCTGGTGCCGGCGATGCCGCTGCGAATGCATGCCTGCATAGGTTTAGCGATGCGTTCGCAGCGTATAGCTTGGCGCCAATGCGCGCTGGCGATCAGGGATGCGGCTACGGATGGTGGCGGCGCTACCGCAGCTGCCCAACGGCGCTGTGACTCCGCTGCGCTGACCAAGGCGACGGGTGATTCGTGTGTTCGTGCCCCCCGCCATCTACCGCTTACGGCGACGCCACGCGACGTGTGGCGGAATGAGCGGGCACTACCCGGCGCAGGCCGGACGGACCGACGCTGCGGTGTCGCCAGTCGGCAGGATGCCGGTTACTCAGGCGTCGGCAGATGGCAGCGGCAAGGCGATTTGCAGTGGGTCGATGCGACCTTCGCCGCGCATGATCTTCTTGAACTCGGGGCGGCTGACCGACACGTAGCGCTCGTTGCCGCCGATCTCCACTTGCGGGCCGTCCTGCACCGCATGCCCCTGCGCGTCCACGCGCACGGTCATGGTGGCCTTGCTGCCGCTGTGGCAGATGGTCTTGATCTCCTCCAGCTCGTCGGCCCAGGCCAGCAGGAACTGGCTGCCTTCGAACAGCTCGCCGCGAAAATCCGTGCGCAGGCCGTAGCACAGCACCGGGATACGCAGCCGGTCGACCACCTCGCTCAACTGCCAGACCTGTGCACGGCTGAGGAACTGCGCCTCATCGACCAGCACGCAATGCAGGGCGCCCTGGGTGGCGATGTCGCGTTCGACCAGCTGCTGCAGTTCGGTGTCGCGATCAAACGCGCGCCCGTCTGCACGCAAGCCAATCCGCGATGCGACCACGCCGCTGCCGGCGCGGTGGTCGAGTTTGGGGGTCAGGATCAGCGTGCGCATGCCGCGTTCGCGGTAGTTGTGCGCCGACTGCAGCAAGGTGGTGGTCTTGCCGGCATTCATCGCCGAATAATAAAAATAGAGCTTGGCCATCGGGCGATTTTACCGGGCCGGGCGGATGCATGCAGCGCGCGCTATTGGTGAATGCTGCCGCGCGGCCCAACGCAGGCGGGCGAGGGCTGCTGCCGTGCCGCCGTACCTGCAGACCTGGTGCGACAGAACCATTCCCCTGCCGACCTGAATCCATCGCGCCGGCCAGCCCGGGGCCGCCCCGGTACAATGGCGCGCTCTGTCGGAAGCCTCTATGCACGGTCTCAATCCCCCGCAAAGCGCCGCGGTGCTGCACTGCGAAGGTCCCTTGTTGGTGCTGGCCGGTGCCGGCAGCGGCAAGACGCGCGTGATCGTGGAAAAGATCGCGCATCTGATCGCGATCGGCCGCTATCCGGCCAAGCGCATCGCCGCGATCACCTTCACCAACAAGTCGGCCAAGGAAATGCGCGAGCGTGTGGCCAAGCGCATTCGCGGCGATGGCGCCGATGGCCTGACCATCTGCACCTTCCATGCGCTGGGGCTGAAGTTCCTGCAGATCGAGCACGCCGCTGCCGGCTTGAAGCGCGGCTTTTCGATCTTCGATTCCGACGATGCTGCCGCGCAGATCAAGGACCTGATGCATGGCGCCAAGCCCGACGCGATCGAAGATGCCAAGAACCTGATCTCGCGCGCCAAGAATGCCGGCTTGTCGCCGGAACAGGCGATGGCCGCTGCACGCAGCAACCGCGAGAAGGAAGCCGCCAGCCTGTACGAGCGCTACCAGGCGCGGCTGACCACCTTCAATGCGGTGGACTTCGACGATCTGATCCGCCTGCCGGTGCAGATCCTGGAAGCCAACGAAGAGATCGTGATGGGCTGGCGCGAGCGCATCGGCTACCTGCTGGTGGACGAGTGCCAGGACACCAACGATGCGCAATATCGCCTGCTGAAAATGCTGGCCGGGCCGCGCGGCAACTTCACCTGCGTGGGCGACGACGACCAGAGCATCTACGCCTGGCGCGGCGCCAATCCGGAAAACCTGCAGCAGATGGGGCGCGATTACCCGGCGCTGGAAATCATCAAGCTGGAACAGAATTATCGCTGCTCCAATCGCGTGCTGCGCGCGGCCAATGCGCTGATCGCGCACAACCCGCACGAGCATTTGAAGACGCTGTGGAGCGACCAGGCCGACGGCGAACGTATCCGCGTGTGGGAATGCCGCGACAGCGAGCACGAGGCCGAAAAGGTCGCTGCCGAAATCTCGTTTCTGGGCACCGCCAAGCAGGTGCCGTGGAGCGATTTCTGCATTCTGTTTCGCGGTAATTTCCAGTCGCGGCCGCTGGAAAAAGCCATGCAGCTGCTGCGGGTGCCGTATCACCTCACCGGCGGCACCGCGTTTCTGGAGCGGCAGGAGGTCAAGGACGTGCTGTCGTGGCTGCGCCTGATCGTCAACCCCGAGGATGACGCGGCGTTTTTGCGCGCGGTGCAATCGCCCAAGCGCGAAGTGGGGGCGACCTCGCTGGCGCGGTTGGCCGAGCTGGCCAGTGCGAAGTCGGTGCCGATGTCGCGCGCGGCCGAATCGATGGGCGCATTGCAGCACCTGCCGCCGCGCGCGGCCAATGGCCTGAGTGCCTTTACCGATATTCTGCGCGACATGCGCGAGCACTCGGCGAGCATGCCGGCCGGCGAATTGGTGCGGACGCTGGCCGACAAATCTGGCCTGCTCAACGACCTGCGCAATCAATCCAAAGACGAAACCGGCTTCCAACGCCGCAAGCGCAACCTGGACGAGTTGGCCGAGTGGTTCGAGGGCGGCCCACGCGGCGCGAGCGCCAGCGATCTGGCCGCGCAGCTGGCGCTGTTGTCGCGCAACGACAAGGACGACGGCGGCAACCAGGTGCGCATGATGACCATGCATGCGTCCAAGGGGCTGGAGTTCCGCTATGTGTTCATCGTCGGCTGCGAAGACGGTGTGCTGCCGCACGAAGTGAGCCTGGAAGAAGGCAATCTGCAGGAAGAGCGCCGGCTGCTGTATGTGGGCATCACCCGCGCCAAGGAGCAGCTGTGGATGAGTCACAGCAAGCTGACGCGCAAGTTTGGCGAGCATGTGCGGCTCAAGCCGAGCCGGTTCTTCGATGAGATTCCGGCCGAAGAACTGCAGCGCGATGGTGCCGACCCGGTGGCCGATGCCGAGCGCAAAAAAGAGCGCGCCAGTGCCGGGCTGGCGGCGATCCAGGCGTTGTTCGATTAGTCGCGGCTGATCAAGCCACCGTGCTTGTCGTCGGGTGGGCGCGGCCGGTGCGTGGTTAGCGTTTGGCACCTCGGTCTGGCACGCGCCAGCGTATTGGCGGCGGTGTGCCGACCGTTCCAGGCGTGTCATGCGCTTCAATACGCGTGAGAGTGGCTGCTGTACGGATCCGCACACTGCCGCATTGCTAAGGGCGGCAGCGCAGTAACCAGTTGTCGAAAGCCTGGCGTTTGCTGCGCGCGGAATGGATTGTGACCGTCTACATTGATGTCGACATCGACATCGACATCGATATCTACTTCGACGTGCCAGGTTGGCGGCGCGTGTATGCATGGCGCGGTTCGTCTGCTGGATGATTGCCGGTCCCACCTGGCTGTAGCGCGCGCTGAGGCTTGCCAGCGCCACAACCGCACGGCAGTCTGGTTTTCCCTGCTGCAGGAGTGCGCTGTGACTGTCGTGATCGAAACCCCGCGCTTGCGCTTGCGCACGCTCGATCCCGAGCGCGATGCCGATGCGATATTGACGCTGGTCAACGACCCCGGCTTTATCGCCGGCATCAACGACCGCGGCATCCGTACCCGCGAGCAGGCGAGCGCGCATCTGCGCGAGTGGGCACAGGCGCATCACGACATGTACGGGTTTGCGCATTGGGCACTGGAGACGCGCGACGGGTCCACCTTCATGGGGACGTTGGGTTTGTTGTGCCGCCACACCTTGCCGGTGCCGCATCTCGGCTTTGCACTGTTGCCGGCCTATCGCGGCAAGGGCTATGTGCGCGAAGCCGGGCGTGCGGTGCTGGATTACGCACGCGATGGGCTGGGGCTGACCCAGCTGTGCGCGATCGTGTCGCCGGACAATGCCGCTTCCATCCGCGCGCTGGAAGCGCTGGGGCTGCACCGCGAGGGCCTGCGGGTGTTGAGTCCCGGCACCGATGCGCTGGCGTATTACACGATTAACCTCGCTCCCGCCGACATGGACAGCACCCCAGGTGTGCGGCACCCTGCCGGCCTGCCTCCGACTGCATAAGGACACCCGCATGCCGCTGCTGGTCAATGCCTATTCCACGTTGCGCGAACCGCGCTGGCCGGACTTTCTGCCCCACGACGCCGTGCAGCATCGCGACCATGCCGACCCGGAGCTGGCCAACCATCTGCATGGCTTTGTCGGCTACGTGAATCAGGCGGGCGACGGGCAAATGACCCAGTCGCGGTATCACCTGATGCGGCATGTGCAGCGGGTGCGGCAGCACTTCAGCTTCGAGGTCGACGACAGCGCGTTTGGCGATCTGGCGCAGTGGGCCGAGCAGGCCAATGCGGTGTGTTTTCTGGCCGATGGCAGCGTGCGCGACCCGCAGGGACGGGTGCTGATCAGCCAGGGCGAACCGGCGCTCGATGACCAAGCGCAGGTGCCGTACCCGCCGGACGCGCTCGAGCGGCGAGCGCATCATCTGGCGCAGCTGAGCGCACAGGGCATCCGCGTACCGCCGAGTTTGCCGCCGGTGGCCGGTGGGGGCGAAGCGCGGGTGCGCGATGCGACGGCGGTGACGCAACGGATGCTGGCGTTGTTTGCGGTGGCCTTGCGTGCGGAGATGCTGGCCGCCGGCGATGTGCCACCGGCGTTGGAGGAGGTGGAGACACGCTTGCCCGGCGTGACGGCTGCGCTGTCGCCGCAGGAGCACGCTTTCTTCGTCGAAGCGCACCCAGAAGCACAGATGCTGGCCAATTTTGGCTGGCGTTACGAAAGCCTGGCCGTGTTGCAGTGGGCGCTGGGCCTGGCCGACAGCTTGCCGCAGCCGACCGCCCTGTGCGACGTGCCGTTGGCCGCGCAGCGCGCGCTGGAGCATGCGCAGGCGCCTGCGCGCAAGTTGCTGACGCTGCGGCCGCTGCCCGAATTGCTGGATGCGTTGGACCTGCATCTGCGCCTGCACTGGGCCGTGCGCCAGGCCGGCCAGACCCAGCAGGCACCGCCGGCCGGCATCGTGCCCGGCGTGGTGTACGAGCGCCATTACGCGCTCAACTGGCTGCTGCACTTCGAAGATGCGGACTGGGACGAGGTGGATACGCCGACCTGAGCGGAGCGAGCACCGATCACGTCGGGGCTAAGAGCGGCTAACAAAACGTAGCGAGCAGTCGTCAGGTGGGTGTGGACGGCGCGGAGGAACCGGAGTGTACGGGTGGTACATGAGGATTCCGAGCACCGGCCGCGCCCGCCTGGCGGCTGCACAGTAGTTTTGTTAGCTGCTCTAAGCGTCCCTCAAGGGATGCATCCGCATGGCGTTGTGGCGTCGCGCCTGCCATGGCGTGTGGTTCTCACACGCGCCAGGCAAGCGCTGAACAACGCGTCCGTGTGTTCTCGATCAACACCGCTGGCCATCTTCACTACGCGCAAGCGCTTGATGTTCAGCAGGGAAGGCCGCCGCGTTTGAGCGACATCCCAGGTTCCCCGTCATGCCACGCGTTGTTCGGACCTTCCCTAGCCGAGGAAGGACATGGCATGGGTCAGCGAGCGGTCGGTTTGCAGATCCAGCACGCGGCCGTGCGCGTCATGGAACAGCAGATGGCCGGATTGCTCGCGCACCTTGACCGTGCTGCCCGCAGGCCAGTCCAGCGACGCAACGATGCCGCCGTCATGGTGGCGCACCACCAGATAGCGCGAGCCGTGCGGCCAATGCAGGCCAACCAGGAATCCCGCTTCAAGCGCCACCACGCTCGATGCATCCGGCGCGCCGAATGCGGCACTGTGTTCGTGCAATCGGGACTGACGGGCGCTGCCGATGTGCTGGTAGTGCAGGTAACTGTCGCCATTGGGATCGACGCGCACCTCCGTTTGCTGTGCGCTGCCGAGCCGATGCGCGAGCACAGGCGCTTGCGGGTCCACGCGCAGGGGATCGCGCGCTTTGAGGCGTCGCGCGGGCAGGCTGTAGGTCCAGTCCTCCAGGTGCTCGCCGGCCTGCACCAGATACACCTCGCAATCGCTGAAGAATCCCGCCGCAATCACCGGCCCGGGCAGGTCGCCGACATGCCACAGCACGCTGTGCAGATCCTTGTCGGTATCGACCACCAGCAGCCGGTTGTCGACCACGATGCTCCAGCCGATTCCGCTGTAGCTGGGCGCGGCGTACTGCAGTGCGAGCTGGCCAAGGTCGCGCACCGCATGGGTGATCAAATCCAGCCGATGCACGGTGGACACGCGCTCGCGGGGCGCGATTACCAGGGCGACCTGCCCGCTGTCGGCGATGACCACGCCAAAGGCAGGCGCCGGGTAGCGCCGCAGCAGGCGCCCGTGTGCGTTTACCACCGCCGCGCCGGCTTCGCCCAGGGCCAGCAGATAGCGGCGACCCGGGAGTGCAGCCACATCGTGGATGGCCGCCAGGCCGGCCTGCGGTGCCTGCAGTCGTAGCGGGGTGGCGCTGTCCCAGAGCTTGGATTGGCTGGCCGCGACGTGTGGTTTGAAGGTTGGAATATCGGCGCTGAGCAGGGGGTCCTTGGCCAGTTTCAGCAGCGTGGTCAGATCGCCGACGGACAGGCTGTTGCGGGCGAACGCATGATCGGCGGCAATCGCCGGCAGCAGTTGCCGCGCCAGCTGTTGCAGCGAGCGGTTGGGGGCAGCATCCACCAGCAGCGCGGCTGCCATGTCGCTGCGCGGTGCGGGATCGGCAGTGGGGTCTGCAAGCGCGGCGATGCGGTCTGCGTAGTGTTCCAGCGTGTCCGGCAACAGCTGCGCGCGCTTGACCAGCGCGCGTGCGTGCAGCGTGCTGCCGGCCTGTTCTGCGGCCAGCAGCCACTGCGCGGCCTGGTGGCGCGCGTTGTGCAACGGCCACACCGCGTCCACGGCGGCCAGCCAGTCGCCGGCTTGCACCAGCGCCTGGCCCCAGTCCAGCCGCAGCGCGTCGGCCAATGCGCGATCGGTACCTTGCAGCAGCTGGATGGCGGCGGCAAAGGCGCCATCGCGGCGCGCGACCTGCACCGCACGCGCGTGGTCGCCGGCCAGCATCAGCAGCCGGATGATCATCGCCGCCGACATGTCCCAGCCCAGCGCCAGCTCCGCGGCCTGTTTGTAACGGGCGTGCTTGACCAGATAGTCGAGCGCTTCCTGGCGCGCATTGAGCAATTCGGCCAGCACGAACACCGCACGATCGATCTGGCCCTCGCGGTCCAGCCGCGCGAAGGCGCTGCGATAGGTCGCGCGCAGATGCGCCTGCAGCTCTTCGCCCAGGCCGATGCTGGTGCCGGCCCCGCGCGTGCGCGACAGACTCAGGTCGCTGCGCCGCTGTGGCACCCCGAACGCCTGCCCCAGGGATTCGCCCAGGCCATCGAGCGGCAGCGCGTTGCGCAAGGCTTCGTCCAGAGCGCCGTTTTCGAACTGGCGCAGCATCCGGCGCATGTAGGCGCCCTGATGACGTCCGACCAGGCTGGCCATGCGTGAGGCAACCAGTGCGCGGGCCAGCCGCGTGCGCCAGGCCGATACCGATGCAGCGCCACGGCGTGCCGGCACGGTTGTGTTCTGCCCGGTGGCGGTGCCGGCGCCAGACGCTGCGGATCCGTTCGATGCCGGTGCGTGCTCGCGGCTCAAGGTGCGCTGAGCGCGCGTCAGCAGGCGTTGCCACAGCGTGGTGTTCTGCACGGCGGGGCGCTGCGTCTTCAGCGCGTGCAGGAATGCATCGCGCTCTGCGCTGGCTGGCGGGACGGCATTGCCCAGCAATTGCCGCAGCGGTTTGCCGCGCAGCCGGTCCACCTGCAGCGGTGGCTCGCTCGGGCTGCAGTCGTAGGGCATGTGCAGCGGGTAGCCAGACACGTCGATCGCCTCGGAAGGATCCAGCGCCACCGCGTGTTGCCACTGCAAGGCGATCACCTGGGCGCCATGGACCAGGCCGATATCGGCGGGGGGCAACTGCGCTGCCTCGGCGGCGGTCAACGCGCCCGAGAACAGGCCGCCGTGCACCTGGCACAGCGCCAGGCCGGGCGCCTGCTCGCAGACCAACGCACGCGGCGCGGCGAAGCACAGCACATCGCCGTCGGCAAAGCGCAGTGCCCGGCTACCCGGTTGCCAGGCGCAGACAAGCCTGGCCAGGCGTTGTTCCGGGTTGAGCCACGCTGCCGAGAACCACAACGCCGACACCATCTGGCTGCCGTGCCACAGCGGGTAGCGCACGCTGCTGCCCGCATTGTCCGTGCGCGCGGGGCTAGTCATGGCCGGGTTGCTCGGCCTGGCCTTGCACGACCATCAACGGGGTCAGCCCGCCATCGCCCAAGATCCACGCCTGCCCCTGCAGGGTCACCAGTGCGACCCGCGCGCCATCGCTGGACACTGCCGCAGCGCTGATCTCGCTGGCGGCGCGATGCAGTGTCCGCCGGCCGCTGGCCCCGATGGCGAGCAGCGCGCGACGATCGGCGCGCAGCACCAGCAGCAGGCTGTGCTGCGGCGCGTCCGGGTCGCCGATCAGGCCGATCGGTCGGTCGCCGGACGCCACGATCGCCTCGAATTCCTGAAAGCCGTCGGCCGGGCCCCCGTGCAGCACCCGGTAAGCCAGCGAGCGGTCCCCGCCGGCCTGACGGCTTGCCAGTTCGAGGGCGATGGCGCCACGCCATTGGTCCTCCTGGACCAGGTTGCGCAGCAACACGACCGGCGGGCGCGACCCCAGCGCCAGCTGCAGGATGAGGTCCTGCTTGCCGTTGCGATGCAGGCGCAGCACCCGCAGTTCGCCAGCGACATGGGTGGCGTAGATCGCGTGTTCGGCATCGCCTTGCGCCAGCGCCACCACCTGCCCGGCGAGCTCGCTGCCTTGCGCAACCCGCTGCCGCTGGTTGGTATCGCGCGTCCAGGTCATCAGCCGGCCGTGCTGGTCCCACAGCAGGAACCGCTGTGGCTTGCCGCCGCTGTTGAGCCACACGCATGGACGCAGCCGCACCTGGCCGGGTGCGGGGCAGAGGCTCTGCCCGCCGGCTTCGATGGAGCCGTGCATGCCATCGAGATTCCAGAACGCGGCCTGCTCCCCGAAAGCGACGATGCCGCCCACGTGCTTGTTCTGCGCCGTCAGGCACAGCGGCTGACCGCCCTGCGCCCATTGGTGGTAGCGCGGCGCCGCCCGTTTGGGGATGTCGGCGGGCTGCACCTTCACCATCGCGCTGCGGTAGCCGTCTGCCAGCAGCAGCGCCACATGGCTGCCGTCCGGGCTGAACAGCGGCGCGTGGCGCAGCGAAAACTTGCCTTTGACCACGTGGTTTGCGGTGTCGGCTTGGGCGGGGCGTTGCGTGTCGGTGAAGTGCCCAAGCAGCAGCTGCCTGGCGGCCATGCTGGCAGGCACCGGCAACAGGCTGCTGCGGGTGCCGTGGCGCGTTTGCAGCACCACCTGCAGATGCGCATCGGCCGCAGGCACGATGCTGGCCTGGTGGTGGAATGGCGCCGCACGCACCGGTTGCGCGCCGATCCACCAGCACTCGCTGGTGGTCGGCATCGCGCTTGCCCACTGCGTGGCCCAGGCCTGTGCGTGCTGCGGGCCGGCCGCCTCGAAGGTGCGGCCCTGCAGCAGCTGTTGCAGCCGGGCAGGGCTGTCGGCGTCGTGCAGGTCGCCGGGCAGATGCGCCAGGCCCCAGACAAAACGCGCATTGGCGGCCTGTGCACGGCGTGCCAGCAGGATCCACAACGCGATCTGTGCCAGACGCGGCGCGCCCCATTGCGCCGGACCGGCATCGAAGATCGCCACCAGGCGCGCATCGCGCGCGCGGGTCTGCATGCGGGGCACCAGGAACAGGTGCTCGGCATGCGCGGCGCGGCGCAGGAATTCTTCCGGCAGTGCGTCGGCCAGTGCCCACTCGCTCAGCAGCAGGTGGTCGTAGCTGCCGCGCCGACGCAGGTCGTCGATGCCGTCCGGTTCGCTGTCGCCATCGCGGCGGCGCAGGCTGTCGCGGCCGAGCAGGGGGTCCAGACGCAACAACCAGGTGCCGAGCTGGGAGGCGATGTCCGGGTCGAACCAGTCCAGCCACAGCCGCCAGGCCTGTAGCGGGGCGGGCACCTGCAGCGCGGCGCTCACGCGGCCTCCCAGCGCTGACGGATCTGCGCCACGACCTCGGCACGCGCCGGCAGCAACCGGTGCAGCGGCAGCACCAGCGCAGGTGATCGCAGCAGCAGCAGCGGCTGCGGCCCGTGTTGGTGGCGCAGCGCACGCTCCAGCAGTTCCAGCGGAAGCGCGGGGCGTTCGGCGGTGGGCAACCACAGGCCAGCGGCGTCCGCGCGCGGTGCCACGTACTGCACGCCGTTGGCCCAGGGCAGCTGCGGCGCAGGGCCGGTCAGCAGCAACGTCTGCGCGGTGGCGGTGACCAGCAAACCCGCGCCGTCGGGCAAGCGCGCCCATGCCGCCAGCAACGCGCGTGCGGCCTCGCCCACGCCGATCACTCCTTGCGGGGCGACCGGCAGCGGCTCGTCCTGCCACGACCAGGTCACGCGCCGCTGCCGATCTGCTCGATCAGGCGCGTGCGTTCGTGGGCCAGCTCGGCCGGCAGCGAGGCGGCCGTGAAGTTGGCATCGATCTCGCGCAGCAAGGCTTCGGCCATGGTGCGCAGGGCCGGATTGTGCTGATCCTGCAGGCAACACTGGGCCGCCTCCACCAGCCGCGCAGTGCGCGAGAGCGGTTGCAGGGCGGCTTGTTCGACGGCCGCGCGCAAGGTGGGATTGGCCGCGGCGGCCAGGGTGCCGCGCAGCAGGTCCTGCGCGCTGGCTTGCTGCGCGCGCGTGGGCAGCACATAGAACAGCGGCCACAGATCGGCCTCGCTGGCCTGGGTGCGTCCGGCCAGCACGCAGGCGGCGGCGATCAGCCGCTGGGTCTTGACCAGTCGGCGGTCCGACAGCTGCATGCCTGCGCCGCGCAATGTCCGGATCGCTGCGGCGAGCGCCGTGCGCGCGCCCTCCATGTCCACTGCACGTGCCTGTTCGCACAGCAGGTCCAGATCGGCCAGCCCGGCCACAGGCTGCAGCGGCGCACGCTCGGCCTGCCATCCGCCGGCCAGCAGCGCTTCGAGCTGATGGTCTGCCACCGGGTCGACGAACAGATGCAGCAGGAAGCGGTCGCTGAAGGCCGCCAGCGCATCGTCTTCCGGCAGCGCGTTGGCCGCGCCCACGCACAGGCGCAACGGGCAATGCAGGTCGGTCTGGCCACGCCGGAAGCGGCGTTCGTTGAGCAGCCCGAGCAAGGTGTTGAGGATGGCGGTGGAACCCAGGAAGACTTCGTCGAGGAAGGCGATGTCCGCTTCGGGCAACATCCCGGTCACATCGGTCTGCACGCTGCCCTCGCGCAGTTTGCGCAGGTCCACCGGGCCGAATAATTCAGCCGGTTCGGTGAAGCGGCCGAGCAGATATTCGAAGTAGCGGCCGCCCAGTGCGGCGGCGACGCGCCGCACCACCGCACTCTTGGCGGTGCCCGGCGGGCCGATGATCAGCAGGTGTTCCTGCGCCACTGCAGCGAGCACGATCAATTCGGCCAGCTGATCGCGCTCGATCAATCCGTTGGTGGCGGCCTGGACGGTGGCGCGAATGCGCGCGGCGGCGGGATGGGCATGCATGCGATCGGTCCTTCGAACAAAACGTGCGGCGCGGTGCAGGCACCGGTGACCGCCTGTGGAACGGGCAATGGAACGGTGGCGCATGGCATTAACGAGGTTGCCATGACCGTGCGGTTATCCTGTGACCTCACCGAGCCAGGGAGGCAATGCAATGACGATCGGCGAGTATTCGGAATTCTATCGCGGCAAGCGCGTGGTGGACTTCAGTGTGGACCAGCCCGCCAGCGGCGGCGACGTGGTGTACCGGCTGCGGCAGGAGTACGAAAGCGAAGGCAGCCAGGCGGAGTTGCTCGACACCCTGCTGGCGCAGGTCGACCCGGCCAGCATCCAGGCATTGATCATCGGCCCGTGGCGCGAATCCTACGAGGAAGGCCCCAGCGGCTATCTGCAGCGGCTGATCGAACGCCGTGACGAACTGACCGCGCTGCGCGCGCTGTTCGTCGGCGACATGGTCTGCGAGGACTGCGAGGTGTCGTGGATCATCCAGACCGACTACACCCCGCTGCTGGCCGCATTTCCGGCGCTGCAATCGCTGCGCGTGCGCGGTTCGTCCAAATTGGTGCTGACCCCGTGCACGCATATGCAGCTGCAGGAACTGGCGATCGAATGCGGTGGGCTGCCGTCTGCCATCGTGCAGGCGATCGCCGACTCCACGCTGCCGGCGCTGCAGCACCTGGAGTTGTGGCTGGGTGTGGAAGACTACGGTTACGACGGCGATCTGGGCACCTACCAGCGGCTGCTGGCAGCCATCGGCCCGGAGCGTCTGCGCTATCTGGGGCTGCGCAACGCCGCCAACACCGACGAATTGGCCACCTGGCTGGCCACCCAGCCGTGGCTGGGCAGCCTGGACACGCTGGACCTGTCGCTGGGCACCATCGGCGATGTCGGGGCGCGTGCCCTGGTCGAAAGCACGCAGCTGGGCCAGCTGCAGCGGATCGATCTGAGCCACCACTACATTTCTGCCGATTGGCAGGCCCGTCTGGCGACGCTGCCGGCCACGGTGATCCTGGAAGAGCACGAAGAGGAAGACGAAGACGAGCGCTACGTCGCTGTCTCCGAATGACGTGAGCGCGCATTGGGTGTTGGTGGGGCCGCAGGGTAGCCGCAGGATCGCCGCCCTACAGCAGGCATTGCAGGCGCAGGGGCAGCCCGCGGCGACGGTGTTCGACTATCTGCAGCTGCTGGACACCGCCGCGCCGTTGCAAGACTGGCTGGCGCGGCATCCGGCCGCGCTGGTCAAGCTGGAATCGCCGGGCGAAGCGCCGGCGTTGCATCAAGCGCTGATCGTGCGTGGTTGGCATTGCCTTGGACAGCCAGGGCCGGCACCTGCGCCATTGGCGCATGGCGAACTGGCGCATCAGCACCTGTGGCATGCCGGGTTTGCAGACCTGCTAGCAACCTTGCCGGCGGCGCGCTATCTCAATCCACCGGCCGATCTGCTGGCAATGACCGACAAACTTGGCTGCCAGCAGCGCTTGGCCGCGGCAGGGGTCAGCGTGCCGGCCCTGCTGGGCACGGTCGACAGCTACGCCGGCCTGCGCGAATGCTTGCAGGCCAGCGGCTGCACCCAGGCATTTCTCAAGCCGCGCTACGGCTCCTCCGGTGCCGGCGTGCTGGCGTATCGCTGGCACCGCGATGGACGCCAGATCGCCAGCGGTTCGGCCGAGCTGGTGGTGCAGGACGGCCAGGTGCGCGTGTTCAACGCCTTGCGCCAGCGCCGCTATACCCGCACCTACGAGATCGCGCCGCTGGTCGATGCGATCGCCGCGCAGGGCGCTTACCTGGAGCAGTGGATTCCCAAACCGCGCGCGCCCGGCCTGCCCGGTTATCACTACGACCTGCGTGTGGTCGCGTTTGACGGCGCAGCGCGGCAACGCGTGGCGCGTGCCAGTCGCGGCCCGTTGACCAATCTGCACCTGGGCAACCGGCGCCTGCCGGCGCAGGCCTGGCAGAGCGCCGACGTGGATGCGGCGGTAGCCAGCACCGTGGCGCAGGCGGCCAGCGTGTTTGCCGACTCTCGCATGATCGGTTTCGACCTGATCCAGCGCGCCGGGCGCTGCCATGTGCTGGAGGCCAACGGCTTTGGCGATCTGCTACCGGAACTGCGCTGGCAGGGGCGTACCACCTACGAAGATCAGGCGGCACTCGGCGCCGTTGCCGCCGCCCCTGGCATGACCGCCGACACGCGCCAGGAGGGTCTGCTGCATGGCTGAGCTGCTGCCGGACATGCGCGCCATTGTCGGTGCGCACGACATCGTGCTGATCACCTTGGATACGCTGCGCTACGACGCTGCGCAGCGCTGTTTTGCGCGGGGCGAACTGCCGGTGCTGGCGCCGTATCTGCCTGCCGACGGCTGGGAGCGGCGGCACACACCGGGCAGCTTTACGTATGCGGCGCACATGGCGTTTTTCGCGGGGTTTTTGCCGACTCCCGCGCGGCAGGGACCGCATCCGCGCCTGTTTGCGCTGGCCTTCGATGGCAGCGAAACCATCGTTGCGCAGACCCAGGTGTTCGCCGACAGCGGCACTATCGTCGATGGCCTGGCGCGCTGCGGTTACCACACGCTGTGCATCGGCGGCACCGGCTTCTTCAACAAGCGCAACGCGCTGGGCGCTCAGTTGCCCAGCCTGTTTCGCGAAAGCCACTGGTCGCCGGAGTTTGGCGTCACCGCCGCCGATTCGACCGAGCGCCAGGTCGCGCTGGCCTGCGCACGTCTGGGCGACCCCGCGCTGCGCGAGACCCGCTGTTTTCTGTTCATCAACGTTTCGGCCATGCATCAGCCCAATTGCCATTACCTGCCCGGCGCGGTGCGCGACGACCTCGATAGCCACTGCGCCGCGCTGCGCTATGTGGATGCCGCGCTGGCGCCGTTGTTTGCCGCACTGCGCGCGCGCGGCGGTGCGTTTGCCATCGTCTGTTCCGATCACGGCACTGCCTACGGCGAGGATGGCTACCATGGCCATCGCCTGGCCCACGAGGTGGTGATGACCGTGCCTTACGCCCATTTCCTGGTGACCCCATGAGCCTGCCTTCGTTGGCCGAATTGCTGCGCCAGCCGCCGTATCAGGCCTATTCGTACTCGTATCCGCACAAGACCAGCTACCGGCCGCTGCAGCCGGCCGTGCCGTTGTCGCAGGTCTGGGCCGACGAGCCCCGGCAGGCACTGTTTTTGTACCTGCATATTCCGTTCTGCTCGTACCGCTGCGGGTTCTGCAATCTGTTCGCATTGGCGCGGCCGGCGCCGGCGCAGGTGGAGGCGTATCTGGCGCAGATGGAGCAGCAACTGCACGCCACCGTGCAGGCATTGGGCACGCACCGCTTCGTGCGCTTTGCGATGGGCGGCGGCACGCCGAGCTATCTGGATCCGGCGCAATTGCAGCGCGTGTTCGACATGGTGGACCGCCACGCGACGATCGCGCTGGACACCATTCCGGCCGGCATCGAGGTGTCGCCGGAAACCGTCGATGCCGAGCGGCTGCGGGTCTGCCGGCAGGCCGGCATCGATCGGGTCAGCATGGGCATCCAGAGTTTCAGCGCCGCCGAAGTGAGCGCACTGGTGCGGCCGCAGCAGCGCGACACGGTGGAGCGGGCGATCGCCATCATTCGCGCCCAGGACATTCCAACGCTGAATCTGGATCTGATCTACGGCATCGCCGGGCAGACCGTGGACAGTTTCCTGGCCTCCATCGACAGCGCACTGCAGCATGCGCCCGAAGAACTGTATCTGTATCCGCTGTACGTGCGTCCGATGACCGGCTTGGGCCGGATCGAGGCCAAGAGCGGCGGGCGACGCAGCTTTGTGCTGCAACCCGAGCCGCTGGACGAGCGCCTGGTGCTGTACCGCGCCGGCCGCGACCATCTGCTGGCGGCCGGCTACACGCAGGTGTCGATGCGCATGTTCCGCGCCCCGCATGCACGCGACAGCGACGCGCCGGTGTACTGCTGCCAGAGCGATGGCATGGTGGGCATCGGCTGCGGCGCGCGCTCGTATACCGCCGGCCTGCACTACTCCAGCGAATACGGGGTGAGCCGGCGCTCGGTGGCGGAGATTCTCGAGCACTATCTGGCGCGCGATCCGGCCAGCTTCGCCTGCGCCGACTACGGCATTGCGCTGGATGCCGACGATGCCATGCGGCGGCATGCGATCCAGTCGCTGTTGGTGTTTCCGGGGCTGGACTGCGATGAGTTCCGTCAGCGCTTTGGCCGCGATTGCCTGGAGGCGTTGCCACAGCTGCAGGAGTTGCTGGCGTTAGGGCTGGCGCAACGGCACGGAGCGCTGCTGGCGCTCACCGCCGCAGGCATGGAGCGGGCCGACACCATCGGCCCGTGGCTGACCTCGGCGCCGATTGTCGAGCGTATGCAGCAGTACCAGGTCGGGTAAGCGGCCGATGCATCTGTCATTGCTCTATCGCGGCCGGCTGAGCAGCTGCAACTACGCCTGCGATTACTGCCCGTTCGCCAAGACCTACGACAGCCCCGCCGCGCTGCGTCGCGACGCGCAGGATCTGGCGCGGTTTGTCGGCTGGGCACAGGCGCAGACGCGGCCGTTGTCGATCCTGTTCACGCCCTGGGGCGAGGGCCTGGTGCGGCGGCATTACCGCGAGGCGATGGTGCAACTGAGCCAGCTGCCGCAGCTACGCCGCGTGGCGATCCAGACCAACCTGTGCACGGGCATGCGCTGGCTCGACGCGGCCAATCTCGACCGCCTGGCGCTGTGGTGCACCTACCATCCCAGCCAGGTGACGCGCGCGGCCTTCCTGCGGCGCTGCCAGGCGTTGCGCGACCGCGGCGTGCGCCACAGCGTGGGCATGGTCGCCGCGCACGCGCACATGGACGAGATCGAAGCGCTGCGTGCGGCCTTGCCCGACACCACGCCGATGTGGCTCAACGCCTTCGATCCGCGTCCGCCCGACTACTACACGCCCGAGCAGGTGCAGCGCTTGAGCCGGATCGATCCGCATTTCGGCTACAACCTCGCCCCGCCGCCCAGCTTCGGCGCGCCCTGCCTGACCGGCGAATCGGTGTTGTCGGTGAATGGCGACGGCACCGTGCGGCGCTGCCACTTCGTCGATACGCCGCTGGGCAATCTCTACGACGGCAGTTTCGCGACGCAGCTACGTGCCCGCAGCTGCCCCAATGCCCGATGCGATTGCTTCATCGGCTATGCGCATCGGCCGGACCTGCCGTTCCAGGCCGACTATGCAGGCGGCGTGCTGGAACGGGTGCCGGCGACGGCGTGAGCTGGCCACTGCAGACCGGTGATTCGTCCCGGAGCGGCTGATAGCCGCTGACGCGCGTTCTCCGGCGGAGTGGATGCGCGAAGGAACCGAAGTGCATACGTGACGCTGCATCGAAGACTGCGGCGTGCGCCCTGGCCTTCGCGCACGAACATGTCGATGGTCTGTTCGATGCGTTCGGCAAAACGGTCTTCGCTCCATGGCAGGAACAGCTCGGCCTGCAGGAACGGGTACACCGTGCAACCCAGCCGGATCAGACCGGCGCGGCTCATGCGGCGGTTGTTCTGGAAGCAGCACGCCACCCACGACGCGGCGGCGCAGTCGCTTCAATCCCCGCGTTTACTCGCCCAAGCGGGTACGCAGCTCGGTCACCTGCTCGCGCAGTTCCTGCAGCTGCTCTTCCAGACTCTGCACCCGCGCTTCCAGGGCGGCGGTGTCGGCGCCGCGTGGCGTGCTTTCGCGCGTTGCGGCTGCGGCCTGCAGCGCGTCGAGATCCAGCTCGCCACTGAGCAGATGCGCATAGCGCTCTTCGCGCTGGCCGCTGGCGCGCGGCAGTTGTACCGCCAGGCTGCGCTGGATCAGCCGGTCCAGGTGATGGCGCACGTCGTCGGTATCGTTGAAGCGGGCCAGCCGCTCGCTGCGCGCGAACAGCTCGCCCAGGGTCTGCGGGCCGCGCAACAGCAGCAGGCCGATCAGGGCCACTTGCTGGCGCGTCAGATCCAGCACGCTGCCCAGCCGGTGTTCGTAACGTTCTGCACGCGAGGAGAACTGCTGGCGCACCAGTCCCAGGGTTTCCAGCTGGCGCAGCGCGTGATGCACCACGCCGGTCTGCAGGTTCAGCACCGGCTCGCGCGCGGTCTTCTGGTTGGCGGCCACCTGCGCAGCGTTGACGGTGAGCGGATAAGCGTCCGGGGTGGTCGCTTCCTTTTCGATCAGGCAACCAAGCACGCGGGCCTGAGCGGCATCGAGGACGGGCGGTGGCGAGGTCTCTGTCATGGGTGGCTCCAGGGGCGATCAGCCCGCAAGGATATGCCGATCCGGCATCGGCGTTCTTCGGTCCCTGCGATCGTGCAGCGTGGCGCGTCGGTATGGACACGCCATTGCGGCGCCGGAGCCGGCAGCTGGCGCGCGCACAGGGACGCAACCAACGCCGCCATCCGGCCACCGGCCGTCGCACCGAAAACCCGGATCGACCAGGCCAGCGGCGGTGTGCCTCTGCGGCTCTCGAACGCAGCGCCTTCGGCAGCGGCGAGCGGTGCGGCGCGAACCCGCTAAAATTGCGCTCTTCATTACCGCTCCTGTTCTGGTGGATGCCATGCGCCCCTCGCTTTACGCACCGTTGTCCTTGCTCGCCTGCACCGCGCTGGCCTTGAGCGCCTGCAAGCCTGGCCAAGAGGAGATGGGCCAGCGTGCGCAAGCCGCTGCCGTGTCGGCCAACGCGGCAGCCAGTGCCGCTGCGGCGAAACAGGCCTCTACGCCCACTGCCAACACCGCCCCAGCCGGCGACGACAACCTCAACGCGGTGCTGTGGATGCAGCGCTCGGAGGAATACCGTGCGGTGGCCGAGCAGACCTACCGCGCTGCGGCGGACAAACTCGATACCGCGCTCAAGCAGCCCAATTGGGATGCGCTGGTGCCGGAAGAACGCGGCAATGCCGCTACCGGCCTGAAGCCGGCAGTGGTGCTGGACGTGGACGAGACCGTGCTGGACAACTCGCCCTACCAGGCGCGCCTGCTGCGCGATGGCAAGGAGTACGACGAATTGAGCTGGGACCAGTGGGTGGCCGAGAAGAAGGCCAAGCCGATCCCCGGCGTAGTGGATTTCGCCAAGGCCGCCAACGCCCGTGGCATCACCCTGATCTACATCTCCAACCGCGCCGTGCACCTCAAGGACGCCACCCTGGCCAACCTGCGCAGCGCCGGCCTGCCGGTGGCCGACGACAGCGTGTTTCTCGGCCTGGGCACGGTGGTGCAAGGCTGCGAGCAGAACGGCAGCGAGAAGAACTGCCGTCGTCAGCTGGCCGGGCAGACCTACCGCGTGCTGATGCAGTTCGGCGACCAGCTGGGCGACTTCGTCCAGGTGACCGCCAACACCAGCCAGGCGCGCGGCGCGTTGCTGCAGCAGTACCACGACTGGTTCGGCGAGCGCTGGTGGATGCTGCCCAATCCCAGCTATGGCGGCTGGGAGCCGGCGCAGTTCAACAACGATTATTCCCAACCCCGGCAGACCCGCCACGACGCCAAGCGCGCCGCACTGGAGCTTGCACGATGAGCCGTCCCCCCTTGCCGCTGGCCGCGCACGAGCGGCTGATCTTCGCGTTGGACGTGCCCAGCCATGACGAGGCGATCGCCTGGGTGGACCGCTTGGGCGACTCGGTGGCCTTCTACAAGATCGGCATGGAGCTGCTGGCGTCGGGCGAGTACTTCCATGTGCTCGATGCCTTGGCCAAGCGCAACAAGCGCGTGTTCGTCGACCTGAAGTTCTTCGACATCCCCGCCACCGTGGCCGGCACCATCCGCCGCCTGTCGCAATGGCCGGTGAGCTATTGCACCGTGCACGGCTGGCACGCCGGCATGCTGCAGGCCGCCGCCGAGGCCAACCAGGGCGACATGCAACTGCTGGCAGTGACCGTGCTGACCTCGATGGGGCGCCCGGACCTGGCCGCCATGGGCATCGACCGCGAACCGGTGGACGTGGTGGTGGAGCGCGCGCTGGCCGCCCAGGCCGCCGGCATCGACGGCGTGATCGCTTCCGGCCAGGAAGCCGGCCCGATCCGCCGCGCCACCGGCCCCGCCTTTTCGATCGTCTGCCCCGGCATCCGTCCCGGCGGCCCGGTCGGCGACGACCAGCAGCGCACCGTGGGCGTGGCGCAGGCCTTCACCGATGGCGCCGATGCGATTGTCGTCGGCCGGCCGATCCGCCTGGCCGCCGACCCGGCAGCGGCGGCCGCCGCCATCCAGGCTGAAATCCGCGTAGCGGTCGGACAGCACCGGGAATGACAACACGCGTGCCGTACGCCAGCGCATGCGCTGCTAACAAAATCAACAAGTTAACCAGGTAGAATTAAAGTGTTGCTTTAACGTTAAAGTCTGGTTAGCATGCCGCGTCCGATGTCAGTCGGAAGCTGTGCCACTCATTGTCCACCGGGCTTGTCCCGGTTTTCGAAGGGATCGGGCCTTGTGCCCGATCCTTTTTTTTGGCCGTCGCCCGGCGCAGATGCGCCGCTGCCACCCGACTGCGCACCGTGCTGGGGGCGGCGTCTTCGGCACGATCGCACGCAACTCCTGCATTGCCTCGCCAAGGGCGTGAAGCGCTCGCCCGGTACCGATCGCTGCAGCGGCGGGCGCTCACCGCACCGGCGCGGCCTTGCAATAGCGGTCGATGAACTGCTGGTGGGTCGGCATGACGTCCACGCAGTGGCTGATGGTCTGCGCCACGCTGGCCAGGAAGCCTTCGGCGTCGGTGTCCGGTACCTGGTCCACCAGCGGGTGGTAACCGGTCGGCAGAATGCCCTGGCCCACCATTACCTGCACCCAGCTGATCTCGGCGAACATCTCTTCGGCATTGCGATAGAACCGCCCGCTGTCGCGGAACAGGTCCAGCGTGGCCTGCAGCTCGGGGGTGATCGGCATGGTCCGGCAATGCCGCCAGAACGCGCTGTCGTCGCGCTCGGTGGCGTGGTAATGCAGCAGCAGGAAATCGCGGATGCGGTCGAACTCGAACGCCAGCCGGTCGTTGTAGCGCTGCACCAGCACCGGGCTGATGCCCTGCCGCGGAAACAGCTCCAGCAACTTGGAAATGCCGGACTGGATCAGATGGATGCTGGTCGATTCCAGTGGTTCCAGAAAACCGCTGGCCAGGCCCAGCGCGACCACATTGCGGTTCCAGCACTGCTTGCGCCGGCCGGTGGTAAAGCGCAACGGGCGCGGGTCGCCCAAGGGCGCGCCATCCAGGTTGGCGAGCAAGCTGGCGGCGGCTTCGTCGTCGCTGATGTGCGCGCTGGAATACACGTAGCCGTTGCCGGTGCGGTGCTGCAGCGGGATACGCCATTGCCAGCCGGCTGCGCGCGCGGTGCAGCGCGTGTACGGCGTGGGCGGGCCGATCTTTTCGCAGGGCACGGCCAGCGCGCGGTCGCACGGCAGCCAGTGGGTGAAGTCGTGGTAGCCGGTGTGCAACGCGTCTTCGATCAACAGGCCGCGAAAGCCCGAGCAATCGATAAACAGATCGCCGGCGATGACCTGGCCGGACGCCAGCTGCAACGACACCACGTGGCCCGACTCGGGGTGCAGTTGCACCTGCTCCACCATGCCTTCGATGCGGCGCACACCGCGCGCTTCGGCAAACCCGCGCAAGAAGCGCGCGTACAGCGAGGCATCGAAGTGATACGCGTAGGCGATGTTGGCCAGCGGCGAAGTGGCCGGCACATCGCCGGCCGAGGTCATGAACTTGCCGCGCGCCGCGGCCACGGTATTGAGCGTGTACGCGCCCAACGGCTGCGCTTTGCCGCGTAGCTGTTGCCTGATCCAGTATTGATGGAATGGCAGCAGCCCGAGCGGATGGCCGATCTGTGTGCCGAAACCATGGATATACGCGCTGCCCGGGCGTTGCCAGTCGACGAATTCGATCCCCAGTTTGAAGCTGCCCTGGGTCTGGCGCACGAACTCGGCCTCATCGATGCCGAGCAGGTTATTGAAGGCCTTGATGTGCGGCACGGTGGCTTCGCCGACACCCACGGTGCCGAGCTGCTCGGACTCGATCAGCTGCACGTTGAAGGTGGGGCCAAGCACGCGCGCGAAGGCGGCGGCCGCCATCCAGCCGGCGGTGCCGCCACCGACGATGACGATGTTGCGAAGTGGAGCGGGGATCATGCCTGCACGTTCCTGATCGAGAGAGGACGGACAAACGAACGGGGCCAGCTGGCCCCGTTGCGAAGACCACACGCGCAGCCGCACGCGTGTGGCGATGACGCTCAATCAGAACTTGGCGCCGACTTCCAACACCACGCTGCGCGGCACGTAGTTGATCTCGCCGCTGGTGTTGAGGCTGATATCCGGATCGAACTGCCCGTTGCTGCCGAAGCTGTTATAGGAATACGCGCTGTAGTTCTTGAAGTTGAAGGCATTGAGCAGGTTGACGCGCGCCGACATCTTGAAGTCGCCAACAACGGTGAACTCCTTGGTGGCCTGGAAGTCCACCGTGCGGTAGCCCCAGATATCGCCACCGACCAGGAACTTGCCGCTACCCGGCGGCGTGACGCCCACCTGCTGGCAGGTCGCACCATCGGGATCGGTGAAGCCGAAGCAGGCGATCGTGTTGATCGGCTCGGGCGTTGCCAGTACCAGCTTGGCACCCAGCGTCACGCCCCACGGGCCATCGATCGAGCCGGAGGCCACAAAGCGATGCGCGGACACCGCGTCGGATTTGACGAACGGATAGTCGCGAATGGTGGCCTTGTCGAAGCCGTAAGGCTCGTCGATGTTGCGGTTCTGGCGCGCGCTGGTGTGCGTGTAGGACAGGGTCAGGCCCCAACCGGATTCCTTGGTGTACGGCTTGTCGGCCGACAGCAGCACCTGGCTGTTGCGCTGCTCCAGGCCGTTGGTGCCCAGGATGGTGTTCTGATAGCCCGGCACCGGCTCGCCCCACGGCACATTGCCATTCTGGAAGTACGAACCATCCGGGTAGCGGTTGATCAAACCCATCGCAAACCCGTCGTAGCTCAGCACGCGCTGGAAGGTCACATCGGTCAACCAATCGCCCACCTGATTGGTGATGCCGATGCTGTACTGATCGCTGTACGGCGTCTTGAGCTTGTTGTTGAACATAAACAGCTCGGCGCTGCCACTGACACCGGGAATGGTGTTGAGCTGATCGATACCGTTGAGATAGCGCGGGTCGAATGCAACGCAGGAGCGATCTGCGCGATAGCACTGGCCTGACGCCGGATTTTCGAAATACACCGCGACCGGCGACAACGCCGCCTTGCTGGTTTCCAGTGCCAACTGTTCGAACAGATTGCGGTCGTACGAGCGCGCCGCACCGCCGTGCAGGATGGCGCTTTCATCGCCGAAGAAGTCGTACGAGAAGCCGAAGCGTGGCGCCCAGGCATCCTTGAAGTTCTTGCGGTTATTGCCGGTGCTGATGTAGTCGGCCACGTTGATGCCGCTGGGCAACAGGCGGTTGGCCCACGGTTGGCCCGGGTTTTCGGCATCGTTGGCGTAGAGCGCGGTGACAAAGTCCGGCGAGGTGACGAAGTTGGTGTAGGCCGGGGTGTCTTCGTAATCCCAGCGCACGCCGATGTTGATCATCAGCTTGTCGGTGGCGGCCCAATCGTCCTGCAGGTAGATACCGTACTGCTTGGACGGCGACACCACCGTGGCGCGCTGGCCCGGCGTGGTGTACGGCGCCACGAAGTCCACGCGGTACGGCGTGGACTCCACGCTGCCACCGTTGACGCGATAGCTGAACTGCGGGTTCACCGCCGCGGCGTCCTGCGAGGTCAGCTCGATGTCCTTGTAGTTCACACCCATCTTGATGGTGTGTTCGCCGTGCCACTGGAAGCTGGTGAAGGTCAGATCGTTCTGGATGAACCAGCCTTTTTGACTCTTGCGCTGCGCATTGAGGCCACCCGCCGAGCCGGTGGTCAAAAAGGTGCGCTCATCGATATCGGTGGAGCCGGCACGTGGCTGGAAATACGTATAGACGATGCCGTTGCCCAGCGTGCGCGGGGTCGGATTGTTCTCCGAATTCTCGGTGCCGACAATGACTTCGTTGAACCAGTTGTCGGCGCTGTGCTGCCAACGCAGATTGGTGCGCTTGTCCTTGTTGATCTTGTCGGTGGCCTGCGCCAGCGTATTGGTGCCGCCGACATTGGCGGTCTGGGTTTCGTCGCGGTAGATCGTGCTCAGCTCGATGCGATCGCGGTCGGTGGGTTCGAAATCGATCTTGCCGAAGAACAGGTCTTCTTCGAACGGCATGTTGGCCGGGCCATACTGGCTGGCCAGGTTGGACGGCAGCTGATTGACGAAGGTGGCCGCCTCTGCGCTGGGCTGCACGCTCTTGGGCGCAACGTTTTCCTTGCCCTCGTAGGCAACGAAGAAATGCATGCGGTCCTGGATGATCGGCCCGCCCAACGCAAACCCGTATTCCTTGGTCTGCGAGTCGATCTTGCCGTTGTCTTCCTCGTCGGGCCGCTTATCGCGCAGATCCTGATCTGTGTAGCGATAGAACACTTCGCCGTGCAGCTCGTTGGTGCCGGACTTGGTGGCCGCGGTGATCGCCGCGCCACTGATCTGGCCGTATTCGGCTTTGTAGTTGGAGGTGATCACCTTGTACTCGCCAATAGCGAGCTGCGGGAACGGATTGCCTTGCGTGTCGCTCTGGCCGGCGACGCCGCCACTGCGCACGTAGCTCTTCTGGCCCACGCCATCGATGTACAGATTGCCGGCACTGGCGTTGGACGCACCGCCGCGCAGCTTGGTGTTGCCGTTGCCGTCCACCTGAAACACCATGCCGGGCACTGTGTCTGCAAACTCCAGGAAGTTGCGCGTGGCTTGCGGCAACTGCTGAATCTGGCGCAGCGACACCGTGTTCCCCACCTCGGACGTCTTGACGTCGCGAATCATCGGCGCGCTGACCGTCACCGTCTCCAGCGTGGTCGCATCGCCGGCCGGTGCAGCCGTCTCGGTGCCCAGGTCGACAGTGGCGCTGGAGGCCACCGACAAGGTCACCGTGCGGCTGACGCCGTTGGACTCGACCTTGTAGGTACCCGGCTGCAACCCGACGATGGTGTAGTTGCCGTTCGCATTGACCGGCGCACGACGCACCGAGCCGGTGGCGATATTGGTGACGACGACTTCGCTGCCGCTCTGCGCGGAAGCGACCTGGCCGCGCAACGTGGCGTTGCTGGACTGGGCCATGGCCGGGGTAGTGGCGAACAACGAGGCGGCCAGGGCGCAGCACAACAGGCTGCGTGCCGGCAGGGTGGAGACGGTGCGGTGCTTCTTCATGACTTTCCCCCTCCCAGGGGTAAAGCGCGAACCAGTGGAGTGACTGGCGCGTCGAGGTTGGTACTTTGATGTGAGTGAGACGGGACAACGGGCAACGCAACAAACAACAGCAACTGCAAACAAAAACGGAAAAGGCGCAAACGTTGCGGGGCGCAGCGCGCAGTCAGTGCGCTATACGGGATGCGTCGCGGCATGCGCCGCACCGAACCAGTAAGCGTTACCAGTCCAGAACGGCGCGATCTCCGTGCGCGGGAAAACAGAAGCGTGCGACACCTGCGATCTGCACCAGTCGGTGGTGCAGATCGCGGGGCCGGCTTACCAGATGATGCGGGCGCTCATGAACAAGGTACGGGGCGGGGTGGAGATCGCGCCGTACTGGTTGATGCTCACGCGCGGGCTATACACGCCGGCATTGCCCCAGTCGATGGCGTACTGGTCGTAGTTGCGGAAGTTCAGCGCATTTATCAGATCGCCACGCACCTGCACGGTGAGTGCATCGGTGACATGCATGTCCTTGGACAACGACAGATCCAACTGGCGCGTACCGAAGATGTCGCCGCCGGCCAGGAACTTGCCGCCCGGTGCATCCACCGACACGATGCGGATGTTGTCCGATGTCGGGCCGCCGTACTGGTCGAACGACACCGCCTCGTTGCGCGGCGCCACCGTGGCCAGGGTCAGCTTGGCCGAGGCGCTGATGCCCCAGAACAGATCGTAGATGCCGGTGAGCACCAGCCGGTGGCGCGGCACCGAGTTCAGATCCAGGAACGGGTAGTTGGCGATCGTCGCCGCATCGAAGCCGTACTGATCGTCGTTGCCGCGGTTACCGCGTGCGTGCGAGAACGTGTAGGCGGCGGTCAGGCCCCAGCCGCTTTCCTTGGTGTAGGCCTTGTCGGTGGACAGCAGCAGCTGCGCAGTCTTGGTTTCGACACCGTTGTTGCCGATGATCAGGTTGCCGAAGCCTTGCGGCGGCTGGCTCCACGGCTGCGCACCGGCCTGGAAGAAATCGCCATTGGGAAAGCGATTGCCCAAGGTCAAGATCAAACCGTCCTTGCTGTGGATGTACGACACCGTCGCCGAGTTGCTCCACTCGCCCACGCGCGTGCGCAGGCCGAGCGAATACTGGTCCGAATACGGCGTTTTCAGATCGTTGTTGAGCAGGTCGATCTCGCCGTTGCGCACACGTGCATTGACCAGGCCGCCCAGGCTGTCCGGGTTGCTGACAAAGGACGGATTGAAGTTGGTGCAGGTGCCGGCAGCCGGGGTGCAAGCGGAGGATTCGACAAAGCGGACGGTGTACTGCGACAGCGCCGACTTGACCTGCTCCAGGCCCATGATGTCGAACAGATTGCGGTCGTAGCTGCGCCCGGCGCCACCGAACAGCACCAGCGATTCGTCGCCACGGAAGTCGTAGGAAAAGCCCAGGCGCGGCGCGAAATTGTTGTTGTCTTGTTTGCGATTACGGCCGTTGCTGATGTAGTCGTTGATGTTCACGCCACCCTTGGCCAGTTGTTCGGCATAGGTGGCGCTGACCGCCGGGTTGGTGCCGGGGCCGTTCAATGCGGCGATCACTTCCGGCGGGGTCACGTTGTCCAGGTAGGACGGAATCTTTTCGCCATCCCAGCGCACACCGATGTTCAACTGCAACTTGTCGTTGACGTCCCAATCGTCCTGCAGGTACAGGCCCAGCTGTTTGCTGGTGGTGGTCACCGACGGCGCGGCGCCGGCAAACGGCAGATTGAAGCGCACCTGGTAGGGAATGGGCGCAGTGCCCGCGCCATCGGTCACCGCGTAGTAGAACGACGGGTTGGCCGCGGAATTTTCGCTCTGGGTCAACTCCACTTCCTTGTACTTCACGCCCATCTTGATGACGTGGCTGCCGTGCCACTCGATGTTGTTGAAGGTCAGGTCGTTCTGGAAGCTGGGGCCTTTTTGTCCCTTGCGCTGAATCGCCAGGCCGCTGGTGGCATCGTCGTTGAGCAGCACATCGTCTTCGGCGATGCCGCGTGTGTACACGGTCTGGCTGCCGATGGTGTAGGCGGTTGGGTTGAACAGCACGTCTTCATACGACACCCGTGCTTCGTTGACGTAGTTCTCGCCAAAATGCTGCCAGCGCAGGTCGTAGCGTTCTTCGGAATTGAGATTGGTCTTGGCGGCGATGGCGGTGTTCTGGTCGCCCACGCTGTCGCGGCTTTCTTCGTCGCGCACCTTGGCGGTGAGCTCCAGGCGGTCGTTGTCGCCGATGTCCCAATCGATCTTGCCGAAGTACAGGTCTTCGTTGAACGGACGGGTGACCGAGCCCAGGCGGCTTTGCACGCCGGCCGGCAAATCGTCGCGCAGTGCGCTGAAGGCGTCCGGCACCGCAACCGGGTTGGCCGAGACTTCAAAGCCCTTGCCTTCGTAGCTGAAGAAGAAGTGCGCCTTGTCCTGGACGATCGGCCCGCTCAGCGCAAAGCCGTATTCGTCCTGGTGAGTCTTGCGCTTGTTACCGTCGGCGTTGGGCGCGCCGGCGCGCTCGTCGGCCTGGCGGGCGCGGAAATCGGTGTTGGTGGTGCGCCCGAAAATTTCGCCGTGGAATTCGTTACCGCCGGACTTGGTGGACGCCACGATCGCCGCCGACCCGACCTGATCGAACTCGGCCTTGTAGTTGGAGGTGATGACCTTGTACTCGCCGATCGCCAACTGCGGGAACGGGTTGCCCGCGCTCTGCTGCTGGCCGGAGACGCCGCCGAACAGATAGCTCTTCTGGCCCACGCCATCGATATAGACGTTGACCGCCGAACTGGCCTGCGCACCGCCGCGGATGCGGCTGTTGCCGTTGGCATCGGTCTCGAACTGCATGCCCGGCACGGTGTCGGCAAATTCCAGGAAGTTGCGCGTCAGCTGCGGCACCGTGTTGATCTGCTTCAACGAGATGTTGGTGCCCACCTCGGAGGTCTTGACCTCCTGCAGCGTGGTGGCGGTGACCTGCACCGCGTCCAGCGTGGTGGCGTCGCCGACCGGCGCCGTGGCCGTCGCATCGCCGCCGCCCAGGTCCAGGCTGACCGAGGAGGCCACCGACAGGGTCACGGTCTTTTCGGTGCCCGGGCCGGCATCCACTTTGTAGGTGCCCGGCGGCAGGCCGACCAGCGCATAAGTCCCGTCCGTACCGGTGGTCACTCGTCGCACCGCGCCGCTGGCGACATTGGTCGCGGTCACGGTGGTGCCTGCCTGGGACGTGGTCACCTGTCCGCGCAATGTGGCATTGCTGGACTGGGCCATCGCCGGAGCGGCGGACAACAACGAAGCGGCGAGGGCGCAGCACAACAGGCTGCGTGCCGGCAGGGTGGACACGGTGCGGTAGGTCTTCATGACTTTCCCCCTCCCAGGGGTCAGGCGCGTACCGGCAAAGTGGTCGGCGTGGCGCGGGTGGTGCGTTGTTTCAAAGACAGCAGAACGGCAACAAACAAACGACAGGCGTTATAAAAAGCATAAGAAACTGCAAAGAATTCGTGAAGATGCGACGTGGCGCATGGTGTCAGCCGCCAGGCGAGGCGCGCGGCGCGCTGGACGCACGCACGATCAGCTCAGGCACCATTTCCGAAAACGCCGGCGGCGCGGCATCGGCTGGCGGCGCGGGTGCATCCACCAACTGCTGGCCCAGCAGCAAGCGCAGCGCACGCGCGCCCAGCCCGGCGATATCCACCCGCATGGTGGTCAGCGCAGGCAGCACGTAACGCGCCATCGGCACATCGTCGAAGCCGGCCAGCGCGATGTCCTGCGGCACTTTCAACCCGGCATGGCCGAGCGCAAACAGGCAGCCCAGCGCCATCATGTCGTTGGCGGCGAACACCGCATCCGGATGCACGTCCTGCGCCAGCGCCTGGCCGGCGCGGTAGCCGGATTCTTCATCGAAGTTGCCCGGCAGCACCCACGGCTGCGCATCCGCATCCAGCGCCAGCTCGTCGCGATAGCCGCGCAGGCGCTCGTGCGCGTCGAAGTTGTCGGCCGGGCCGGCGATGAAGGCAATGCGGCGGTGGCCGCTGTCGCGCAGATGGCGCGTCATCACCCGCGCGCCGCCGTAGTTGTCGACATTGAGCACCGGGCGCTGGCTGGCGCGGCCGGCGCAGTTGAGCAGCACCGCCGGCAGGCCGCCGGGCAATGCGTCTTCGTGCACGCCCGAATCGCCCAGCGATGGCGACATCACCACCACGCCATCCACGCGCCCGGGCAGGCGTTCGAGGGCGCGCCGCTGCGCTTGCGGGTCGCCATGCGAACTGGACACCAGCAAGTGATAGCCCTGGTCGCGCGCCACCTGGTCGATGCCACGGATCAATTCGGAAAAGAACTCGCCATGCAGATCCGGCAACACCACCCCGATGGTGTGGGTGCGACGGCTGCTCAGGCTACGCGCAGCGTGATGGGGGATGTAATTCAGCGCCCGCGCCACCTGCAGCACGCGCTCGCGGACCGACTCGGCCACGTGCTGATGCCCGTTCATGGTGCGCGACACCGTGGCCACCGACACCTGCGCCTCGCGCGCCACATCCTTGATGGTGACGCTGCCGCCTTCCGAACGGGGCCGACTCATGGCGCTTTCTCCAAAACAAGGCGGTGGCGACCGTACGCCAGCACAGGGCGCACGGTCTGCTGGCGCAGAACGTTCGTGTCGCACAGGCTCATGAATGTCATCGGCCCCATCCGATGGCGACCTCGAAGCGAGATGGCGCGCACGCTAGCAGGAACTGCAAGCGCTTACATGATGCGCCGCACCATTGGGTCAAACATAGCTGGGACAAGGGCTGCGACCTGGTGGGTGGACAAAGTTGTCCGAATAAGACAACAGCAGCCAATGTCGGACACCGGCTGACATCGTGCAGGAAACCACGAAAACCTAACATCTTTGGTCCATACCTTTGCGTACGGCAGCGTCGCGCCTTGCCGCCAATGCATTCAGACAGCAAGATGCGCCGATCGATCAGGGGAACATCGTGCGCATGTCGCCATTTACCGTCCGCGCCGGCCGGTGTCAGTCCATTGCGTGGGTGCTGCTGGCTGCGCTGTGCATTGGCGGCTGCCAGCGCAACGACACTGCCGCCCCTTTGCCCGGTGCCAAGGCCGAGCCGGCCGCCGCGATGCAGTCGATGACCCTGCCGTTGCGCCGCAACGATCTGGTCGCCTATGCGCGGATCCGGGTGACGCCTGCGCAATACACCCAGTTGGAAGCGGCCTGGCGCAGCGGTGCCAGCCGCTGGCCGCTGACCGAGCTGCCGCTGCCCAACGAAGTCGGTGCGCTGCTGGGGTCGTTGTCGGCACCCGATGCCGAGCGCCGTCTGCAGCAGGCGTTCGACGCGCAGCTGGCCGGGCAGTCGCGCGGCATCGCCCAGGCCGCGCAGTCGCTGGGCCAGTTCGGCGTGCAGTACCTGCGCAGCCGTAGCGATTACCAGCCCGAGCAGCGCGCCCATTACGTGCAATTGGTCGACGCGCTGAGCGCCTGGGCGGCCACCGCGCCGCTGGCCGATCGCCCGCGCGCCAAGGCCAGCATCGCCGACCTGGTGGCTGCGGCCCGCGCCACTGGCATCACCTCCGACGCCGACCTGCAACGGCTGGGCATGGAAGAAAGCCTGCGCCGGCTGGGGCCGTTCTGGGCGGCATGCAAAAAGGTGCTGGAGCGCTACGACCTGTCGATCGACACCAGCCTGGATGCGCTGCGCACCGGCTTGATCAAGCAGGACGGCGATAGCGCCCAGGTGCGGCTGCGCTATCCGCTGGCGGCGCACGCCATCGACCTGACCGTGGCGCTGATCAAGCGCGATGGGCACTGGTACCAGCAGCAGACCCAGAACGAGATACAGGCGCTGCTCGACGCCATGCCGGCCAAGCCCTTACCCGATGCTGCGGCAGGCCCCGATACGGCGCTGCTACCGCCTGTACCGGCCCCAGACGCCGGGCAACGCCCGGCTGGGCGATAATGACCGCGATGCCAGAACAGAACCCCCTGCCGTTTCCGGACGGCCAGCCTGCCCCGACCACCCCGGTCGCTGCCGACCCCGGCGCGAGCGCGGCCGCCCTGCCGTTGCCCACCGCCGCCCCGGTGCCGCCGGAAGCATCGGCGTCGACAGCGCCGCTGCTGGCCACTGCACGTCAGGCCAAGCGCCCGTGGTGGGCGCGCCTGCTCGGGCGCCTGGCCGACCCGTGGCTGAGCCTGACCATCGAGCCGGAACCGCTCGCCCGCTACGACGACGGCACCCAGGTGGTTTACGTGCTGGAGGACTACGGTCTGTCCAGCGCCCTGATCCTGGACAAGGCCTGCCGCGAGGCCGGCCTGCCATCGCCCTTGGTGCCACTGCCGGGCGACCCGCTGCAGCGCAAGCGCGCCTACCTGGCGCTGTCGCGGCGTAGCAGCAGCAATTCGCTGATTCCCGAACAGCGCGGCGGCAAGACCCATTCCGACTCGCTGGCCAAGCTGCTGCAGGCGCATCGGGTGCGCGCCGATCTGGACGTGCATCTGGTGCCGGTATCGATCTTCGTCGGGCGTGCACCGGACAAGCAGAGCGGCTGGTTCGCGGTGTTGTTCTCGGAAAACTGGGCGCTGGTCGGCCGGTTCCGCCGCCTGCTGGCGGTGCTGCTCAACGGCCGCACCACCATCGTGCGCTTCGCCCCGCCGATCTCGCTGCGCCAGACCATGGCCGAAGGTCTGCCGCCCGAGCGCACCTTGCGCAAATTGCAGCGCGTGTTGCGTACGCATTTCCGCCGTATCCGCGAGGCGGTGATCGGGCCGGATCTGTCCACCCGCCGCCTGCTGGTGGACCAGGTGCTGGCCGCCGACTCGGTACGCGAAGCCATCGCCACCCAGGCCAAGCGCGACAACTCCAAGCCGGTCGATGCCTGGCGCAAGGCGCATGCCTACGCGTGGGAAATCGCCGCCGACTATTCCAGCCCGGTAGTGCGTTCGGCCAGCTTCCTGCTCACCCATGTGTGGAATCGCATCTACGCCGGCGTGCTGGTGCATCACCTGGACAAGCTCAAGCAGGCCGCGCCCGGACACGAAGTGGTGTACGTGCCCAGCCACCGCAGCCACATGGATTACCTGCTGCTGAGCTACCTGCTGTACGAACGCGGCATCGTGCCGCCGCACATCGTGGCCGGCATCAACCTCAATCTGCCGGTGGTGGGCACGCTGCTGCGCAAGGGCGGCGCCTTCTTCATCCGCCGCAGCATCCGTGGCAATGCACTGTATTCGGCGGTGCTGAGCGAATACGTCGCGCAGCTGGTGGCCGGCGGCTATTCGATCGAATACTTCGTCGAAGGTGGACGCTCGCGCACCGGGCGTCTGTTGCAGCCCAAGGGCGGCATGATCGCGATGACGCTGCGCGCTTATCTGCGTCAGCCGCGCAAGCCGGTGCTGTTTCAGCCGGTCTACATCGGCTACGAGAAGCTGATGGAAGGCAACAGCTATCTCGACGAGCTCACCGGCCGGCCCAAGGAAAAAGAATCCATCTGGGGCCTGCTGTGGTCGATCCCCAAGGTGCTCAAGCAGAACTACGGCCAGGTGGTGGTGAACTTCGGCGAGCCGATCGCGCTCAACGACGTGCTGGCCAAGCACGCCCCGGACTGGGACGGCCAACCGCTGCCGGAAGATGCAAAACCCAGCTGGCTGGCACCGGCGGTGGATACCTTGTCCACGCAGATCCAGACCCGCATCAACTGCGCGGCCGACGTCAACCCGATCAACCTGTTGGCGCTGGCGCTGCTGTCCACGCCCAAGCACGCGATGGGCGAGGCGGATCTGATCGCGCAAATCGAGTTGTGCAAGAAACTGCTGGCGGAGATGCCGTATTCGGACCGCGTCACGGTGACTCCGCATACCCCGGCACGCATCATCACTCACGCCGAAGAGATCAACGTGCTCACGCGCGTGTCGCACCCGCTGGGCGATGTGCTCAGCGTCAGCGGCGATACCGCGGTGCTGCTGAGCTACTTCCGCAACAACGTGCTGCATTTGTTCACCGCATCGTCGTGGGTGGCGTGCTGCTTCCAGAACAACCGCCGCATGAGCCGCGCTGGTCTGATCCGGCTGGGTCGCACGGTGTACCCGTTCCTGCAGGCCGAGCTGTTCCTGCCGTGGAGCGAAGACCGCTTTGCCGAACGCATCGAACAGACCATCGACATGTTCGTGCGCGAAGGCCTGCTACTCAATGTCACCGAAGACGACGGCGGCATCCTGACCCGCAACACCGGGCAGACCGATGAAGTGTTCCGTCTGCGCGCGATTGGCCACTCGCTGCAACAGGCATTCGAGCGCTATTACATCGCCATTTCGGTGCTGGTGAAGAACGGCCCCGGCGTGCTCGGCGCTGGCGAACTGGAAAGCCTGTGCCAACAGGCGGCGCAGCGTTTGAGCCTGTTGTATGCACCTGCCGCGCCGGAGTTCTTCGACAAGACCCTGTTCCGCAGCTTCATCCAGAAACTGCGCGAACTGCGCCTGGTCTGGCCGGACGAGAACAGCAAGTTGCTGTTCGATGAGCGGCTGGATGCATGGGCCAAGGATGCCAAGTTCATCCTCGGCCGCGAACTGCGCCACACCATCGAGCGGGTCAGCCCGGAAGCGGTGAAACCGGATGTGGTGTTGCCGCCGGAGTGAGGCGGCGGTCTTGGCGGTAAGAGCCGCGCGCGTGGCAAAGCGCGCGGCAATGCTTGGCGATGACGCACTGTTCCCGTTCGGTCGAGTTGGAAATGGTGCGACATCGCGCGCCGCAGTGCGGCCGCCGCAAATCGAACGCGGTGTTGCCGCTGAAGCGGGACAGCGCGGCAGAGACACGACACGCGCGCGGCATAGACAAAACACCAGCGCGGCATCAAGGCACCCCACCTGCAGCAACGACCCGGTGACTCCTTCTCCCACCGGGAGAAGGTGGCGCACAGCGCCGGATGAGGGTGCGGCTGCAGGCAACCATGCAGCCATGCAGCGCATCGATCCTCACTACACATCGATTCGCACCCTATCCAACGACCCGATGATTCCTTCTCCCACCGGGAGAAGGTGGCGCATAGCGCCGGATGAGAGTACGGCTGCAGGCAACCGTGCAGCCATGCAGCACATCACCCCTCACCACACATCGATTCGCTCCCTATCCCACGACCCGATGACTCCTTCTCCCACCGGGAGAAGGTGGCGCGTAGCGCCGGATGAGGGTACGGCTACAGGTAACCATGCAGCCATGCAGCACATCGCCCCTCACCAGACATAGATCCGCAGCACCCCACGATTTCACACAACAGTTGCGTTCGTTTCATCAGCCGCTTGCGCGCATGTCGATAGCATCGAACCACCTTTTACAGTGATCGAGCGCATCGCAATGCGGATGCGCTTGGCAGGAGATTCCATGCGCGCAGCCATCCATACCCAATTCGGCGATCCCGCCAAGGTGCTTGAACTCGGCGAGCGGCCCGTGCCGCAGCCCGGTAAGGGGCAGGTGCGCATCGCCATGCGCCGCTCACCCATCCACAACCACGACCTGTGGACCGTGCGCGGCAACTACGGCTACAAGCCGGAACTGCCGGCGATCGGTGGCAGCGAAGGGGCCGGCGTCATTGACGCCCTGGGCGAGGGCGTGGAAGGCCTGCAGACCGGGCAGCGCGTGGTCGCGGCCGGCGTCCACGAAAGCTGGGCCGAGTATTTCCTGGCCGATGCAGCCGGCGTGGTCCCGCTGCCCGACGCACTGGACGACGACCGCGGTTGCCAGTTGATCGCCATGCCCCTGAGCGCCCTGATGCTGATCGAATTCCTGCGCGTGGAAAAAGGCGACTGGATCGTGCAGAACACCGCCAATGGCGCCGTCGGCAAGACCGTGGCCATGCTTGCCGCCGCACGCGGCATCAACGTGATCAACCTGGTCCGCCGCGATGCGGGCGTGGACGAACTCAAGGCGCTGGGCATCGGCAATGCTGTTTCCACCGCGCAGGACGGCTGGCAGGACACCGTGCGCGCGCTGGCCGGCGATGCGCCGATCATCCGCGCCGTCGATTCGGTCGCCGGCAGTGCTGCCGGCGACTTGATGGGGCTGCTGGCCGAAGGCGGCGAGCTGGTGTCGTTCGGGTCGATGACCGGCGAGCCGCTGCAGATCTCCAGCGGCGATGTGATTTTCAAGCAGGCGACCGTGCGCGGCTTCTGGGGCAGTAAGGTGATGCAGGCCACAAAATCAGAGGACAAGCGCCGCATGATCGGCGAGCTGTTGAAGGCCGCCGTCGATGGCAGCCTGGTCTTGCCGGTGGAAGCGGTGTTCGACCTGAAAGATGCGGCCAAGGCGGCGGCGGCAAGTGACGAGCCAGGCCGGCGCGGCAAGATCCTGTTGCGTGCTGGCTGACAGGCGCGTGGCTTAGCAAAAAGAGTGTCAGGAGGTTCGGGGCTGGTCGTGATCGGAGCAGTCCGTGTGCGGCCGAAGTAGAGCAACTGCGGCCAGAGTGGAACAACGCGGCCAGGGTAGGAATCTGTGGCGACCACGACCGACGCCGCACTCGCTTTTGTACTCCAATCCGAATCCACACCCAACTGCATCTGCACTCAAATCCGGAACAGGGCAGGAGCAGCGCCGGGCAGCAGAAGGTGCAGCAGAAGGACCGAAATCGGGCCCCATGTCCGTAGACAAATTCAAACCTGTAAACCGATTCGAATCGCGCCCGTCCCCTCATCCGCCCCTGCGGGGCACCTTCTCCCGCAGGCGGGAGAAGGCAGTCCGCCGATCGCTGCTCTGAAGCCCCTCTCCCGCCTGCGGGAGAGGGGTTGGGGGTGAGGGGACGGCTTGCGAGGCACGGTGCGTCCACTCCGCGTGCTGCTTCACCACTGCTACAAAGTCGATCAGCCTAGGTCACGCCAGACCAGCGCCTGTAAAGGATCGCCGGACACCTGACACCGAAGCGCGGGTCCAAGCGCACCTGCCCTCGCAACGAAGGTCCAGGTCCGGGCAAAGCCCCCAACGCCTCAAGCGGGCTCGTCGGGCACCAGCTCCATTTCCAGCCGAATAATGCAGTCCTTGATCTGCAATTTGCGCTTCTTCAGGCGCTTCATCTGCAGCTCGTCTTCCAGGTTCGCGGGCATGCGCTGGATTTCGTCGTCCAACGCACGGTGCGTGCGTCGCAACTCGGCGATCTGTTCGACGATCTCGGCGGGTGAGAGGGTTTCCACGCCCCGAGCATACACAACCCCGGGCGACCCGCGTCACCCGCGCTTGCCAAGTGGCCGCAGGCTGCGACAATGCGTGTGCGTCGTTGGGGATAACGGCGGCGCGCCTCACCCCATCATTGCCGCGCGGCCACGGCCGTCGAGAAAGGAGTCTTTACGATGCGTTTGCGTTCTTCCCTGCTGGCCCTGAGCCTGCTCACCGCCGCCAACCTGGCCTCGGCCGCCGATGTGGCCAAGTACGACGGCTTTCTGTGCTGCAACCTGCGCACCGACGGCAGTTGGATCAGCGACAGCAACTACGCCGAAGACGGCAAGCGCGTGCTCCCCGTCGGCACCCCGGTCAGCGTCACCGGCTTTGGCCGTAACCGCGTCAACCTCAAGATCGCCGGCGAAAAGCAGTCCATCGGCAACGATTACAGCCGCGACCTGGACAACACCGCCTTCGCCGCCCGCTACATCGTCACCGCCGATCCCAAGCTCAAGCTCGCCACCTTCCCGCCGAAGATCCGCCAGGCCATCGTGGACGGCAAGCTCACCGGCGGCATGACCCGCGAACAGGTGCTCATGGCGGTCGGCTACCCGATCAGCAGCGAGAACCCGAATCTGGAAGCCTCGTTGTGGCGCTACTGGCGCGACAGCTTCGCCGAGTACCAGGTTCAGTTCGGCCCCAGCGGCAAGCTGGTCAAGGTGACCGCCGACCCGCAGTTGATGAATCTGGTCTGGGTGCCTTGATTTCACATGGCGGCCGTGTTCCGTGCGCGGTCGCCACTTAGCTGGTTCGTCATCGCGGCACCTCTGCAGATCACAGAGAGCGCACCGCGCTTCGACCAGCGTGCGGGACACCATTCAAGCAGACGCCCATGCCGTTTCTCTGTGGCCCAAAAAACTCGCGTTTCACCTACACAGGGAGCTTGTGTCCACATCTGGATCTGGCCTTGCGCTCTACAGCCCGCTCACTCGGCGAAGCGATTTTGGAATATGAGGCGCATTTCAACACCAAGATAGAACCGCTGGCTGAGCCATTCGAAGGAAATCCTGAGAATGTCGGAAAGTACTTCCACCTGATTGACCTCGATGACAGCGCAAATCGGATTGTCGACATTCATATCTTTCGTAAAAATAGCGAAATATGCGTCAAGCAGGATCTCGACTTCCCATTGGAACCCGACGATGTCGTTGAATTAGGTGGGCTGATCTGTTGATGGCTGTCAGCATCGCACGGTGCGCCCCAACAAAGCGCGCATCTTGTTTTGCAGTTAATGACCGCAATTTTTCTCAGCTTTCTATCTCAACAAAGATAGCGGAAACATCTTCTGTAACATTGCTGAGTGATGAGTGGATCTCGCCGAGTCCAGAGAGATCGTTTTCTAGTTGTGCTTCCTAGCAAGGAATTGGCGATGGAATTGGGCTTGATCATGCTGAGTTGCGAACAGAAGGCATGTTGTCGGTATTGCGAACAGACCAAAGACTTGCTTGCGGATGTCATCGTGTATCCGGGCATGGTTCTGATCTGCCAGCGTTGCCTTTGAGAAGGGCCTGGCGTTGTAAGCAAAGCGCTTGGGTTGGATATCACGATGTTTGAGTTCTCCTAGTAAGCAACAGGCATCTTCCGGCTGCAGTCGTTTATCTATCCTCCGATATAAGACGATCGGTGGATTTCGCCCTCATGAGAAGAGAACAAGTTAATGACAAATCCATACGACTCTTCGCCGATCCACTCAGCGATTTACTCGCTCAACGACACTATGGTAACCACAGCGCTGGAGCTTCCTGGACATCGAATCATCCGCAACCTGGGCTTGGTGCGCGGTATCACCGTGAGGTCGCGCTCAATCGTCGGCAACTTCTTCGGCAGTCTGCAGAGCTTGTTCGGCGGCAACATCACCATCTACACCGAACTGTGCGAACAGGCACGCTCGGAGACCTATCGCGACATGGTGCAGCATGCCAGGCAACTTGGCGCCAACGCCGTCATTGCGGTGCGCTACGACGCTACCGAGTTGATGGCCGGCCTGACCGAAGTCCTGTGCTATGGCACCGCAGTCGTCGTCGAGGCGCAGCATGCATAGCGGGTCAAGCATTCACCGAGGGGGCTCCGTGAAACTGCGGTGCGTGGCGGTGGTCGTCTTCGTTATGGCAACTTGGCTGCCGGCGGTGCAGGCCTCGAGCTCGTCCACCTTCATGTCCGAAGTCGGGAAAGTGTCGCCGGTATACGAGCGTCTGGCCAACTCTGCCGAGTCAGAGCGCCTTATCGATGAAGGTAGGAAGAGCGAGGTCAATGCAAGGTTGAAGCGACTGGTGCCGGAGACAAGCAAAAGCGCGTATGACGCGTTTGTCCTGTCCAATATCCTCTACCGAGCCGATGTCGCTGCCAGTGACGCCTACATGAAGCTCGCTGACGAAAAGCTTCCTGGCAATCCATTCATCATATTCGAGCGAGGTATGCGCGAACACCGCGCGGGACGCTGTGATATCGCGCTGCCTCTGTACGAAAAAGCCGCGAAACTGCTGCCAAGGTCGCAAGTGCCGGATCGCCTGTGGGCCTACATCACGCACTGCCGCCTCGTGCTTGAGGATGCACGCGGAGCTGTCGCCGCCTGGACACATGTGGACTTCAAGGAGAAACACACGGCGATCGAGAAATCGATGTATGACATCTTCTCGACGACAGATCCGGACGCCGAAAGAGAGCGCTTGATCACGTCCATCCGTGCAGGGGCAGCAGGTGACGTTTGTACGTTGATCAAACTCGACAAGAATTGGGAAATCGACTGGTGGAATGCGAAAAAGCAGCCCGAGTACCTTGCGTATGACATTGCACTTGTCAGGTCATTGTGCAGGAACGACAAGAAGATTCAGAAAGTTGCGGGGCTGTGTATCGACGCGGTGGACCTCGATGACGATAAATTCAGACGCCTTATCGCCTCGGCGGGTTATTGGGGAGAGGGTGCCCGGTTGCCGGAAGATCCGATAGCGAGCTATACGTTGATCAGTCAGTTGCAGAAACGAAAGATGGCGACGGCGGACGAGATCTTCCAGCGTTACGGCGCGGCGCTGGAGCAGCGCTACAAGCGGATGCCCTCCGATCGTTCGACGCTGGATCTGCTGGCGTTTCTGTACAGCGCGACAGGGCGAAGCAAGCAACTCCAACCGATAGACCTGTACGGCTGGAAGACACTGAAGATCGAGGCCTATGCGCTGAGCTATCTGAAAGGCCTGACCGAGGCAAACGCCGGGTACTCCGCTGCGCTTGCGCAGGCCGCACGCGACTTCCCCAATAGCGCCGAAATTCAGCGGCTCAACCTTGTGCTACATGCTAAGTCCGACGATAAGGTGACGTATTTGATGCGTTATGTTGCAGCGCAGTTTCCGAATGTGCAGGAGCATCTAAGCGGGCGCTATCGGCTCGATGATTTCATGGCGGCGTTGAAGAACGAGCTGAAGGTCTCGGCTCCAAAAAAGTAGCGGCGCAGGATGCTTTATCGTCTGGGCCTGTGCGCCGTCTGGAGCCGCCGGCGCCAGGTATGAATCGCCTCAGATGACTATTAGTGGTCCCTCGTGGCATGGCTGGGACGTGCACGCGTTGCAAGAAAGCGGAGGTGAGCTCACCCCTTCAGAAAGCGACGCTGTGCATTTTTCAGCAGTGGGCAAGACCCGACCAAGACTGCCTTACGCTCAACTCTCAGGGCAGGCTCCGGCTACACGACTTGGCGGGACGCCTGGATGTTAGAAGATACAGATCGCTGACCGCCAAGGCGCTAAGCTTCTGTATCGGCCAACCAGGCGCCACACAGCGAATCAACCATGCAGCGAAATCTGGATCTGTATCCCAAAGACGATAACGGCGACACCTTGTGGCACATTGCGGAGCAGGGCGTGGATCTTTCCAAGCCACGCGAGGTCGCGTTTTCCGTGGTGTTCCCGAGCAAAGAGTCCGCACTGGAATTTTCGGTGACGTTGCTGCGCTTTGAGCAAAAGGTACGTTGCTGCCATTACCCGGAAAACACCGCGTTTCCGATGGATGTCACGGTGTATCCGACCATGGTGCCGACATACAAGGCGATTTGCGCGTTCGAGGAGGAGTTGGCGACAGAAGCCAAGCCCTTGGGTGGGTTGAACGATGGATGGGAATTTTCTGTAGACACCAAAGACGTCTGATGTGCGCGGCAGGTGCGTTGGAGAGCGCGGCGTGCGGGCTCTCCAACAGGTTGGGCCACATCAACGCGATGATTGCGGGACGCGGCGCAGCTGTGACACGTCGTAGCCCATTGCCGCAATGCGCGCGAGCGCCTGCTGATAATCGGCATCGGAGACCTGCGGGGTCCGTGCCATGTACCAGACGTAATCGCGCTTGCTGCGCGCCACGATGGTCTGGGTGTAGTCGGCATCGCGCCAGGCGATGACATATTCGGCCTTGAACGGCCAGAGGAATTGCATGCTCCATAGCGCGCCGTTGCCATTCTCTGCGACTTGGCCGATCGGGTGCATGGACTTGAGCGGGGCCTGGAAGCTGCCTTTGCGGAAAGTGAAGGTGGTCTGGATACGGCCATCCTGTCGCAGGGCATAACTCTCTACTGCGTCGTAGGCTTTGCGTTCTGGACGGGTTGGAATATGTGCGATGACATACCAGTCGCCCATGAAGCGCGGCACGTCAACGCTGTCTGCGCGGGGCAGTGCGGCGCGCGGCTCGCTGCCGCTTGCATTGCCGTAGACCGCAAGGGTGAGTAAGAACAGCATCGACGCCTGGCGCATGGCAACCTCTCTCAACAGTCTCAGTGCAGAGGCATACGTTGCGACGATGCGTGTGGATGCAGCGTGCAATGCGCTGCCTATCGAAAGGCGCGTTGGGTTCCCGTTGGTTGACGGGCTCTACCCTTGCAAGGACGGCTCGGACGCATTGAAGAATGCGATGGCTGCGATGGCTGCGGTGATCACGGGCGGTAGCAGGCAGGTTTGCACGATCTCCCACATCGGCTCGACAGCTGGCTCGCGAGTGTGACGATCAGGTGCTATGCCGGTGCGAGGTCGGGAGCGAGCTTAGGGCAACGCTGCATAAGTCTTGTCATCCAGGCGATAGCGTGAGGCCATGGACGTGAATCGCTGGCTTGCGAGGCCCTGGAGTTTCTGCTTTCGCGGGAATGACTGGCGCGGGGGACTTGATGAGCGTTGCCTTACAGCGACTGATACGTCACGAGCAGTCATCAGATGGATGTGAACGGCGTACTCAGCACTGGAGTGTACGGGTGGTTGGTGCCGCGCCGAGGACCGGCTGAGCCTGCCTGGCCATCAGCCGATGTCGTTCTGTCAGCCGCTCTGATGCGCATTCGGCCGGCGACCCCATGATGGACAGACAGCAGCGAACTTGATCGCCACCGCCATCTCACCAAGGCGAGACAGCATCTTTTCCGTACGGATAAATCGTCGCGATCGTTCCGTCCCCCAGATGTTCCAGCGGTGCCATCTTGATGTTGCGCAGATGGGTCTGGCCGCCCGATACCACCGCGTCGTGATAGAACAAATACCAATGGCCGTCGAACGCGCAGATGGAGTGGTGGGTGGTCCAGCCGATCACCGGCTGCATCAGTACGCCCTGGTAGCGGAATGGGCCATACGGCGAGTCGCTGGTGGCGTAGCAGATCAGGTGCGTATCGCCGGTGGAATACGACAGGTAGTAACGACCGGCGTGGCGGTGCAGCCAGGGGCCTTCGAAGAAGCGACGGTCGAGGTCGTCGGCGCGTAGCGGGGCGCCGTGTTCGTCGAGGATGACGATCTCGCGCGTGGGTTCGGCCAGTGCGGTCATGCTCTCGTGCAGCCGCGCCACGCGCGGGCCCAGTGCGGGCGCATCGCCCACCGGTTCCTGGTTGGTCTGCGCGTAGACGTTGTCGCGGTAGTGCTGCAGCTGACCACCCCAGATGCCGCCGAAGTACAGGTAATGCGCGCCATCGTCGTCGGCGAACACGGCCGGGTCGATTGAGTAGGTGCCGGCGATCGGTTCGGCTTCGGCGATGAAGGGGCCGTGGGGTTGATCGCCGACTGCCACACCGATCTGGAAGATGCCGTCGGCGCGCTTTGCCGGGAAATACAAATAGGTCTTGCCATTGCGTTGCGCTGCATCCGGTGCCCACATCTGGCGCTGGGCCCACGGCACGTCGCGCACGTGCAGCACTTCGCCCAGGTCTTCGACCGGCGCGTTGGGATGCGCCATGCGAAAGACGTGGTAATCCTCCATGCCGAAATGCGAGCCGTCGTCGCTGAAGGCCACGCCGGCATCGATGTCGTGCGAGGGATAGATGTACAGCGCGCCGTCGAAGACGTGCGCGGACGGGTCGGCGGTGTAGAGATGGGTGACCAGCGGTGCGGAAATGGCGGTGCGCGCCAGCGCCTGCAGTGTGGCGGCTTGCAGTTCATCGGACATGCGCGGACCTGTGCATGAGGTGGAAGGAAGGGGTTAGGGCGACGCGAGCGGAGCGGCCTGACGGCGCACGCCCAGTTCGCGTTCGATGCGGGATTCCAGCGGCTTGTCGATCTCGTAAAACACCAGCAGTGCGGTGCCGAGCAGGAACGGGATGGACGCATACACGCTGATGGCTAGCCGAATGCCGTCGGTGACCGCGCCGCTTTGCTGCGGCAGCGCGGCGTCGTAGCCATAGATGGCAAGCAGGCCGGCGACCAGTGCACCGCCGACGCTCAGGCCGATCTTCAGGCCGCACAACATCGCCGAAAAAATGATGGCGGTGGCACGGCGGTGGTTCTTCCACTCCGAGTAATCGGCCACGTCGGCAATCATCGCCCACAGCAACGGGATGGTGATGCCATAGAAAAAGCCGTGCAGCACATAGGAGCCGAATACCCAGCCGATGGCAGTCGCCGGATAGACATAGAACGCCAGCAGAAACAGCGTGGAAATCAGCAGCGCCCCACCAAACACATTGCGCTTGCCGTAGCGGTCGGCCAGGCGTTTGGAAAACCCGATGCCGACGATCATGGCCAGGATGCCGCCGGCACTGAACACACTGAACGCTGAGGTTGGCGCGTCTTGCGGCCACTGCAAGGCGCTCATGCCGGCGCCGGTCAGCACGCTGTTGATTGCGGCAATAAACCGGTTGAATCCGGCGGCATCGAGAAAGTGAGTCAGCGCGCCCGCGTCGAGGGTGTACTTGAAGTAGTAGATGTACATCCCGCCCTTCATGGCGAGATTGATGAAGACCAGAATAGTCAGCGCCAGCATTACCAGCCAGGGTTTGTTGCGTACCAGGTCGGTGAGGTCCTGTCGCACGCTACTGCGTTGTTCGGTGATCGGCAGCACGCGCTCGCGGGTGGTGAAAAAGGTGATCAGAAAGCACAGCGTGCCGACCGCGGCGAACAACCCCATGGTGTTGCGAAAGCCTTGTGCCTTGTCGCCATTGCCCAGGATCAGCACCAGCGGCAGCAGCAGGACCTGGATGATGAATTGCGCAAACGTCACCGCCAGAAAGCGATACGCCGACAGGCTGTTGCGCTGCTCCATGCTGCCGGTGAGCACGCCGCTCAGCGCCGAATACGGCAGGTTGTTGGCCACGTAGACCAGCATCAGCAAGGCGTAGGTGGCAAATGCGTAGGTGATCTTGCCGTGCTCGCCCAGCGCAGGTGTATTGAAAGCTGCCAGCGACAGTGCGCCAAACGGCAGTGCGGTCCACAGGATCCACGGGCGGAATTTGCCCCAGCGGGTGCGGGTGCGATCGGCCAGGATGCCGATGATGGGCGTAAACACGAACGCGCCCAGCAGGCCGACCACGAAGATCAACGTGGCCGCCGCGCTCGCCGGGATGCGGAATACGTCGGTGTAGAAGAACGCCAAAAACGTCACCAGCGTCTGGAAGATCAGATTGGCAGCCAGGTCGCCCAGGCTGTAGCCGATCTTTTCGCGCACGGAGAGCTGCTGTGATCGATCGTTCATGAGGTGAGGCAGGCTCGAAGAGTGCTGCGGAAAACGCCGCGGCGCGCGCTACGCCGCTGGCCGCGATCCCTCTGGATCGCGGTTGCAGGCGCAGTGCCTGAAGTGTCGGGCAAAACCTCGTGCGCCGTCGTGCAGGCATGTTGGACGGCGCGCGGCAGACGGAGTGCACGCGAATCACGCGTGCACTCCGAATACCCGCTACACCCGGCAGCCAGCGGCGAGCGCGTCTCGATGGACACTGTCAAAACGTGCCGCGGATGCCGAGCATGACGGTGCGCCCGGGCTCGTACAGATCGTAGGTAGCGTTGGGCCACGCATAGGTGGTGCGCAGCGGCTCGTCGGTGATGTTGGTGACGTTGAGCGTGATTTGCGGCTTGGAAGGCAGCCAGTCCAGCGCGTAGCTGGCCGACAGATCCAGCTGGCCGCGTGCATCGGCATTCAGGCGTGCGTACGGGATGCCGTTCTGGTTGGCGCCGGAGATCACCATGTCGTCGTTCCAGGTGTAGGAAAGGCGCACCGAGGCGGCGTTCTTCTCCCAGTACACGGTGCCGTTCCACAGATTGGGCGCCACACCGACGGCCACTGCCGGGATGCCTTCGCCTTCCGAGGATTGGGTGACATGGGTGTAGTTCACGCTGAAGCCCATGCCGTCGACCAGCTTGTCCAACGGCTGCACCCAGATCGCTTCGGTGCCGCGGATGTTGAGCACGCCATCGGCGTTGACCTGGGTCTGCACGTCCACCGTGGCGGCATTGGGGCCACCGCGCTGGTCCAGGCCGGCTTGCTGGATCGGCAGCAGGCTCTCGTAGGGCACACCAAGATCGTTGAAGGGAATGCGCCGCACGCCATTGACGGTGAAGCCGCTGATGCGCTTGTTGAACAGCGTCAGGCCCACATAGCCTTCGCCGCCGGTGTACCACTCGCCGCCGAAGTCGACATTGGTGGACAGATACGGCGCCAGGTTCGGATTGCCCTGGGTCGCGGTCTGTGCGGACGGGTCGCTGAAGTTGGTATTGGGCAACATCGCGCTCGGGTCCGGGCGCGTGAGCGTGCGCGAGCTGGACAGGCGCAGCACCACGTTGTCGGCCACATCCCAGGCCGCGTTGAACGAGGGCAGGGTTTCGGCGTAATCGGAATCGAGCACCTGCACGCGGCGGATGCCGTTGATGGTGACCGGGCCGGTGATGGTCTGGTCGGTGGTGACGTAACGCACACCGGCGTTGAAGCGCAGCGTGCGGTTCCACACTTCGGTTTCGGCGTTGGTTTCGATATAGAAACCCAGGTTCTTTTCGCGGATGCCGCCGGCCGAGGCGCCGGTGTTGGCGGAGTTGGTTTCCGGGGCGGAATCGCGTAGCGCGTAATAGTTGGTGTCGCCCAGGAAACGGTTGAAGTCGGCGGTGATGAAGCCGCCCGGGCCGGGCCGCAAGTAACTGGCCAGGGCCGCATTCGGGACTGCGGAGCCGGGGCCGCCGTTGCACACGTTGCCGCCACCGCCGCGACACACCACCTGCTCCCAGGCAATGCTGTTGTCGAAGCCGCGAATGGTGCGCTCGGCCTGGTCGTATGCGGCGCCGATCTTGATGTTGCGCTTGTCTTCGCCGAACTGCAGATCGGCACGTCCACCACGGGTCTGGGTGACGCGTTTTTCGTTCTGGATATTGACCCGTCCGCCGCTCCAGCCCCAGCCCAGGTTCGGGTCGTTGAGATCCAGCGGGCTGCTGATCGACGGGCGGTCGCCGCCTTGGTTGCGGTAATCGACGGTGGTGAACGGCGAGGTGACCAGGATGCTGGGCGACTCGCGATCCAGCCAGCTGCGCGTGGCGTTGGCCTGCACGTTGAGCTTGATGTCCTGCTCGGCACCGAACAGCAGTTCGGCACCGGGATTGACGCTCCAGAACTTGACCTCTTCGCGGTACGGGCGCGCTTCCAGGAAATACTGCGCGTTGGCAAAGGTGGCGCTGGTGACCACGTTGTTCTGATCCAGCTGCATGCCCAGCGGGATCATGTTGCCGTTGCGGCCGATCAGATTCATGCTGATCCGCTCGGTGGTGCGCTTGGCTTCGGAATACAGCGTGTCCAGGTAGAAATGCATGCTGTCGGAGGGGCGCCATTCCAGCGACATCACCGACGCATCGCGGTCGCGATCGCCATTCATGTACACGCTGCGGCCCAGGCGCGGAATCAATGCATCGCTGATCTGGTCGATGCTCAAGCCGGGGTTGCGCGCCAGCAGCCATGCCGCGTCGATGGTTTCGCCGGTGGTCAAGCCGCTGCCGGCGGTGGCCGGCACGCGGTCGGGAATGCGCCAGTTGCCGCCGCCGTTGACGTTGCAGGCCGCCGGTTGATTGGTCGCCGGCGTGCCTGCAGGCGGGGTGAGCCCACATTGGGTGTAGGTGAGGCCGGGGTTGGTCCAGCCCACGCTTTCGAAGCCGCGCACGCCCAGCTTGCTGCGCACCGAGGCCACGCCGAACAACGCGCCGAGCGTGCCTGCTTCGTTGGTCCAGCTGCCCATGAAGGCGCCACGCGGGGTGGTCTTTTCGCTGGTGCTGTTCCAGTCGGCCTGCGCCTGGTAGGTGAAGTGCACGCCGGGGCGATCGAACGGGCGCGCGCTGCGCATGTCCACTACACCGGAAACGCCGCCTTCGAGCATGCTGGCGGTGGGCGTCTTGCTCACGGTGAGCTGGGTGAAGAATTCGGTGGGAAACAGGTTCAGATCGACTTCGCGATTCTGGTTCTGCGCATTCAGACCGATCGAGGCGGTGGCGATGCTGGCGCCGTTGAGCGTGGTCTTGGTGAAGCTGGTGCCCAGGCCGCGGATGGCGATGTTGAGGCCTTCGCCATTGACGTCGCGCGAGAGCTGCACGCCGGGGATGCGGTTGAGCGACTCGGCGATATTCATGTCCGGAAATTTGCCGATGTCCTCGGCAAACACGGTGTCGGCAAAGCCGACCGAGTCGCGCTTGGCATCGGTGGAAAACTGGATGCTGCGTCGGTAGCCGGAGACGGTGACGGTGTCGAGCTGGGTCACTGCGTCATTGTTGCCGGCCGTGGCCGGTGGCGTTTGCGCGGCGCTGTCGGCGTCGGTGGACTGTGCCCAGGCGGCAGTGCTGGTCATGCCCAGCAGGATGGACCCCAACGCGCAGGACAACGCGGTTCGTGCGTAGCTGTTCTTCACCGTATTCCCTTCCCTAACAGGTGAGCAGATGTCCCACGCATCGCCCCTGCGTAGGGAGTGCCGCTGCCCGGAATCGGCGCGACGATGATGCGATGGGGGAGACGGGCGATCAGTGGCGCTGGATGTTAGCGCTACCAAATTCAGAACATCACGCTGCAGGGCAGCATAGTTGCCGGGGCATAGCGAAGCGGCGCTGCCATGACGCTGCACCGCGAGCACGCAACGCCGACGGGCGGTCGCCGCGTGCTGCACTGCGCGATGGATTCCTGCGTGCAGCGTGGTAATGGTAGCGCTATCACCCGTGGCGCAAGGCCACCTTCGTGCAGGTGCAGTGGTCGATGAATCGAATCGGACAACGCGCAAGCGACATGCTGCTTGCGCCCTTGCTTGCCGCGATGCGCAGCAGGTATCGCGACAACGCAGGCGACACGGTTGCGCGCGTGCAGGAGCCTTGCCCATGAGCGATGCGCCTGCGGCCGATGCTGCCGGCCCCGGAGCGCGCCTGGGCCGGGTGCGCTGGCGCGTCTGCGCGCTGCTGCTGGCAGCGACCACCATCAACTACGTGGACCGCCAGGTGCTGGGCGTGCTTGCGCCGTTCTTGCAGACGCAGATCGGCTGGAACGAGATCCAGTACGGTTACATCGTCACTGCGTTTCAGGCGGCGTATGCGCTGGGCCTGTTGTGCAGCGGTGCGGTGATCGACCGCTTCGGGACGCGGCTTGGCTATGCGTTGGCGATCGGGGTGTGGAGTCTGGCGGCGATGGGCCACGCGTTGGCGACCAGCGTGGTGGGCTTTGCGATTGCGCGGTTTTTCCTGGGGCTGGGCGAGTCCGGCAACTTTCCCGCCGCGCTCAAGACCGTGGCCGAATGGTTCCCGCGCCGCGAGCGCGCGCTGGCCACCGGCATCTTCAATTCCGGCTCCAACATCGGTGCCATCGTCGCGCCCTTGCTGGTGCCGGTGATCGCTACTGCCTGGGGCTGGCAGGCGGCATTTCTGTTTACCGGCATCTTGAGCGCTACCTGGCTGGTGGTGTGGTGGTGCAGTTACCACGCGCCCGAGCAGCAACCCGGTCTGTCGAGCGCAGAACTTGCGCACATCCGCAGCGATGCACATGAGCCGGTGCAAGCGCGGTTGTCGTGGCTGCAGGTGCTGCGGCATCGCCAGGCCTGGGCGTTCGTGCTGGGCAAGTTCATCACCGACCCGATCTGGTGGTTCTTCCTGTTCTGGTTGCCTAAATTCCTGCATGCCGAGTACGGCCTGAGTCTGCTGCAGCTGGGTGCGCCATTGATCGTGATCTTCGTGCTGGCCGATATCGGCAGCATCGCCGGTGGCTGGGTTGCCGGGCGCTTCATCGCGCGCGGCTGGAGCGTCAACCGTGCGCGCAAGACCGCGATGCTGATCTGCGCCGTCTCGGTGGTGCCGATCGTGTTTGCCGCACGCGCAGACAATCTGTGGCTCGCGGTGGGTCTGATCGGCCTGGCCACCGCTGCACACCAGGGCTGGTCGGCTAATCTGTTTACGCTGCCCTCGGACATGTTTCCGCGGCATGCGGTGGCCACCGTGGTGGGCATCGGCGGATTTGCCGGTGCAGTGGGCGGCATGTTGATCGCCACGTTCATCGGGTTTCTACTGCAGGCGACCGGCAGCTACGTGCCGGTGTTTCTGATGGCCGGTTCGGCCTACCTGCTGGCATTGGCGGTCGTGCATGCTCTGGTACCGCGGCTGCAGCCGGCGCAGCTGCCTGCGGCCACCGCAACGCCTCCATCTTCCTGAGGAATCACCATGTCCCTGCACACCGCGAGAATCGCACTGTTGCTGGCAGCAAGCATCGCATCGGTGGCGCAAGCCGCGCCGCTGGCAGCGGGCGCGTCCAAGTTTCTGGGTAGCGCCTACAGCCCGCAACAGGCGCAGGGCTTTGCGCAGTACTGGAACAAGCTCACCCCGGAAAACGGCGGCAAGTGGGGCACGGTGGAGACAGTGCGCGACCAGATGGACTGGCGCACGCTGGATACCGCTTACCGGTTCGCAAAAGCCAACGGCATGCCGTTCCAGATGCATGTGATGGTGTGGGGCAATCAGCAGCCGGAATGGATCAAGACCTTGCCCCCGGCCGAGCAGCGCCGCGAGATCGAGCAGTGGTTTGCGGCCGTGGCCCAGCGCTACCCGGACATCGACCTGCTGGAAGTGGTCAACGAGCCGCTCAACGACCCGCCCAGCAAGGCCGATACCGGCGGCGGCAATTATCTGCAGGCGCTCGGCGGTGACGGCGCCAGCGGCTGGGAGTGGGTACTGCAGTCGTTTCGGCTCGCGCGCCAGCACTTTCCGCATACCAAGCTGATGATCAACGACTACAGCATCACCAACAGCGCGCAGGCTACGCAGAAGTATCTGCAGATCGTGCGGTTGCTGCAGCGCGAACAGTTGGTCGATGCCATCGGCATCCAGGAGCATGCATTCGAGACCACGCCAAACGTGGCGATGTCGGTGCATCGCACCAATCTGGATGCATTGGCCGCCACCGGCTTGCCGATTTACATCACCGAATTCGATCTGGATGGGCCAAGCGATGCGCAGCAGCTGGCCGATTACCAGCGCGTGTTTCCGATCTTCTGGGAGCACCCGGCGGTGCGCGGCATCACGCTGTGGGGATTCCGCCCCGGCCTGTGGCGCGATAAGGAAGCCGCCTACCTGGTGCGTGGCGATGGCAGCGAGCGCCCGGCGATGACCTGGTTACGCGATTACGTGGCTGCCCATCCCGGCACGCCTGCGCCCTGACGCGCGCGTTGCACGACCCATCTCAACTGTTCGGTGCCCGACCCCATGCCCACCTCCTTGCCGCTGACCTGGCACGACGACCGCCTGTTGCCAGCCGACCCCGGCACGCGGGCGATTGCGCGCCGGTTGTATGCGCAGATCGCCACGCTCCCCATCATCAGCCCGCATGGCCATACCGACCCGGCCTGGTTCGCGACCAATGCCGCGTTCGCCAATGCCACCGAACTGTTGCTGGTGCCCGATCACTACGTGTTCCGCATGTTGTATAGCCAGGGCATCGATCTGGATGCGTTGGGTATCCCGCACGCCGATGGCACGCGCGCACCGGTGGACCCGCGCGCGGCATGGCGCGTGTTTGCTACGCACTACACGTTGCTGCGCGGCACGCCGTCGGCGGTGTGGCTGAATCATGTCTTCCACACCGTCTTCGATCTGCGCATCCGCCTGGATGCTGGCACTGCCGATCATTACTACGACCACATCACCGCCGCGCTGCAGACACCAGGCTTTCGTCCGCGTGCGCTGTTCGAGCGTTTCAACATCGAGGTGATCGCCACCACCGAATCGCCGCTGGACACGCTGCAGCATCACGCGACCATTCGCGACAGCGGTTGGGCCGGCCGTGTGGTGACCGCGTACCGCCCGGACCCGGTGGTGGACCCGGAGCATGAGCAGTTTGCCGGTGCGCTGCAGCAGTTCGGTGTGCTTACTGGAGAAGACGTGCTGACCTGGCCAGGCTATCTGCGCGCGCATCGGCAACGCCGCGCATTCTTCGCAGCGCACGGCGCGACCTCCACCGATCATGGACATCCCAGTGCCGCCACCGCCGATCTGTCGCCGGGCGAGGCGCAACGCCTGTTCGACACCGTGGTGCGTGGCGCTGCAACGCCGGAACAGGCCGAGTTGTTCCGCGCACAGGTGCTGACCGAAATGGCGGCGATGAGCCTGGACGATGGCCTGGTGATGCAGCTGCATCCGGGCTGCTTCCGCAATCACAACCGGCCATTGTTTGAGCGCTACGGGCGCGACAAGGGCGCCGATATTCCGATGCGCACCGACTATGTGCATGCGCTCAAGCCATTGCTGGATCGCTACGGCAATGATCCGCGCCTGCGCCTGATCGTGTTCACGCTGGACGAAACCAGCTACAGCCGCGAACTGGCACCTTTGGCCGGCCATTACCCCTCGCTGCTGCTGGGCCCTGCATGGTGGTTTCATGATGCGCCGGAGGGCATGTGGCGCTTCCGCGAGCAGACCCTGGCCAGCGCGGGCTTCTACAACACGGTGGGTTTCAACGACGACACGCGTGCATTCCTGTCGATCCCGGCCCGCCACGATGTCGCGCGGCGGGTAGACAGTGCGTTCCTGGCCAAGCTGGTCGCCGAGCATCGCTTGGAGGAAGACGAAGCAGTGGAGGTGGCGATGGATCTTGCGTATCGGCTGCCCAAACAGGCTTACAAGCTGTGATGCAACCGCAGCGCTGCGTGTGCGGCAGTGATACGACGCAGCAGCGGCGTGCAACGTCGCGTCATACGCAATGCGGGGGGGGGCTGAGGTCATGACCAACGTACAGTCGCCACGCGCTGCAACGTGGAGCAATGCCATGCGCGTTAGCTGCACCAACATGATCTGCACCGTCATGATCTGTGCCGGGCTTGCACTGCCCACCCTCGACGCCACCGCACAGACCAGCGCACCGCGCGAGCGGGTGTCGCTCAACGGGCAATGGCGCTTTCAGCGCGACGACCCGCCGGGTAATACGGTGGTACTCGATTACGACGCGCGCCCGCAGGTGATCCGCAGCGAAGACGGCAAGGTGGCCGATGCGCGCCCGGATCAGGCGCAGCAGCTGCGCACAGCGGCCAAGGACGTGCTCAAGCCGTGGATTCTGCCAACCGCCAACGCCCTGATCGCCGACCCGGCGCAACGGCATCGACGCCCGCCCGGCAATCCCGGCAACGACGTCGCGTATGTGCAGCCGCAGTTCGACGATAGCCGCTGGCAAACCGTGGATCTGCCACACGACTGGGCCATCGCCGGGCCGTTTCTGGTCGATGGTCCGTACGGCGGGATGGGGCGTCTGCCGAGTTGGGGCATCGGCTGGTATCGCAAAACCCTGGACATTCCGGCCAGCGATCGCGGCCGCTCGCTGTTTCTCGATCTCGATGGTGCGATGTCCTATGCCACGGTCTGGCTCAACGGCAGGCTGGTCGGCGGCTGGCCTTACGGCTACAGCTCCTGGCGTGTGGACCTGACGCCGTATGCGATTGCCGGCGCGCGCAATCAGCTGGCGATCCGTCTGGACAATCCACCCGACTCGGCGCGCTGGTATCCCGGTGGCGGGCTGTATCGCAATGTGTGGCTGACCAAGACCGCGCCGCTGCATATCGCACAGTGGGGCACGCAGCTGACCACACCGCAGGTGTCGGCCGCATCCGCACAGATCCAGCTGGCCGTGACGCTGGATAACGCTGCGCGCACTGCGGCGCAGGCGCAGGTCAGCACCGCCATCTACGTGCTCGACGCGGCAACGGGCAAACGCAGTGGCGATGCGGTCGCGCAGATTCCCGCAGCGCAGATTGCCGTGCCTGCCGGCGGCAGCGCCCGCGTGCAGGGCAGCGTGCAGATCGACGCACCACGCCTGTGGGGCCCACCGCCGACCCAGCAACCGCATCGCTACGTGGCGGTGACCGAGGTGCTCCAGCGGGGGCAGGCGGTGGATCGCTACGAAACCCCGTTCGGCATCCGCAGCGTCGTGTTCGATGCGGACAAGGGGCTGCTGGTCAACGGCGAGCATGTGCCGATTCGCGGGGTGAACAACCATCACGATCTCGGCGCGCTCGGTGCCGCGTTCAATGTGCGCGCCGCCGAGCGGCAGTTGCAGTTGCTGCAACAGATGGGGGCCAACGCCATCCGCATGAGCCACAACCCACCCGCACCGGAGCTGCTGGAACTCACCGATCGCATGGGCCTGCTGGTGGTGGACGAGGTGTTCGACAGTTGGGAGATGAAGAAGACGCCGCTGGATTTCCATCTGGTATTTGGGCAATGGCATGAGCCGGATCTGCGCGCGATGTTGCGACGCGACCGCAACCATCCGTCGGTGATGCTGTGGAGTGTCGGCAATGAAGTCGGCGAGCAATACACCGGGCAACAGGGCGCCGCCATCGCGCGCACGCTGCACGCCATCGTGCATGACGAAGATCCGTCGCGGCCGGCCACGGTCGCGATGAACTACGCTTCGCCGGACATGCCATTGCCGGCCGCGCTGGATGTCATCAGCCTCAACTACCAGGGCGAGGGCATCCGCGATGCGCCGGAGTTTGCAGGCACCGAGCGCATCCGCAAACCGCCGCAATACCCGGCATTTCATTCCGCATTTCCGCACAAGGCCATTGTCAGCAGCGAAACCGCATCGGCCCTGAGCAGCCGCGGCGTGTATCTGTTTCCGGTGAGCCCGGACATCAGCGCGCCGGTGCGCGACGGGCGCGGCGGCGACTCGGTGGCGCATCAGGTCAGCGCCTACGAACTGCATGCGGTGGACTTCGGCTCCAGTGCCGACAAGGTGTTTGCGGCGCTGGACCGGCACCCGTATGTCGTCGGCGAATTCGTCTGGACCGGCTTCGACTATCTGGGCGAGCCCACGCCGTATTACAGCTCGCGCAGTGCGTATTCGGGCATCTTCGATCTGGCGGGGTTTCCCAAGGATCGCTACTGGTTGTATCAGGCGCGCTGGCGCCCGCAGCTGCCCATGGCGCATCTGCTGCCGCACTGGAGCTGGCCCGGCCGCGAGGGCCAGGTGACGCCGGTGCATGTGTTTACCTCCGGCGATGAGGCCGAGCTGTTCGTCAATGGTGTCTCGCAGGGGCGCAAGCGCAAGCGCGCGCTGCACTACCGGCTGCGCTGGGACGAGGTGGTGTACCAGCCCGGCGAGCTGCGTGTGCAGGCCTACAAGGACGGCAAGCCGTGGGCCAGCGACCGCGTGCAGACCGCCGGCCGCGCGGCGCGCCTGCAAGTCACGCCCGACCGCAGCCGCATCGACGGCGACGGCCGGGATCTGAGCTTCGTCACCGTGCAATTGCTGGATCGCGACGGACGTCCTGCGCCCACCGCCGGCGACCGCCTGCGGTTTCGGATCGATGGCCCGGGCGAACTGGTCGCCACCGACAACGGCGACCCCACCAATCTGGAGTCGTTCGCTTCGCCGCAACGCAACGCCTTCAACGGACTGTGCCTGGCGATCGTGCGGGCGAAGGCCGGCGCACGCGGCACCATCACGCTGCATGTCGAATCGGACAGCCTGGACGCCGCGCAGGCGCAGATCGTGGCGCAATGATGGGATTGCGCATGACCTGTCGCCTGCAGCACCTCACCTTGGAACCTGCCATGCACACGCACCTGCCCACTCTTGCAACCCTGTTGCGCATTGCCATGGTGGGCATCAGCGCGATCGCCGCCCTGCCCGCAGCCGCGCGTTGCGACACCGCCGCCACATCGCTCAAGCACGCGTATGCCGACGGGTTCTTGCTCGGCACTGCGGTCAATGCCGACATCGTCTCCGGCAAGGACGCCGCGGCCGCCGCATTGGTGGCCTGCCACTTCAACGCGGTCACCCCGGAGAACGTGATGAAGGCCGAGGTCGTTGCGCCGCGCCCGGGCGTCTTCGACTTTCGTGCTGCAGATGCGTTCGCGGACTACGCGCAACGCAATCACCTGTTTGTGGTGGGGCATACGCTGGTCTGGCACAACCAGACCCCGGACTGGTTCTTTGTGGATGCCCAGGGCAAGCCCAATAGCTCGGCCGCGCAGATCGAGCGCATGCGCGCGCACATCGCAGGCGTGGCCGGGCGCTACGTCGGCAAGGTGCAGGCCTGGGATGTGGTCAACGAGATCATCGACGAAGATGGCAGTTACCGTTCCACCAACTGGGTGCAACGCGTGGGCAATGGCGACACCGTGGTGCGCAATGCGTTTACCTTTGCGCAGCGCTATGCGCCGGACGCGGAGCTCTACTACAACGACTTCAACGCATGGCGGCCGGCCAAGCGCGACGGCATCGTGCGCATGGTCAAGATGCTGCAACAATCCGGTATCCGTATCGACGGTGTCGGCATGCAAGGCCACTGGGGGCTCGACTATCCCAGCCTGCGCGATATCGAAGACGCCATCGACGCCTACGCCGCGCTCGGCATCAAGGTCATGATCACCGAGCTCGATGTGGACGTGCTGCCGCTCACCAAGGAAGGCCAGGTTATCGGCACCGGGATGGCACACAAACAGTTCCAACTGCCAGAATTCAAGCGCTTTCTGGACCCCTACCGCGATGGGCTGCCGCCTGCTGTGCAAGCGCAATTGCGCGATCGCTACGCGGAGCTGTTCGCACTGTTCTGGCGCAAGCGCGACAAGCTTGCGCGCGTGAGCGTGTGGGGCGTCAGCGACGGCATGTCGTGGAAGAACGATTATCCGGTGCCAGGCCGCACCAATTACCCGCTGCTATTCGACCGCAATCACCAGCCAAAACCGGCGCTGGATGCGGTGTTGGCGGTGCCTGCGAGTGCTGGTCGATAGTCGCGTTCGCCAACATGCACGGGGACCCTGCCGCCGCATGATGGCATGATGCACTCACCTGGATTTCCGGACTTCCCGATGCGCTTGCCGTCCTATCTGTTGTTGGCCGTTCCGTTGTTGGCGATTGTCGCTGCCTGCACCAAGAAGGATCCGCCGCCGCCGCGCTTCCCAGCCATCGGGCATGTGGAAACGTTCGATCGCCGCTTCGGCGAGGTGGTTGCCGCAGACGCGCGGATCGAGAAGCTCACCGAAGGCTTCACCTGGTCCGAAGGCCCGGCATGGGTGCGCAATGGCGGCTATCTGTTGTTTACCGATGTGCCGGAAAACAAGCTGTATCGCTGGTCCGAAGAGGCCGGCCTGTCGGTGTTGCTGTCGCCCTCGGGCTATGTGGGCCCGGAGCAGGCCACGCTGCGCGAGGCCGGTGCCAACGGACTGTATGCCGAGCCCGATGGCACCGTGTTGCTGGCCGACTCCGGTACCCGCATCGTCGCCAGGCTCGACCCGGCCACACGCAAGAAAACACCGCTGGCTACCAGCTTCGAAGGCAAACGTTTCAATAGCCCGAATGATGTGGTCCGTCGCACTGACGGCGTGGTGTTCTTCACCGACCCACCGTACGGCTTGAAGGATCTGAACGACTCGCCGGTCAAGGAGCTGCGTTTCAACGGCGTCTATCGGCTGGACACCGATGGCAGCGTACATCTGCTGGACGACAGCCTGAGCTTTCCCAACGGCATTGCGCTCTCGCCCGATGCGCGCACCTTGTACGTGTCCAATTCCGATCCGGAACGGCCGATCTGGATGGCGTACGCGCTCGACGCGCGTGGCGCGGTCACCAGCAAGCGTGTGTTCGCCGACGCCTCGGATCTGGTGGGCAAGGACTCGCCAGGACTGCCGGACGGCATGGCGGTGTCCGCCGACGGTCACCTGTTTGCCACCGGCCCCGGCGGCGTCATCGTCTTCAACCCGGCCGGCCAACGCCTGGGCCGCATCGAAACCGGCGAAGCCATCTCCAACTGCGCCTTCGGCAACGACGGTCACATGCTCTACATGACCTCGCACGCGATGCTGGCACGCGTGCGGGTCAAGGCGCTGGGGTTGCAGTTTGTGCGGTAGCACCTATCGGGCGACCAAACCTTGGCCCATCCAGTCGCCGCTCTTGTAGGAGCGGCCCTGGCCGCGATGGCGCGTTACCCATAGCCCTGCATGACAAGTCGCTTTCCCTTCAAGCCACTCCTGCGATTCGACTCGGCTGTCGCCCACGCTGCTTAGCGCATGGCTTCTGCGTCACCCAACATCAACACATCATCCAACTCCGGCCCACCACCCCGGTTGCCGCTGCCCGCAACGATGTAGAGATCGTCGCCGACTGCTGCGGCCTGGGTGCCGTGACGCCCTTGCGGAAGTGCGGCCAGCGCTGTCCAAGTAGATTTAGCCGGGTCGTAGGCTTCTACCTCGTCGTGCGCTTTGACCTGACGCATACTCTCGCCACCGATGATCAGCAGCTGGCCATTGCGCACGATGGCGGCGGTGCCCGCACGCTGTGTCGGTAAGGCCGCCGGCGCGACTGACCATGTGCCGCGTTGAATATCGTAGATGTCCACTTCCGGAATCGTCTGCGCCAGGGTGTTGCCGCTTTCATGCGCAGACCTGCGCCCACCGGCGGCATACAGCTTGCCGTCGATCACTGCCGCATGAAAATGGTCGCGTGCGTGCGGCGCGTCGGCCAGCTGCGTCCACTGCTGGGTCTTGGTATCGAAGGCGTCCAGCCACGGCACATAGCCGCTCATGTGCCCGCGCGTGTTGCCGCCCACCAAATACAGCACGCCCTCATGCGCAACTGCGCCTGCCGCGCCACGCCGACGGTGTGCGGGAATCTCTGGTCCCACCTGCCAGGTGTCGGTCTGCGGATCGTAAATCAGCAGGTGGGTCAGCGAGGCTTCCTCCGGGTAATCGCCGGTAAATCCGCCTACAAAATACAGCTTGCCCGACACCACCACTGCTTGCGCGTGGCTCACCATCAGCGGTGGCGCACTGCCTTGCGACCAGCGACGTGTTCGGGTGTCGAAGATATCCAAGGGCCGCTGGTCGCGCCCGCCGATCAGATACAACCGCTCGCCGATGGCAACCATGCTGTTTTCGTGACGTGCATGCGGTGTGGTATCGGCGTGGATCTGTTTCCAACTCTCGCTTGCACCGATCTGATTGTGCGATGCCCGCTCTACAGCACACGCGTCCTCGACCGGCAGTGCAAGGAGCGGCGCGGCGAACGCGACGGCGGTGATGACGGCGAGTGCTGACAGTTTCAAGGCATGTTCCCTCCGATGACAACGTGTGATCGAGTGTATCGACACGACGATGCCACGTCTTCGCTGTGAGCAGGCTGATCCATAGATGATCAATCGCGGTTCGATGGGTAATTCGACGTGGTCAACCTTTCGCGAGCATGCAGCAGCGCGGGTTCGCGTCGCCGCTTCAGGCGGCTGCCATTCAATCGACGACATACGCGGTGCACCGCAGGCTTGCGGCAATCCTCGGCTGATCTGCTGGGTCATCGCGCAGCACCGACGCATGGCACTAGGGAGTACGCGTCATTCTTCGACGATTAATTGATTGGCGTTGCGCGGGCAGTCGCTGCAGCGCATGTAGCACAGACAGGTCAACGATAATCGACCGCTACACGTCTTCACGTAGGCTGCATCGCAGATGCGAACACTACCGGTCACGCTTCCTGTCAGGACTCTTCGCATGGCGCGCACCGCTACGACGCACACGGTTGATCTCTCACCGCCAAAGAATGTCGCGCAGGCGGCCGCACGCGGCCTGAAGCTACGTGAGCAGCATGGGCGTGGCGGCACCGCGATTGGTGTGGCGCGGGCACGCGATCTGTCCGCGCAACAGTCGCTATCTGCACAGACGATACGGCGCATGCATTCTTACTTCGCACGTCACAGCGTGGACAAGCAGGGCAAGGGCTGGGCAGATGCCAAGGCACCTTCGGCCGGCTACATCGCCTGGCTGCTGTGGGGCGGCGATGCCGGGCAACGCTGGGCAGAGCGGGTGTTGCGACAGCTGGACGCGCAAGCCACCACCAAGACGGCCACCCCATCGAAGCGGAGAACCAGCGGTACCGCTGCCGCAGGCAAGAAGGCAGCGACCAAGACAAGCGCAGCCAAGAAAGGCGCACCTAAAAAGACCGGCAAGAAGGCCGTAGCGAAGAAGGCCGCCACTAAAACGACGGCAAGTAAGAAAGTAGCTGGCAAAAAGAGCGACGCGGGTTCTGTCGTGAAGAAGGTTGCAAGGAAATCAAGCGAGAACACAGCCAGCAAGAAGACAGCCAGCAAGAAGACAGCCAGCAAGAAGACAGCAGCCAAGAAGGTGGCGACTAAAAAGGCTGACACTCGCAACCGCGTTGCAAAGAAACGTGGTACTGCGCGTAGTGCAAAGACGAGCGGCACGAAAAAGGCCGCGCCTTGGACCAAGCCCAATCCGGTCAAAAAGTCGGCCTCAACGTCGCTGTCCTCTACCCAGAAAGCCAAAGCCAAAAAGCGCGCCAAGGCAGCCGGCCGGCCGTATCCGAACCTGGTCGACAATATGGCAGTGGCCAGCAAGCGCAGCAGCACCAAGCGTGCGACTAAGTCGGGCACCACGAAGAAAGCGGTGGCAAAGAAATAGCCAAAGCCAGCGGATATCCGCCATCGGGTCACGCTGCGTCAGCGTCAGAAGCGTGGCCGCAGCGGAGTAGCGTTGCGGCCTTATCAAGCCAGGCGGCCGGCAAGCGTTGCCAGCAATCGTCACCTGGGCATTAATGGCGGGCTCGGCGCGGCGCACCTTCAGCGGCCGTATGCGGCATACCGATCCGAGCACCGACCCTGCCTGTTCGCCGACAGCGCACGCGGCCTGCCAGCCGCGCTAGGGCACGGATCGGTGCCGCTTGCTATCGCCGCGGCATCGGTCCGAGCAGTATTTCACCTCGTCCCAGACCTTCTCCCACTTCTTGCGCCAACGGAATGGCCGCCCGCATTGCAGGCAAACCTTCTCCGGCAGATCCTGCTTTTTTTTCATTGCCATGTCGATGGTGGTAACGCATGTCGTCGTGAACACGGAGGTCGAGCATGTCACAGCGACACGCAGCGCCGAAACCCATACGTGATGCGTCTCGCCTGGCGTGCCTCAGATTCATCGCGGACGTGTCGGTCCGAAATCCAAGATCACCTGCCTTGATATAGTGCAGGCCAATCTTCCAGCGCAGATGCTGCCGCACAACACAGCCGCTGTGCATCATTTCAAGATAGGGACGTGTGTGAAGCTATTCCTCCTCGTGTCGTCAGCGCTTCTCTACCTTGTCGCGCTATGCCTTCCCGTGCTGCATGGAGGAGGAGATGACATCGGCGGTCTGGTCATCCTGCTGTTCGGCTGGATGCAGGTCTTCGACGGTCAATGCGTTGCCTGGATGAGCAATCCGCTGTTTTTCATCGCCTGGCCCTGCTATTTCCTCAAGATGTACCGGATGGCGTCGGCCTTGATGCTGTCGGCTTGCCTCATCGGGCTGGACACCTTTCGTGCCACGAAGTTTGCAAAGAACGAAGCCGGGCACGAGGTGCTGATCGATCACGTCGGTGTGGCGTTCTATGTGTGGGAGTTGAGCTTCCTGGCGCTGCTTGCGCTGGTACTGATACATCTTTCAGAATCCAGGCGTCAGGTCGCAGTAGGTTAAAGCAACCACTGGCGTTTGAACGCCGATCATCTGCAGGCAGGAGTCCACGATGAGCACCCAGAGCAACGTAGTTGACCAAACCATCCCAATCCTGCCCAGCCGCTCGATTGCGCAGACGCTGACGTTCTATCGGCGGCTCGGCTTTGAGGGCGATGCGCATCCGCATGATGCGGGATACGCGATCATGCGGCGTGGCGCTGTGGAGCTGCATTTCTTTGCGCATCCGGATCTCGACCCGGCCGCCTGTTATGCGGGCTGCTATCTGCGGGTGGGTGATGTGGATGAGATCTACGCAGCGATGCAGTCGGCGGCACTTCCGCAGCGCGGTATTCCGCGGATCGACCCGGTGGGCGACAAGCCCTGGGGCATGCGCGAGTTTGCGATTGTGGATGAGAGCGGCAATCTGCTGCGGATTGGTCAGGTCATTGCAGCCGGGTGACCGGGCAGGGATTGACGACGCTGGAGCATCGGATTCGACTCCCGTCGACAGCGCTCGACTGCAATGCTGACGCTGGTGCCGCGTTAGATTGTATGCCCGCTGATCTGCCATCGCGTCAGGCGGTGGCGCATTGGGCATTGCACCGCGTTCAAACAGGTGGCCGAGACATCGTCGCCGAAATCGCGCCTAACTCTCCGCTAGATAACACGCATTGCGACAAGCGCTTTCTCCACGTCGTGCGGTGTCGCGGCACCCAGCGCTGCATATGCGGTAGTCAGCGCTGCAGAAAACCGCACATCTGCAGACAAGACTGCGAACACGACATCCAGCTTGAGAAACAAGGCGATATCGTGGCCGGCATCGCCGGTTGCTTCTCGTCCCAGCGCGCTGAGCGCCTCGCTCAAGGGGTCGATCAGCGCAGTGCCATTGTGCGTCTGCCTGCGAACGAACTGCAGCCACGCGGCCAGCGGCAGGCAGAGGCGATCGATCGGTTGGCCTGCAGCGAGCGCGTCGCCGATCGTGGAGAGCAGCCGCACGGGAAGTTTTTGCGAGCCGTCCCAGGCGATCTGTGCCAATAGATGGCGGATGGCGGGATTGCGGAACCGCGCAAGGATGGCATCGCTGTAGCGCTGCGCGTCGAAGCCCGACATGGGCTGCAGGGTGGGGGCGATGTCCTCGCGCATCAGTGCTTCGACAAAAGCTGCCAGTGGCGGCTGACGCATGGCGTCGGCCACGGTGTCTCGCCCCAGCAGACTGCCCAGGTAGGCCAGTGCGGAGTGAGGTGCATTGAGCAGGCGCAGCTTGGCGCGCGCGTAACCGGCGATGTCGTCGCTCAGTACGACACCGACGCGCTCCAGCGCAGGACGACCATTGCAGAAGCGATCTTCGACAACCCACTGGGTGTAACGCTCGCGCTGGATAGGCCATGCGTCGGACTGACCGAGCTGCGCCTGCACCTGCTGGCGCACCGCATCGTCGGTGGCAGGGGTGATGCTGTCGACCATCGAACGCGGAAAGCTGACGTGCTGGTCGATCCAGGCTGCAAGCGCGGGATCGTGCTGGCCTGCAAGCGTCACCACCGCGCGACGCAGCAGGCTGCCGTTGTCGGCCAGGTTGTCGCAACTCAGTGCGGTGAACGGTGCGATGCCGCGCTGCATGCGCTGTTGCAGGCCGGCCACCAGATAGCCGATGGCGCTGCGGGGTGTGGCAGGGCTGGCGATGTCGTGCACGATGTCGGGGTGGCTCAGATCCAGCGTGTCGCCCGCCAGGCAGTAGCCTTTTTCGGTGATGGTGAGCGTGACCAGGCGCACCGCTGGGTCGGCGAGGCGTGCGAGCACGGCGGCGTGTTCGTCCGCAGCGCACAACACTTCGCGAATGGAGCCGATGACGCGCAGCTGCGGCGTCTCGTCGAGCAGGGCGAGTGTGTAGAGACCATCCTGCGGACGCAAAGCGTCGCGCACCTGCGGGCTGTGCAACGAGACGGCGCTGATGGCCCAACTTGGGTCGGTGGCAAGCAGGTCATCGATGTAGACCGCCTGATGCGCGCGAAAAAATGCGCCGGCGCCCAGATGCACGATACCGATGGTGGTGGCTGCAGTGTCGTAGCCAGGGGTGATGACAGTGTGCGGTAGCGCGGCGAGTGTGCTGCGTGACAAGCGTGGCGTTGGCATATGGGTTTCTGCGAGACGTGTTGCCTGGAGAGGGTGCTTGGGGCCGTACCCTCACCCCAACCCCTCTCCCGGTGGGAGAGGGGCGAATGCATTACTTTTTGTCGATGGTGAAGGCTTTTTTGGCGCGGATGTCGCTGCTGGAGGCACCAATCTGCACTTCATACGTGCCCGGATCCACGGCGTACGACTTGCGCTGCTCGTCGTAGATACGCAGGTCGGTCTGTGGGGTGATGGTGAAGCTCACCTCGCGGTGTTCGCCCGGTTGCAGGGTGATGCGCTGGAAGCCGCGCAGCTCCTTGCCGGCACGTTCGCGTTGCGGTGCGAGTGGGTGCAGGTAGAGCTGCACCACTTCGTCACCCGCACGTTGACCGGTGTTTTTCAGGGTCATGCTGGCGCGTAGCGTGCCATCGGCTGCGACGGTGTTGCGATCCAGGCGCAGGTTCGAATACGCAAATTGCGTGTACGACAGGCCATGGCCGAACGGGTACAGCGGTGTGCCGTTGAAATAGCGATAGGTGCGGCCGCGCATGGCGTAATCATCGAAGGCCGGCAAGCGCTCGTTTTCCTTGTAGAACGTGATCGGCAGGCGACCGCCGGGATTGGCTTGACCAAACAACACATCGCCCACCGCGCTGCCGCCGCGTTGGCCGGGATACCAGGCCAGCAGAATTGCGGGAATGTGTTGCTGCGCCCAATCGATGGCCAGTGCCGAGCCGGTGGTCAGCACCATCACCACCGGGGTGCCGGTGGCCTGCAATGCCTGCAGTAAGTCACGCTGCGGTTTGGGCAGGCGGGTGTCGGTGCGGTCGCCACCGGCAAAGCCGGGGTAGTTGACGTCCATCTCTTCGCCTTCGACATCGCCAGTGAGCCCGCCGACGAACACCACCACCTCCGCGTTACGCGCGGCGTCCACGGCTTCCTGCAATGGTGGTTTGGCGCCGGGCATGCGCCAGGCCAGACGCACCCCGGCATCGCGGGTGGCTTCGTAATACTCCACGCGCAGGTCGTAGGCCTTGCCGGCTTCCAGGTGCACGCTGGCGTTGCCGCTGCGCATGCGCGGTGCATCGCTCCACTGGTCGATCAGCAACTTGCCATCCAGCGATAGCCGCACGCCATCATCGGCAGCGATCTGCAGTTCGTAATCGCCGGTGACCGGCGGCAACAGCTGGCCGTGCCAACGCACGCTGAAATTATCTTTATCCAAGGCCTGCCCGGGCTGCAGTTCGCCACGGCCCAGCGCGTCGTCGGTCGGCGCATTGCGGTCCCAGCGGAACGCGATACGCGGGTCGATGCGAGTGAGCACCGGTTGCCCGGTCAAGCTGCGTCCCTTGAAGTACTCACCGGTCAATCCGTTTTGTTTGGCATCGGCGGCTGGACGCAGATAACGCGCGTCGATCGGCGCGGCAGCATTGGGGTCTTCGCGTCCTTCCACCAGATCGCTGCCGCGTGCATACACCACCTGCGCCTGTGGCGCCGCATCGCGAATACCCTGCAGGATGGTGACCGGCGCGGCAGGCGTGCCGTAGTAATTGCCCAGCAGCGACATCGGGTCATCGGCGGTGGGGCCGACCACGGCGATGCGTTTGAGCGTGGATTTGAGCGGCAGCAGGCCATTGTTTTTCAGCAGTACCAGCGATTCGCGCGCGGTGCGGCGTGCCAGTGCATCGTGCTGCGGCGATTGATTGGCCGATGCGGGAATCTGCGCCCAGGGCACCTTGGCCGGTGGGTCGAACATCCCCAAGCGCATGCGCGTGATCATCAAGCGCTTGAGCGAGGTATCGATGGTGGCTTCGTCGATCAACCCGGCGCGCACTGCCTTGGGCAATGCCGCATAGGTGTCGCCGCAATCCAGGTCGGTGCCGTGTTTGACGCCCAATGCGGCAGCAGCCTCTGGCGTGGGCACGATCTTGTGGTTCTGCCAGATGTCGCGGATCGCCGCGCAGTCGCTGACGATATAGCCATCGAAGCCCCAGTCGTTGCGCAGGATGCCTTCCAGCCGCGTGCTGGCCGAGGCGGACTCGCCGTTGACGCGGTTGTAGGCGCCCATCACCGCGGCCACATGGCCTTCCTGCACCAAGGCCTGAAATGCCGGCAGGTAGGTCTCATACAGATCGCGTTCGCTGGGATGTACGTCGAAGTGGTGGCGGTCGGCTTCCGGGCCGCTGTGCACCGCGTAGTGCTTGGCGGTGGCATCGAGCTTGCGATATGCGCCCTGCTGCGCCTGCAGGCCTTGCACGAAGGTCACGCCCATGCGCGCGGTGAGAAACGGATCTTCGCCGTAAGTTTCCTGGCCGCGGCCCCAGCGCGGGTCGCGGAAGATGTTGATGTTGGGCGACCAGAACGTGAGCCCTTGGTAGCGCTTGTGCTCGCCGCGCGCCAGAAAGGCGTGATGTTTGGCGCGCGCTTCGTCGCTGATCGCGGTGGCGACCTCGGCCATCAGCGGGGTATCGAAAGTGGCGGCCAGCCCGATGGCCTGCGGAAACACCGTGGCGCCACCGGCGCGCGCCACGCCGTGCAGCGCTTCGTTCCACCAATCGTAGGCGGGCACCTGCAGGCGCGGGATGGCCGGCGCGGCGTTCTGCATCTGCGCGGCTTTTTCGTCCAGCGTCATGCGCGACACCAGGTCGGCGGCGCGCGTCTCGAACGGCAGTTGGGTGTCCAGATACGGCGGCGGTGTGGCCGCCTGGGTAGTAGTGCTTGCGACGGCAATCGCCAGCAGCAGGCCGGCGACCAGGGCGCGGCGCGGGCCGGTGGTGAAACGGGCAGGGTGCGAAAGCATGGTCAGTCCTCCTTGGTGCGGTCCGGTTCCAACCGGGCGAAGGGCCCGATCATGCTGCCGACGAAGCCGCCGGCCTGTGCGGTGCTGAGCATGCCGGCGTCGTCGTCGCGGCGCAGCGATTGCCAGCCGGCGCCGGTGGCGTCGTAGTCGAAGCTGTACGCGCCACCATCGCCACTGATCTGCAGCCGCAGCTGCGTGGTGGTGGCCGGGATGCGGGTACGCGCCAGCGTGGTGGTGGTGGCGCCGTCGCGCTTGTCGACAAACACTTCCAGTGCAGCGCCGTCGCGGCGCACGCCCAGCGCATACCACGCGTTGGCGTTCTGGAACGCGGCCAGCCCGGCCTGCACGCCGGCCTGCGTAGGCACCGCCAGCGCGGTGCTGGCATGAAAGCGCGTGTGTTGCTGGCGACGCGCCACAAACGCAGGCGTGCCGCTGCCTTGCAGGCCCTGCGTAGTTGCATGCAGGGTCAACCAACCGGCGCGTGCCTGCGTATCGGCCACCGCGCGTTTGGGTACGCGCAAGCTGAGCCATTCGCGCTGCAAGGTGGCGGCAGTGAAGTCGTCGTGCCAGGTGAAGTTGCCGGACAGCGGTGCCTGATTGACAGGCGACTTTGCCCCAGCAGGTGCGTTGGCGATGGAGGGAATCGGCGACCCGGCGGGCAGGATCGACGGCCAGCCATCGCGCCACTGCACCGGCAACAAGAACGTTTCGCGCCCGGTGTTATAGCGCTCGCCGGAATACGGCCGGCTGGCCAGAAACACCGCCCACCATTGTCCGTCGGGTGCTTCGACAAAATCGGCATGGCCGGCATTGCTGATCGGATGCGCACGCTCGGCAGGCAGGTCGCGTTGGGTGAGGATGGGGTTGTGCGGCGAGGGCGCATATGGCCCCCATACGTTGCGGCTGCGCAGCACCACCTGCGAATGTTGCGGCCCGGTGCCGCCCTCGGCGCATGACAGGTAGTACCAGCCGTCGCGTTGATACAGGTGCGGTCCTTCGATCCAGATCGGCTTGCTGGCCAGGTCAACGCCGCCGTTGAGCAGCACCTTGCGCGGGCCGGTGGGCTGATTGGTGGCGATGTCGAAGCGCTGCATCCAGATCGCGCGGTGGCCTTCGTACAACGGTGTACCTTCCGGTGGGCCGTTGTTGAGCAAATACGCGCTGCCGTCGGTGTCGAAGAACAACGACGGGTCGATGCCATCGATGCTCGGCAACCATGTGAGCGCCGACCAGGGGCCGGACGCGCGTTCGGCGCTGGCGATGAAATTGCCGCCGCTGTCCACCGACGTGCCCACCACGTAGAAGCGCCCGTCGTGATGCCGAATGCTGGCGGCGAACATGCCGCGCGAGACGCCCAGGCCGTCGTAGTCGAGCTGGTCGGCACGCTCGACCACATGGCCGATCTGCGTCCAGTGCACCAGATCGCGGCTCTCGAACACCGGGATCGCCGGAAAATACGCAAACGTGGAATTGATCAGGTAATAGCGCTCGCCCACGCGGGTGATGCTGGGGTCCGGATAGAAGCCGGCCAGGATCGGATTGCGGTACTGACCAGCTGCCAGCGGCGTGGCGAACAGCGCATCGTCGCCGCGATAATCGAACCAATCGAAGGCGACATCGGCAGTGATAGCGGCGCTGGCCTGCGCCTGCGCCACACCAGGCGCAAGCGCTGCCATCAGCAAAGTAAGCGCTGCCGGCAACAGGCGCATCACCAGTCCCACATCGCGCCGTCTTCCAGGCGTGCAATCGGCAATTGCTTGGGCACATAGGGATACTTGGCAGCGAGTTCTTCGTCGATGTCCACGCCATGCCCTGGGGTTTCGCCGCAATGCAGGCGCCCGTCGCGGAACACGTAGTCGTGCGGGAACACCGCATTGGCTTCGTCGGAATGGAACATGTACTCCTGGATGCCGAAGTTGGGCACCCAGGTGTCGAAGTGCAGCGCCGCGCCCATGCACACCGGCGACAGATCGGTGGCGCCGTGGAAGCCGGTGCGCACCTGATGCAGGGCGGCAAAATCCGCCAGCCGCCGCACATGGGTGATGCCGCCAGCGTGGACAATCGTGGTGCGGATGTAGTCGATCAGTTGCTGCTCGATCAGGTGCTTGCAGTCCCAGATCGAATTGAACACTTCTCCCACCGCCAGCGGCGTCACCGTGTGCTGGCGAATGATCTCGAAAGCGCGCTGGTTTTCCGCAGGCGTGGCATCTTCCAGCCAGAACAGCCGGTACGGCTCCAGATCGCGGCCCAGGCGCGCGGCTTCGATCGGTGTGAGCCGGTGATGCGCATCGTGCAGCAATTCGATTTCATCGCCGTGGTCGTTGCGCAGTTGTTCGAACAGTTTCGGCACCACACCGAGATAGCGCGGCGTGGACCACACGGTTTCGGTGGGCAGTTCGCTCTCGGCCGGCTCGTAGGGCTTGCCGCCGCTGGAAATGCCATAGGTCTTCTTGATGCCGGGCACGCCGCACTGGGCGCGGATGGCGATAAAGCCCATCTCGCGGAAGCGTCCCACTTCGTCGCTGGTTTCGGCGATATCGCGGCCGTTGGCGTGGCCGTAGACCAGCGCACCTTCGCGCGAGCGCCCGCCAAGCAGCTGGTACAGCGGCATGCCGGCCATCTTGCCCAGGATGTCCCACAGCGCCACGTCCACCGCGGCAATCGCGCTCATCGTCACCGGGCCACGGCGCCAATACGCACCGCGATAGAAGAACTGCCAGATGTCTTCGATGCGGCCGGCGTCGCGGCCGATCAGGTTCGGCACCAGGTGTTCCTGCAAATATGCCGCCACCGCCAGCTCGCGGCCATTGAGCGTGGCATCGCCCAGCCCGGTGATGCCCGAGCGGGTACGGATCTTCAAGGTGACGAAATTGCGGCCCGGGCAGGTGACGATGACGCGCGCCTCGACGATCTCGCGATCGCGGGCTGAGCCTTGCAGCGGAGCAGGGGAGACGGGGGTCTGTGACATCGTGGTCTCGCTCATGGGGAAGAGGCGGTAGTGATGGGGAGTTCGAACGGACCGGCGGGCAGGCCGCTGCGGTCGTACAGCGTGCACACTGGGCTGTCGGCCCAGCAGTAGCGCACGCGCGTTGCGGTGATGCCGGAAGGAATGCGCAGGCTGACTTCGCGGCCCTGCAGCGTGGCGCTGGTGTAGCGGCAACTGTTGGCTGCCGCGGCGCAGACTTCAAAGCCGATCGGCGCGTCGTTGCCATAACTCAGCAACGCCGCATCCACGTCGTCGAAAGCGATGCGGATACTGTCGCCATCGCGACGTGCGCTGCGCGACACCGGGCCGGACGGCGCAATCGTCTCGCCATACACCACATGCCGCGCTGCACGCGCCAGGCGCCGCCCAAGTTCCTGCTTGTTGGCCGGATGGATGTCGTAGCGGTCGCCGATGTCGATGGCCACTGCCAGGCCGGCATGCGCATCGTCTGCAACGAAGCGGCGCTGCGCCTCGCGCAACTGCGCCCAGCCGCTCTCCGCAGGTTGCGTGGGCGGCGCGCCGTAATTGGCCAGCTGCACAACCAGCAGCGGCAGCTGCGCGCCGAAGCGTGCACGCCAGTCGCGCTGCCACGCCTGCAGCAGCGCCGGGTAATGCACCGCGTCGCCGGCATTGGATTCGCCCTGATACCACAGCACGCCACGCAGCCCGAGCTGGCCAAGCGGGGCGATCATGCCGTTGTACAAGGTGGTCAGCCCGGCCGCCGACGACCACGGCGCGCGTGGCGGTGTGCCCAGTTGCGGCGACACGATCTGGTACTGCCAGGGCGCATCCAGCGGCAACGTGCTGCCATCGCCAAACTGCAGTGCACGCGATGACGCATCGCCCAGCAATCCACCACGGCGATAGGTGTTGAGCACGTTGAGCACGATGCTGTTGCGCCCGGCATGCAGGTGGCCACGCGGCAGCGTGTAGCGTCGCGGCTGATCGGCACCGTAACTACTGCCTACGCCGCGTCCATTGACCCAGGTCTGGTCCAGCTCGTCCACCGGCCCCAGCAACAGGGTTGCTTCCTGCGCGGCCTGCGCTGCGGTCAGCTCAATGGTGGTGCGGTACCAGACCATGCCGTTGAAACCGACCAGCTGCGGCACGCCCCAGTCGTCCCATGCGCCCAGCGCCGCAGGAGCGGGTTGCCACGCGCCCGGCGCATCCGGTTGCCATGGTGTGCCGTCGCCATGCGCACGCCACCAGGTTTCCCACAACGTGCCCCAGCGCGGCGCGGCATCGGTCGGGTTGGTGGCGTAACGCGCCAGCACGTCCAGCGCCGGACCATCGTCGCCTGCCGCACGCAATGCCTTGTCGCCGATCCAGGCCTGCATCTGCGAGCCGCCCCACGAGGCGTTGATCAAGCCCATCGGCACCGCGACGGTCTTCTGCAATTCGCGTGCGAAGTAGTAACACGCCGCAGAAAAGTCCTTCACCGTTTCCGGCGTGGTGAGCTGCCACGCCGCCTCGCCACCGAAGTGTGTCTGTGGCGTGGGGCTGGATTGCGCCGGCACCTTGAACATGCGGATGCTGGGGTGATCGGCATCGGCAATTTCGCTGCGCGCATCCAGCGAGCGATGTACCTGCAATTCCATGTTGGATTGGCCCGAACACAGCCACACATCGCCAATCACTACATCGCTCACCTGCTGCGTCGTGCCGTTGGGCGTGCTCGCCTGTAAACGGTACGGACCACCGGCCGGGTGTGCAGGCAGGCGCGCCTGCCAATGGCCATCACGGTCGGCGCGTGCCTGCACCTGCTGCGCATCCAGCTGCACGGTGACGCGTGCGCCGGGCGCCGCATCGCCCCAGACCTTGATCGGTGCATCGCGCTGCAACACCACATGATCTTGAAAGAGCGCATGCAGCAACGGTGCATCGGCAGCTTGCGCAGCGTTGGATAGCATCGCCGCAGACAGCAGCACCGCCAGGGTCGTCATCACGCGCGTGCTCATTTCGGATTTCCTGGTGCGTAGGGAAATTTCAATGCCTGGTAGTACGCCAGCGGATGCGCAGGCGGCACCACGCCGGCCGGCAATGCGCGCCCTGAGACGCTCTGAAAATAGGCAATGCTGGCATCGCGCCACCACTGTGCTTCGTCCTGCTGGATGGCTAAAAAATCGCCCACCTGCTGGTAGCGCGGCGCATCGATCTTGCCTGCCAGGCCTTGCCAGGTCGCACGCATCGCACGCACTTCGTCCACGCCATGGTCGTAATGCCACACCAGCTCATCCCATAGCGGCCGCCCGGAGGCCATGCGCCGGTCCCACGGCACATGGTGGAACCACAGCAGGGACTGCTCGGGCACGCGCTGCATATCGCCGAACACACGCGCCACCGGCGCGGCGTATTGCGCCACCGCATTGCTGCCGCTGGCGCTGCGATCGAAGCCAATGCCGTTGCGATCGGCGCGGTGGTAATACACCGGGTCCCAATCCGGCCGCTCGCTGCCCGCATCCCACGGCGCCGGCCCGTAGTGATGGCCGCGCCCCATCAGGTGGTGCAGCCCGAGCGGGGTCATGTAATCCACCACCGCCTCGCGCGAGCGCAGCATCATGCCGACCACCGGTGTTACCACCGCAGGGTCGTTGGACAGGGTCATGCGCACCCAGTCCTGCGCGATGGCCTCTGGCGACAACGCCGGATCCCAGGCCAACCGCCCGTAGGCGTACCAGTTGGCCTGATCGAAAAGCGAGCCGCTCCAGTTGCGATCCGCCCCGATATTGGCCACGCCGGCAATGCCGGTGAGGCGCGGACGCTTGCCAGCGTTGAATAGCGTGCCGTCCACCGTTTTTGCCACCGTCGAGCCCTTGCCGCGCGCATAGGTATCGGCCTGCAGGGTCTCGGCAAACAGCGTGCCCAGATACGCCAGATGGGTGGAAAAGCCCAGATACTCCTTGGTGATCTGAAACTCCGGCATCAGCGGTGTCTTGTGCATCGCGCCGAACAACGGATGAAACGGCTCGCGCGGTTGAAAGTCGATCGCGCCATTTTTGACCTGCACGATCACGTTGTCGCGGAAGGCGCCGTCGAGCGGGACGAACTCGCTATACGCCTGCTTGGCGCGGTCGTCCGGCTGCTCGTGCGAATAGACGAACGCGCGCCACATCACCACGCCGCCGTGCGGCGCCAGCGCGTCGGCCAACAGGTTTGCGCCATCGGCATGGGAGCGCCCGTAATCCTGCGGTCCGGGCTGGCCTTCGGAGTTGGCCTTGACCAGGAACCCGCCAAAATCCGGAATGCGCGCGTAGATCTCGTCGGCCTTGGTCCGCCACCACTGCTGCACCTGCGGGTCCAGCGGGTCGGCGGTGTGCAGGCCGCCAATCTCGATCGGCGCACTGAAGCGCGCGCTGAGAAACACGCGGATGCCGTAGGGACGAAACACCGTGGCCAGCGCCGCGGCCTTGTCCAGATACTGCGGAGTCAGGCTCCAGGCTTTGGCATTGACGTTGTTGAGCACGGTTCCGTTGATGCCCAGCGATGCGTTGGCGCGCGCATAGTCGGTGTAACGCGGGTCCAGGTAGCCGGGCAGGGTCTGCCAGTTCCACAACGATGCACCGGCATAGCCGCGCTCCACCACGCCATCCAGGTTGTCCCAATGGTTGAGCATGCGCAGCTGCAAGCGCGGCGATTCGCGCACGTTCAGCGCGGTGATCGGTTGGCCGGTCTGCAGCAGGCGCAGGAAATGAAAGGCGCCATACAACGCGCCGACATCGCTGCCGCCCACGATGGCGGTGGCGCGATGTCCATCCACGCGCACCGTCTGGATCAGATACCCCTCACGGCCCAGATCGCCGGTTTTCAGCTGTAATGCGGCGATTTGCGGTGCGTTGGCGGCGCCTAGCAAGAGTGCGCCATCGGCCGTCACCGTGGTAGCGCTCTGCAGCGCGTGGCCGAGCAAGCCCTGCACGCCGCGCGCCAGCTCATCGCGCGCCGCATGCAGGGTGGGCGAATCGCCGGCAACCACCAAGGTCCGTGCGCTTGCCTGCAACTGCGCGGCGTCGCGCACGCTCTGGTAGCGCAACCATAATTCGTAGCCATCTTCGGCCTGTACCGGTGCCGCCGGTAGCAGCACAGCGCCCAACAGCACCAGACACATCAGCGCCAACGCACGCACGCTTGCGCGAGTGCGTCCCATCGGCCAAGCGCTCATGCCGTACGCTCGGATGCGGCAACAGCGGTTGCGCGCATCACCCCGATCTGTCTGCTTCCCGGTACCATGACGTGCATCCTCATGCCCGCACCCGCTGCACGTGCACCGGCAGCAACACGCATGCATCCGCCAACGTTCGTTCGCACTTGAAGAGGCCACGCTTGGAGAAGGTCAGGAAATCGGTCCGCCGCACCAGCCGCGCGACCACCATCGACGAGGTAGCGGCGCTGGCAAAGGTGTCGCCGATGACCGTTTCGCGTGTGGTCAACAATAACGGCAGCGTGCGCGATGCCACCCGCGAGCGCGTGATGCGTGCGGTCGACAAACTCGGCTACACACCCAACCTCGCCGCAAGTGCGCTGGCCGCTGCGCAGAGCACGCGCATTGCGCTGATCTACAGCGACCCCAGCGGCGCGTATCTGCGCGAGTTGCTGCTGGGCGTGCTGCGAGTCGCCTCGCGCACTTCGATCCAGCTGGTGATCGACTGCTGGGACGATCTGGACGCCGATGCCGAACGCAAGGCCGCGCGCAAACTCGCCAAGGGTGTGGCCGGGGTGATCCTGCCGCCGCCGTTGTGCGAATCCCGTGCTGCGGTGCTGGAACTGGTGCGCGCCAAGGTGCCGGTGGTAGTGATCGCGTCCAATCATTTCAGTCCCGACGTGGCCTGTGTGCGCATCGATGAATTTGCTGCGGCCAAGGAGATCACCGAGCATCTGATCGAGCAGGGGCATACCCGCATCGGCTATATCGCCGGACACCCCAATCTGTCGGCCAGCACGCGGCGTTTCGAAGGATTTCAGGCCGCGCTTGCGCAAGCCGGGCTGCGTCTGGACAAGCATCTGGTGCAACCGGGCGACTACACCTACCGCTCGGGTCTGCTGGCGGCCGAAAAACTGCTGGCCCGCAAGCGCCGTCCCAGCGCGATCTTCGCCAGCAACGACGACATGGCCGCTGCGGCCATCTCGGTGGCGCATCGGCGTGGGCTGGACGTGCCACGCGATCTGTCGGTCGTTGGCTTCGACGACACCTCCGCCGCCACTGCCGTCTGGCCCGAACTCACCACCGTGCAGCAGCCCATCGCCGCCATGGCCGATGCCGCGCTGGACATCTTGTTGAAGACGATTCGCGCCAAGGAACGCACGTCGAAGATGGTCGATCATGTGGTCGCGCACCTGCTGGTCAAGCGGGATTCGGTGGCCGCACCGATCGCAATCGGCCCGGCCGAGTAAAAGCGGCTAGCGCACCACGGTGTCGCTGCAAGGTGGGCGCTAGCTGGGGTGTGCATGTCTCACGTGTGTTGTGCGGTTGTCGGTGCAGTGATCCCCTGACTAGAGCACCACGTTGTCAGCCATGTCGATACGTCGCGCGGTCACGTGCATCGCGTAGTGGCAATGCACGCAGTTGCCGTACACGCGCGGCGTCATACGACGCGCGTGCGATGGCAAACATCAACGCGTCAGGTACTGATTGATCAGGTTTTCGTAGGCTTCCTGGCGGCCGCTGATCTGGGTCGGCACATTGCCGGCCGCATGCTTGGCCACGTCCACCAGCGTGCTGGATCCATTGGCGAACGCCGCACCGGCGCCGCTGTCGAAGCTGGCGTAACGCTCGGCACGCCAGGTTTCCAGCGGCGAGGAGGTCAGCAGCGCATTGGCCACTTCCAGACCGCGCGCAAACGCGTCCATGCCGCCGATATGGGCCATGAACAGGTCCTGCGGGTCGGACGATTCGCGACGCACCTTGGCATCGAAGTTCAAGCCGCCCGGTGCCAGCCCGCCCTGCCGCAGCACTACCAGCATCGCGCCGACGGTGTCGTACAGGTCGGTCGGGAACTGGTCGGTATCCCAGCCGTTCTGCGGGTTGCCGCGGTTGGCATCGATGCTGCCGAGCAGGCCGGCATCGGATGCCACCTGCAGGTCATGCTCGAAGCTGTGGCCCGACAACGTCGCATGGTTGGCTTCGATATTGAGCTTGAAATCCTGGTCCAGGCCATGCTGACGCAGGAAGCCGATCACCGTGGCGCTGTCGAAGTCGTACTGGTGCTTCATCGGCTCCATCGGCTTGGGTTCGATCAGGAAGTTGCCCTTGAAGCCGATCGCGCGGCCGTAGTCGCGTGCCAGGGTGAGGAAGCGCGCCATGTTGTCCTGCTCGCGCTTCATCTGCGTGTTGTGCAGGCAGGCATAGCCTTCGCGGCCGCCCCAGAACACGTAGTTTTCGCCGCCCAATTCCACGGTGGCATCGATCGCAGCCTTGACCTGCACCGCCGCGCGCGCCACCACGTTGAAGTCCGGGTTGGTGGATGCGCCATTCATGTAGCGCGGGTGCGAGAACAGGTTCGCGGTGCCCCACAGCAACTTGATGCCGGTGTCGGCCTGGCGCTGCTTGGCGATGCCGACCATGTGGGTGAGGTTGCTTTCGTATTCGCCGATGTCGTCGGCATCCGGCGACAGGTCGATGTCGTGGAAGCAGTAATACGGCACGCCGAGCTTGGTGAAGAATTCGAACGCGGCATCGGCCTTGGCTTCGGCGCGCCCCAGCGCGGTGTTGCCCGCATCCCACGGATACGCGCGCGTGCCCGGGCCGAACGGATCGGCGCCGTTGCCGCAGAAGCTGTGCCAGTAGGCCACGGCAAAGCGCAGATGCTCGGCCATGGTCTTGTCGCCGATTTTCTTATTGGCGTCGTAGACCTTGAACGCGAGCGGGTTGTCGGAGTCGCGGCCTTCGAAGCCGATCTTGCCGATGCCGGGGAAATATTCCTTCGCGCCGATGAAAACGGTGTTGCTCATGGGGTGGACTCCTGCAAAAAGGGGGGCGTCACGGGGGAGAGGGATGGCATCAACACACAGCAGTAATGGAACGCGCAACGGCCGGTGGCGCCGCGTCGCTGCAGCACATACCGTCGGTCTGTGCGTGCGTGTTCTGCTTCGCAACCCAAAAAATGTTAGCGCTACCAAAAAGCCGAATGAAAAAAGCCGCGCCATACAGCGAAGCCCAAGGTGTCATGCCGATCCCAGCTGAAACGGTCCTGCGGACTTTACCCAGCCCGCCGCCGAAAGGCTTGCTGCGCTGCGAGATGCGGACTGTTCCGTGGCAGCCGGATGTGGGGATGCCGGTGATGTGCGTTGGCGTGCTGCCCTCACCCGCCCTTCGGGCACCCTCTCCCGCGTGCGGGAGAGGGGACCAGCAGGAGAGGTCACTGCCGGGGGATGGCTAGGTGGGAGGCGCTCCCCCGTAGACGAGGGCTTGCTCCCTTCCCCCGTGTACGGGGGAAGGTGCCCGAAGGGCGGATGGGGGCGGCCACCGCAGGCACGACCCAATCCTCCGGGCAGCTACAATGGGCGGCTTATGACCGCTGTCCTGCCGCTGCCGCAACCCCTGGCCGACCCCGCGCCGCGCGACCCGCGCCAGCGGTTGCAGCGTGAGCAGCTGCGCCTGGGCAAACGGCTGCAACGCCAGGTGGGCCAGGCGATCGCCGATTTCGGCATGATCGCCGCCGGCGACAAGATCATGGTGTGCCTGTCCGGCGGCAAGGACAGCTACACCTTGCTGGACATGCTGTTGCACCTGCAGCGCAAGGCGCCGGTGCCGTTCACCTTGGTGGCGGTGAATCTGGATCAGAAACAGCCCGACTTCCCCGCCCATGTGCTGCCGGCCTACCTGCGCGAGCTGGGCGTGCCATTCGACATCGTCGAGCAAGACACCTACTCGGTGGTCAGCCGGGTGATTCCGGCCGGCAAGACCCTGTGTTCGTTGTGCTCGCGGCTGCGGCGCGGCGCGCTGTATGCCTATGCGCAAGCGCATGGGGTGACCAAGATCGCGCTCGGCCATCACCGCGACGACATCGTCGCCACGTTCTTCATGAATCTGTTTCACCACGCGCGGCTGGCCGCAATGGCGCCCAAGCTGCGCAGCGACGACGGTGCGCATGTGGTGATCCGCCCGCTGGCCTATGTGCGCGAGGCCGACATCGCCGAGTACGCGCAGGCGCGGCAGTTTCCGATCATCCCGTGCAACCTGTGCGGCAGCCAGGAAAACCTGCAGCGCCAGCAGGTTGGCCGCATGCTGCAGCAGTGGGATCACGAGCAGCCCGGCCGGGTCGAGCAGATTGCGCGCGCGCTCGGCGACGTGCGCCCCGAGCAACTGGCCGACCGCACGCTGTTCGATTTTATGACTTTGGGCCGTGCGCCCGACACCGCCGCATCCGCGCACGATTCCACCGCCTGGTTCGCCACTGGCGATACCACACACGACAGCGACTGACGCGCCCACCCGGTCGCCGTCGGTCTTCCACCTCCACGTTTCTCTTCTTCGGTCTTACGCATGTTCTTTCGCAATCTCACCCTGTTCCGTTTTCCCACCACGCTGAATTTTTCCGAGATCGAGACGCTGCTGCCGCAGGTGCAGCTCAAGCCGGTCGGCCCGCTGGAAATGAGTTCGCGCGGTTTCATTTCGCCATTCGGCCGCGACGAACAGGAAGTGCTCTCGCACCGCCTGGAAGAGTTCTTGTGGCTCACCATCGGTGGCGAGGACAAGATCCTGCCTGGCGCGGTGGTCAACGACCTGCTCGAGCGCAAGGTCGCCGAGATCGAAGAGAAGGAAGGCCGCCGCCCGGGTGGCAAGGCCCGCAAGCGCCTCAAGGACGATCTGATCCATGAGCTGCTGCCGCGCGCCTTCGTCAAGAGCTCGCGCACCGACGCGATTCTGGACCTGCAAAACGGCTACATCGCGGTCAACACCTCCAGCCGCAAGAGCGGCGAGAACGTGATGAGCGAGATCCGCGGCGCGCTCGGCAGCTTTCCGGCGTTGCCGTTGAATGCCGAAGTCGCACCGCGCGCCATCCTCACCGGCTGGATTGCCGGCGAGCCGCTGCCCGAAGGCCTGAGCCTGGGCGAAGAGTGCGAAATGAAGGACCCCATCGAAGGCGGCGCGGTGGTCAAGTGCCAGCATCAGGAACTGCGCGGCGACGAAATCGACAAGCATCTGGAGGCCGGCAAGCAGGTCACCAAGCTGGCGTTGGTGCTGGACGACAATCTGTCGTTCGTGCTCGGCGACGATCTGGTGATCCGCAAGCTCAAGTTCCTCGACGGCGCCCTGGACCAGCTCGAACACAGCGACGACGACGGCGCACGTGCCGAACTCGATGCGCGCTTTGCATTGATGAGCGCGGAAATCCGCCGGTTGTTCCTGCTGCTGGAAACCGCGCTGAAGTTGAGCAAGGCGGAGTAATCCGTACGACGCCAGCCGCAGTTGTCAGCGCGGCTGGCGCTGCATCCCAGCGTGCGGCGGATGCCTCGCGCACCGGTTCGCACTGCGTGGCACGCAGTGCGCTGACCGCACCGCGTGCGCATCCGGTGCCTGGCATTCTGCGCTGCAGGCGTGTCATGCAGACGGGCAGCCACGGTGTCCACATCGCGTCCGATGCAGGCAGTCATCCGGCCTCACGCACGCATCCATGCCAATGCCTCCGGCGTCTCACCACCTGACACATCGCAGCGCTATCCTGTGCCCATGTTCAAGCCCGTCCGCCGCCTGATTGCGCCGCCCTCGCAGGTTGTCCAACGCGACTGCGTGCGCGTGCAACTGGAAGGCCGCGAGATCGATGTGCTGCGCGTGCGCGACTCACGCGCGCGGCGCATCAAACTCAGTGTCGACGAACGCGGTGCGCGGCTCACCTTGCCGCTGCGGGCCAGCCTGATCTCCGGCGAACGGTTCCTGCATGCGCATCTGGATTGGCTGAGCACGCAGTTGTCGCGGTACCAGCAGGTCGATGCGTTTCCTGCATTGGAACGCGGTGTGCCCGGGCTGCTGCCGTTGCGTGGCGTCTTGCTGCCGCTGCACTGGCACGAGGGCCGTTACACGCGCATCGAAGTCGATGAGGCTGGCGCGCATTTCCACGTGCCGTCCCGGTTGGGCGACGCCGGTCTGCGTCGCACGCTGAAGGAATTCTATGAAGCGCAGGCACGCGCCGACGTCGGCCGCTGGTTGCCCACCTATCTGCCCGGCTTGCCGCGTCCGCCCACGCGTCTGCGGCTCAAGGTGATGTCGTCGCAATGGGGCTCGCTCGCGCCGGATGGCTCGATGGCGCTGGATCTGGCGCTAGTCCTCGGGCGCCCGTCGGCGTTCGAATACGTGCTGGTGCACGAGCTCTGCCATCTGCTGCAGGCCAATCACTCGCCCGCGTTCTGGGCCGAAGTGGAACACCGCTTCCCCGCCTGGCGCGACGAGCGCAGCTACTTCCACGAACACGGCCGCCAACTCAAGGCCCAGCTACGGCGGTTGTTGCAGGGCGAGTGACGCACACGTCGTTGCGGAAATCACGCCTGCCGCAGCCGCGGCAATCATCAGTACGCGTGTTGAATCCCGCAATGGCTCAGCAACAGGGCCGCCGCCTGCCGATCACGCGTGATGGCACTCTTGGTTAGCGCCACGCGTACGACGCAGCCCTGGCAAGTTGCCGGCAGGCCTGCGCTGACAACCACGCAAAGTGCGATGTCAGCGCACTCTCCGCTGCCGCCGCGCCTGCATCCAGCGTGCCACCCGACGTCCAGTGCTCGGCGTGACACGCCATTGACCACACCTGCTGCAACAGCAGGCGATCATCGGCAGTCAAGTGTGGCGTCGCGTGCACCGTGTCGAAAAACGTCCACGGCGCGTTCCATAGAGCGAAGGATTCAATCGCAGTGACCACACGGATGGGATCTGCCATCGCGTCAGCTTATCTGCGTATCGCGCATGCCTGCATCACGGCTGCGGCAGCGTCGCCAAAAACCCGTTGATCACCGCCGCCACCGCCTGCGGTGCTTCCATATGCACATGGTGGGTGCCGGGCAGCACGTGCAGGCGGGCGTCCGGCACCATAGCCACACGGTGATCGCGCAGGGTGTCGGAGAAATACGGCTGCCCCGGCGTGGCGAAGATCGCCTGGGTGGGGCACACGATGGCGGCCAGCAACGCGTCGATCTGCGCTTCGGTCATGCGGATGGCGGTGGGCAAGGTCAGGCGCGGGTCGGTGCACCAGCTGTAGCCGCCTTCGACCACGCGCAGGCCGCGTTCCACCAGCAAGCGCGCCGCCGGCTCGGTGAGTTGATTGGCCATCATGCGTGCGCGCACCGGCGCGTCCATCGAGCTGAAGACACGCAGCGGCCGCTGCGGCAGGGTACGGGTCGAGCGCACGGAGTCGCGCAGTCGCTCGGCGGTGCTTTCCACCGGTTCGGCCAACGCACCCAGCGCTTCGATCGCCACCAAGGCCTCGATGCGCTCCGGCGCGGCGGCGGCCATCAGGCTGGCGACGCCGCCACCCAGCGAGTGGCCCAGCAACGTGAAACGGTCCCAACCCAATGCATCGGCCACCTGCAGCAGGTTATGGATTGCGCTGCTCAGCGTGTATTCCGCAGCCGTCGGCAGCCATGCACTGTGGCCGTGACCGGGCAGGTCGAGCAGCACCAGATCCAGATCGGGCGCGCGCAGATGCGCACTGAGCGGGACAAAACTGGCGGCGTTGTCGAGCCAGCCGTGCAATGCCAGCACCCGGCGTGGCCCGCGGTCTGTGTTGCGCAAGCCGGTGACACGCCCGATGGCCAGCTCGCACGCAAACGGCTCCAACCTCATGCGCGACGCGCCAATGCGGCCAGTGCCTGCGCGTGCGACGGGGCAGCGTTGAGGCAGGGGATGTAGCTGAGCGTGGCGCCGCGCTCGGCCAGCGTTTCGGCAAAGCCCAGGGCCACTTCTTCCAGCGTCTCGAGACAATCGGTGGCAAAGCCCGGGCACACCAGATCGAAGCTGCGTACGCCGCCTTCGGCCAGCGCCCACAGCGTCGGTTCGGCATACGGCTGCAGCCAGCGCTCGGCACCGAAGCGCGACTGGTAACCCATCTGCCACTCGTCCGGGCCCAGGCCCAATGCGGTCACGATTGCCTGCGCGCTGCGCTCGCATTGCTGCGGATACGGGTCGCCAGCATTGGCCACGCGTTGTGGCAGGCCGTGGAAGGAAAACATCAGCTTCTCGCTGCGTCCGTGTACCTGCCAGTGCGCGCGGATGGAATCGGCGATCGCCGCCACCCAGCCGGCGTCCTCGCAATACTCCTGGATCACGGTCACGTCGATCTCCGGTGCGCTGGGCCGCCACGCATCCACCACGTCCTGGATCGAGGCGGTGGTGGTGGTCGAATACTGCGGATACAGCGGCAACACCACGATGCGCTTGATGCCGCGCGCGCGCAGGGCATCGAGCGTCTTGCGCAGGGCCGGTTCGCCATAACGCATGGCCCATTCCACCTGCCAGTCGGGCATCGCGTCCTTCAAGCCATCGGCCAAGCGGCGGGTGTACACCGCCAGCGGCGAGCCGTCGGGCAGCCACACTTTGGCGTATTTTTCCGCCGACTTGGGTCCGCGGATTGGCAGGATCACCCCGTACAGCAGTGGCTTCCAGAACAGCGGCGGGATCGCGACCACCCGGCGGTCGCTGAGGAACTCGGCCAGGTAGCGGCGCACGGCCGGGGCGGTCGGCGATTCGGGGGTGCCGAGGTTGACGACCAGCAGGGCGGTATCGGAGGTGGTGTTCATGCGCGCCATTCTGGCAGAGCCGGGCAGGACTGCCGAGGACAGCGCATCAATCGTCCCGATCTGCGCCGTCTTGCCGCCGGATGCGCTCACCACCGATTCATTGCACCAGCACTAACGTCGCGGCATTGCTATCTTTGACGGATCGTCCTTTGGAGCTTGTCATGCCTCGTTTGTCGCGTCTGGCCCTGTTGTTGTCGCTGACCTTCGCCGCCGGCCACGCCGTCGCCGGCCCGGAAGAGGACCAGCGTGCGCGTAACGCAGTGCGGGTGCTCAACGAGATAATGAAAATTCCCGAGCAGTCCATCCCGGACAAACTGCTCGACGAGGCGCGCGCCATCGTGGTCATCCCCGACACGCTCAAGGCCGGCCTGGTGATCGGCGGCCGCCGCGGCCACGGGTTGATGTCGATGAAGAACGCCGACGGCAGCTGGTCGCAGCCGGTGTTCGTCAAGCTCACCGGCGGCAGCATCGGCTTCCAGGCCGGCGTGCAGTCCTCCGACGTGGTGCTGGTGTTCCGCAACGACCGCAGCCTGGACAACATCGTCAACGGCAAGTTCACCCTCGGCGCCGATGCCGGCGTGGCCGCAGGCCCGGTGGGTCGCAACGCCGCTGCCGCCACCGATGGCCAACTCAAGGCCGAAATCTGGTCGTGGTCGCGCGCCCGCGGCCTGTTCGCCGGCGTGGCGCTGGATGGCGCGGTGCTGCAGATCGACGATGCCGCCGACCTCAACGCTTACGGCGGCGGTGCCACCCCGCGCATGATCTTCGAAGGTCGCACCAACGAGCGCCCGTCCACCGATGTAATCGCCTTCCGCGACCGTCTGGAAGAGGTCACCTACACCGCGCGCGCCAATCGCAGCAGCGATGGCGACAGCGATGAGACCGCACCGCCACCGCCGGCGCGTGCGCCAAGCGTTGCCCCGGCAGCGCAATCGGCCCCGCCGCCGCCGGCCAACGAGGCCAGCACGGTCCCGATGCAGCCCAGCACCACGCCGCCTCCGCAGCAGGGGTTCCAGTCGGTGTCAGATGGCGAAATCCGCACCGAATCACTAGACGGCAACCGCTAAGCCGCTGTCATCCCCCTGCGCGGTGCGCTGGGGTATCCTGAGTCTTCCTTCTTTTCAGCAAGCGAGCAGATCATGGGCGGTTTCAGCATTTGGCACTGGCTGATCGTGCTGGTGATCGTGTTGCTGGTGTTCGGTACCAAGCGTCTCACCAGCGGTGCCAAGGATCTCGGCAGCGCGGTCAAGGAATTCAAGAAAGGCATGCACGACGAAGACAAGCCGGCCAGCAAGCTCGGCGACGAGTCCCGCACTGCCGAGCAGGCGCGTGAGGCGCAGGCCGAACGCGACCGCGACGCACGCTGATCCGGAGCAGCGTCGGTGTTTGACATAGGTGTTGGCGAACTGACGCTCATTGCGATTGTCGCCTTGGTGGTGCTCGGCCCCGAGCGCCTGCCCAAGGCCGCGCGCTTTGCCGGCTTGTGGGTGCGCCGTGCGCGCATGCAGTGGGATTCGGTCAAGCAGGAGCTCGAACGCGAGCTGGAAGCCGACGAACTCAAGCGCAGCCTGCAGGACGTGCAGGCCTCGCTGCGCGAAGCCGAAGGGCAGTTGCGCAACACCCAGCAGCAGGTCGAAGACGGTGCGCGCGGTCTGCATGAGCAGGCACGCGGCCTGCACGACGAGCTCGGCCGCGATATCGACATCCGCACCAGCGCCACTCCGGTGGCCGCACCGCTGGAGCTGCCCGCCAATGCGCCGGTGGTGCTAGAGCCGGGCAGCTTGCAGCCGCATGCGCACGTGCCGGGCCCGTCCCCGGTCATCGCCCAGGCGCAGCCGATTGCGCCGGCGCCTCGGCAGACGCTGGTGCCGGCACCGCACGGCAGCCTGGCCTCCACGCCAGTGAACGTGCAGGGCACGACCGCCTCAACGACCGCTGATAGCAGCACCCAGGAGAAGGCGCCTTGAGCCTGTTCGACGACGCACAGGCCGAAAGCAGTCTGATTGAGCACCTGGTCGAATTACGCGCCCGTCTGGTGCGCGCACTGATTGGCCTGGGCGTGGTGTTGCTGGCGCTGCTGCCGTTCTCGCGCGCGATCTACTCCTGGCTGGCCGCACCGTTGGTCTCGCAGCTGCCGCTGGGGCAGACCATCGTTGCGGTCAATCCGGCCGGCGCGTTCTTCGCCCCGCTCAAGCTCACCTTCTTCGTGGCGGTGTTTTTCAGCGTGCCGTGGCTGCTGTATCAGGCCTGGGCGTTCGTGGCGCCGGGCTTGTATCAGCGCGAGAAGAAACTGGCATTTCCGTTGCTGGCCTCGGCGGTGGCGCTGTTCTACATCGGCTGCGCGTTCGCCTACTTCCTGGTGTTGCCGGCGGTGTTCCACTTCCTGACCACGTTCAAGCCGGACGTGATCGCGATTACTCCTGACGCCACCTCGTATCTGGACTTCGTGCTGGCGATCTTCTTCGCCTTCGGTGCCAGTTTCGAGTTGCCGGTGGCGTTGGTGATCCTGGTGCTGATGGGCTGGGTCACGCCCAAGCAGCTCAGCGAAGGCCGCGGCTATGCCATCGTCGGCATCTTCATCCTGGCCGCCGTACTCACCCCGCCAGACGTGGTCTCGCAGCTGATGCTGGCCATCCCCATGTGCCTGCTTTATGAGCTGGGCATCATCGCCTCGCGCGCTGTGGTGCCGAAGGAAAGTTAGGTGCCAATGGACGCGCAGCGTGTAATTGAAGAATCCATTCCCATGCTTGCCGACGTTCTCGGCAGCATTGGTCTGCATCAACACGGTACGCCTCTCGACTTCGCAAGACTTCGTGAGCCGTTTAGCTCGTGGCTCCAGCAGCAAGCCGTGGCACAAGAAGATTTCGCTTTCCTCGTGTCGATTGTTGCAGCTTTCATCTCTGAGTACCTAATCCATCAATCTGGCGCGCAACGCTACGTGGCCGGCGAGCAAATTTTGCTCAGACTACCCATTCAGTCGGGTGTCGCTAGCGAGTTCGACCCTTACGCTACCGCCGTTGGTCTCGTGCGCGAACGTCACAGCTTGGCCACGTTTCTAGCTACGGTACGCACCTAACCAGTCATCCAAGTGGACGGTTTCGCCGCCGCTTAATTTCAGCGTTAGGGCCGCAATTGAGTTTGTCGCGATGCACATTCTGCTAGACATTCTATTTTCGTTGTTCGTAGCCGCTACGCTCGGCTTCTGGGCGCTGTTCTTTCTTGTGGTTTTGCCACGGATTCACGAGCGCGGTTTAATCGTCAAACATAGGTCGCGCTTCGGCTTTCTCTGCTTCAAGTGGCCTTTCGAGGAACTCGAGGCTTGTGCGGAGAGCTTGCAACCACAGGAGCGATCAAGGTGGTTCAATCTTTATCTACTCCGGGCCTGGTGGTTGGTGCTCGTTTCGCTTGTTGCGCCTGGCCTCTTTCTCCTTTGGGCAGTTCTCGCGTGAGAGCGGCCCCAACTACTCGCTCAAGCGGACACATCAATCGTTTCGCCATTGATGCTGCCGCTTAGCTCAGGCGCTAGATAAAATGGAAAGCTCCCAAAAAGCTTCCGTGAAGGACATGGCCATTCTGTGCAGTCTCGCTGAGTTACCCGACGGCTCGTTTAGGGTAATTCTCGATGATGCCCGCAAAGGCCAGGAGCTTGCTACATGGGTGTCAGACAGCCTTTTCACCTTCAAGGACTATCCACCTGGTTGCCTCAACAACTTGGCGTCTGTTTCTGAGGCAGAGCTTGCAGACTTTGGTTACAACTTGCTGGTGCGCTTGCTTGCGAGTAATGGGCTTGATGCCTAGCAGTTCATTCAAGCCGCCAGCGTTTTGTAGGACCTGCAACTCAGGCAATAGGTGTTTTTGCTGACTTCATTGTCACCTCATAATCCGCGCCTATCTTCGCAGTCATGGAGAATCCCTATGATCTGCCTTGGCTCATTGTCGGCATCGCGACCGGAATTTTTTCAGGTTCGTTGCGCTCTGTAGCCAGGTTCCGTCTGCTGAGTCAGGTGCTTGTTCTCTGTCTTGGCACGTTGCTGTGCTGGCGCCTGACGACTCTGTCAGTCGCGTGGGCATACGAACATCCATTCAACCCCAACGATGGAGCAGCAAGGTCAATTGCTTATCTCTTCGGCTGGATCTTTGGTCTTGTATTTTTGATCTTGCCGAGCTTCGTTATCACGCTGTTGGCAAGCACTTTTTATATGCGTCGTAAAAGGCGAGCGATATAGCGACAATTGTGCCGCACGATTGCGGGTGGTGGTCGCTAACCGTGGTGGTGCATATGTATGCAATCGATTTTCTATAAAGTGCGATCGCGCCCAGGTGCGCTCCTACGGTTCTGCTGGATCGGGCGGCAACACATCTGGACGCGAGGGCGGCGTGGGCCCGATCAGGTGGACCGACACTGCGCAGACCGATCGAATTTCGTAGGAGCGCACCCGGGCGCGACGGGCGTTACCGGGAAAGCCTCGTCGCGCCCAGGTACGCTCCTACGGTTCTGCGGGATCGGGCGGCAACACATCTGGACGCGAGGGCGGCGGAGCTCGATCAGGTGGACCGACACTGCGTAGACCGATCGAACGTCGTAGGAGCGCACCCGGGCGCGACGGGCGTTACCGGGAAAGCCTCGTCGCGCTCAGGTGCGCTCCTACGGTTCTGCGGGATCAGGCGGCAAACACATCCGGGCGCGAGGGCGGGGTGGGCTGTGCGGTGGCGCCTTCGTGGGTGAACATCTGCTTCCACGCGGCGTAGACCGAGCCGGCGAAGACCGGCATCAGCACCGCCATCAGCAGTAGCTGCGCCAGCCACATCGCTACGGTTTGCCCGGCCACCAGGCCGACGATCAGCGCGACGATCATCACCGCGAAATAGATCGCGAAGATGGCAATGAAGGCCAGCACGAAGAACACCAGCATCGCCGGCAGGTTGTGCAGGCTGGCGCGCAGGCTTTCGCGCAGCGCATGACCGCCGGTGCTGCGGTCGAACATCACCTGCGGCGGCATCACAAACAGCGCCAGCGTCATCGCCGCAAACGTGGCGATGGTCAGCAGCAGCCACAGCAGGATGCGCCCGGCCGGCAGGCTGGCGGCAAGCTGCTCGATCTGCACCGGGTCCGGCTGCGCGCCGGACTGGCTGATCTGGTTGATCTTGAGCATCACCTCGGACAACTGCTGCAACCCGTTGGCGCCAATCATCGCCAGTAGCAGCACGCCCAGCAGCAGGCCGGCGATCAGCTGCGGCAGCAGCGACACCAGTAGATGCGGCGCGCGGCCGTCCTGCAGGCCATGCAGCAGGTGCGATGGCTTGGCGATGCGGCCCTCGTCGACCTCGCGGATCGCCCACAGCATGCCGCCCATGAACAACGGGCCTGCCAGCACCAGCAGGAATTGCAGTGCCGGGCCCAGCAGCGGCACCAGCACCGACAGCGACACCACCAGCGAGGCGGCCACGCTCCAGATCACTCCCAGCGAGCCAAGCGCCAGCGGCGCCCGCTTCAGCAGCGAGAAACCGGTCAACAGCCATTCTGCGCCGGCAGACGCCGGCACCTTGCGAATTTCGCTCATTCCCATTCCGGATCGATACGCACCGGACCATCCGGCGTAACGCGATTATCGCTGCTTTTGCGTGTGCGCGGCGGGATGAGCGTTCACTGTTTGCAGGCCGCGGGCGTGATGCACGAACCGGCGCAGCAGCTTGCGGGCGACCGGAGCGGCGGTAACCTCGCGGGCGACCGTGCGGGCGCAGTGGCCGTGGCGGGCAATGCACTCGGCACGCGCGCGCACGTAGCCGCGCATATGGTGGGTGGCGAACTCCGGGTGGAACTGCACGCCCCAAGTGGCGCGGCCCCAGCGAAAGGCGTGGCAGCGGTCCTGACGCGAATGCGCCAGCACGATGGCACCGTCCGGCGCGCGCACGACCGTCTGCAGGTGGGTGGCATGGGCCGGAAACTGCGCCGGAAGGCCCGCAAACAACGGGTCCTGTTCGGCCGGCGGGTGCAGCTCCAGCGCGATGGTGCCGGACTCGCGGCCGGCCGGGTTGTAGTCGACTTCGCCGCCCAGCGCGTGGGCCAGCAGCTGATGGCCGTAGCAGATGCCCAGTAAGGGCTTGCCGTCATGGGCGGCGTCGCGCAGCCACTGGGCACTGCGCTCGCTCCAGTCGGCACGGTCGGTGACGAAGGCGGCCGAGCCGCTGATGATGATGCCGGCAAAGCGGCCGCGGTCTGGCAGGTCGTCGCCATTGGCGACATCGATCACCACGGTTTCGTGTTCGGCCAGCCCGGCCGCCACGCGGATCCAGTGCGGAAAGCGGCCGTATCGCTTCATCTCCGGCACGGGGTGACCGGTTTCGATGATCAGGAACGGCAAAACGGACATGCGCGACAACCCGGACACGACAGATGCCCCCGATTGTAGGCGGCAGTGGCGCGTTTTTTTCAAGCCAGGGCCCACTGCGGACGCTGTGCGTGATTGCCGATTGCCATGTGCTGATGCCCTCGCGGCCGGGTAGATGGAATGGCGATGGTGGTGGCTGGCGGCCATCGCACATCTTCGATATCGGCAGGCAGGCCCACGACTGGATTGCCGCAGCGTCCTCACCCTTGCAGTCGGAGCATGCCGTGGGGCGCTTGAACGGGAGACGGACGGGGCGCTGCAAGGCGCAGCCCTGGGTGTTTCAGCGCGTTGGTCAGCGGCGTGGTCGGCCCGTCCCGATATTGGCAGGCCGGCAGGCGGAGCATGATTGGACCGCCGCAGCGTACTCAAGCCTGCGGTCGGCGCATGTCTTGGGGTGCTCACACGTGCGGCGGACGCGTTGCTGCACTCCTCAGCGCCATGGCTGCAGCGGGCTCTTCAGCCAAGTGATCGGGCGATACCGATGATCGGCGGCAGCACACGACTGGACCGCTGCAGCGCCCTCAGCGTGGTAGTCGGAGCGTGCCTTGGGCGCTAGGAACGGGACAGCGACGGAGTGTTGTCACGTCTGCTCCCGGGGCGTGGTAGCGTCTTCGCCAACGACGTGCGTCGGGGCTGTAACGGGTGTCGAGCGGTTTTTGTAGGGGTTCGTTCTTGCTGGTTGAGTGTCGTGGCCTAAACGCCGGCGTACCAGGTGGCGGTCCTGCGTGCGTGCGCTTAGCAGAGTGCATATCCGCATGCGTCATGCCGCTTCTCCGCGCTCGGGCGGGCACATCAATGCCGCCGTCGGTCTACCCAGAATCGGCGCAGCTGCTCCCGAACATGCACAAACGACCTGCGTCGCTGGCGATCACCCGCTTATTCTCGGGGCGGCAGCACCGACAGCACTTCTTCGATGGTGGTCAGGCCGGCGGCGACCTTTTCCAGCCCGGTGCGACGCAGGGTGCGCAGGCCGTCGCCGCGGGCGGCCTGGCTGAAGCTGGCCAGGTCGGTGTCGGCGCGGATCAGGCTGCGCAACCGCGGGCTCACCGGCAGCAATTCGTACAGGCCCACGCGGCCGAGATAGCCGGTGCGGCGGCATTCCAGGCAGCCAACCGGGGCGTGCACGTTGAGCGTCTCCGGCAGCGCTTCGCCCGGTTCGCGGATCGCCGCCCAGTCGTCGTCGCTGAGCGTGTGCGGGCGCTTGCAGTGCACGCACAGCGTGCGCACCAGGCGCTGTGCCAGCACGCCGTTGAGCGTGGAGGCGACCAAGTAATGCGGCACGCCCAGATCCAGCAAACGGGTGATCGCCGACGCCGCATCGTTGGTGTGCAGCGTGGACAGCACCAGATGCCCGGTGAGCGAGGCCTGCACCGCCATCTGCGCGGTTTCCAGGTCGCGGATTTCGCCGATCATGATGATGTCCGGGTCCTGCCGCAGCAGCGTGCGCACGCCGCTGGCGAAATCCAGGTCGATGTTCTGCTGGACCTGCATCTGGTTGAATTCCGGCGCGATCATTTCGATCGGGTCTTCCACGCTGCACACGTTCACATCCGGCGTGGCCAGGCGCTTGAGCGTGGAATACAGCGTGGTGGTCTTGCCCGAACCGGTGGGGCCGGTGACCAGCACGATGCCGTGCGGGCGCTCGACCAGCGCGCTCCAGCCGGCGGCTTCTTCGGGGCTGAAACCCAGTTGCTCGATGCTCTTGAACGCCGAATCCGGGTCAAAGATACGCATCACGCATTTTTCGCCGAACGCGGTGGGCATCGTCGACAGACGCATTTCCACCTCGCGCCCACCCGGCGAGCGGGTCTTGATGCGGCCGTCCTGCGGGCGGCGGCGCTCGGCCAGGTCCATGCGGCCGAGCACCTTGATGCGGCTGACCACGGCGGTCATCACCGACGGCGGTACTTCCAGGACCTTGTGCAGCACGCCGTCGATGCGGAAGCGCATGCGCCCGGCTTCGCGGCGCGGCTCCAGATGGATGTCGCTGGCCCGCTGCTCGTAGGCGTATTGCAGCAGCCAGTCGACGATATGCACGATGTGGTGATCGTCGGCATTGACGTCGCCGGCGCGGCCCAGTTCCACCAGTTGTTCGAAGCTGGGCAGGCCTGCTCCCGGCTCGGCACTGCGCGCATCGCCACGCGCGCCACGCACCGATTGGGTCACGCCGAAGAACTCCATCGTGTAGCGATGCAGGTCCAGCGGGTTGATCAGCGCCAGCTCGATGCGGCGGCGGCTCAGGTGCTGCACGTCGGCCAGCCACTCCAGCGCCAGCGGCTCACTGGTGGCGATCAGCACGCGCTCGGCATCCAGCGCCAGCGGCAGGATGCGGTGGCGGCGCGCATAGGCATGCGAGACCACGCCGGTGACGGCGGCGACATCGATGAGGGTGGGGTCGATGCGCAGATAGCGCAGCCCGGTACGGGTGGCCAGCCATTCGGTGAGCCGCTCCAGGCCCAGCTCGCCGGCCGGTGCCTGCGCGGCATGCAGCTTGAGGTTGGCCAACAGCACCAGCGGATGTACTTCGCTGGCGTTGCGTACGCCCGCAGCGGAGAACTGCACGCGTTCGTGTTCGTGCGGTACCACCATGCCATCGGCAAGCAATGCAGCAGCCACCGGGTCGAACATCAGCCGGCCGCGCGGCAGGATCGTCGCCGCGCTGTCCGGGTCGGCGTTGCGCCGCTGTTCCATGCTGGTGGTTCCCCTGCCGCGATGCTCCCGCGGCAAAGCGCCGCGGGTGGGCCGGTATACTAGCGCACCCCTTTCGCACGGCCCTTGCTGCATGTCCGATTCCCGCCGCGTTCCAATCACGTTCCAGGGCCTGATCCAGACTCTCAACCAGTACTGGGCCGATCAGGGCTGCGTGCTGATCCAGCCGCTGGACCTGGAAGTGGGTGCGGGCACGTTCCACCCGGCCACCTTCCTGCGCGCGCTAGGCCCGGAGCCGTGGAATGCCGCCTATGTGCAGCCCTCGCGCCGTCCCACCGACGGCCGCTACGGCGAAAATCCCAACCGGCTGCAGCGGTACTACCAGTACCAGGTGGCGATGAAGCCCAACCCGGACAACATCCAGGACCTGTACCTGGGCTCGCTCAAGGCGCTGGGCATCGACCCGCTGGTGCACGACCTGCGCTTTGTCGAAGACAACTGGGAGTCGCCCACGCTCGGCGCCTGGGGCCTGGGCTGGGAAGTCTGGCTCAACGGCATGGAGGTGACCCAGTTCACTTATTTCCAGCAGGCCGGGGGGCTGGAGTGCAAGCCGGTGCTGGGCGAGATCACCTATGGCCTGGAACGGCTGTGCATGTATCTGCAGAGCTGCGACAACGTCTACGACCTGGTGTGGACCTACGGCCCGGACGGCAGCCCGGTGAGCTATGGCGATGTCTATCACCAGAACGAAGTGGAGCAGAGCGCCTACAACTTCGAGCATGCCAATGTGGAAGAGCTGTTCCACCGCTTCGATGCCTGCGAAGCCGAGGCCAAGCACCTGATTGAGGTCGGCCTGCCGCTGCCGGCGTATGAGCAGGTGACCAAGGCCAGCCACGCGTTCAACCTGCTGGATGCGCGCCGCGCTATCAGTGTGACCGAGCGCCAGCGCTACATCCTGCGCGTGCGCGCGCTGGCTCAGGGCGTGGCGCAGGCGTATCACGCGCAGCGCGAGAAGCTGGGGTTTCCCGGCGTCAAACGCTGATGCTGTTGCCTTCCCCCCCCCCCGCTGGCGGGGGAAGGTGCCCGTAGGGCGGATGGGGGCAGCATGCCTTCGCCGCCGGCTCACACCCCTCATCCGGCGCATCGCGCCACCTTCTCCCGCTTGCGGGAGAAGGACATCATCAAGCCACCTTTCGTCGGTTGACGAACGAAGGGAAAACCAAGGTCCGACGCAATGACTCAGATGCACCCCCTGCTGATCGAACTGGGCACCGAAGAGCTGCCGGTCAAGGCGCTGCCGGGCTTGGCGCAGGCGTTCTTCGATGGCGTGCTGGCCGGGCTGGAAAAGCGCGGCATCGCGGTCACCCGTGGCGATGCCAAGCCGCTGTCCACCCCGCGCCGTCTGGCGGTGCTGCTGCCGGGCGTGGCCACCGAGCAGCCGGAACAGCGCTCCGAAGTACTGGGGCCGTATCTCAATATTGCGCTGGATGCCGATGGCAACCCGACCAAGGCACTGGCCGGTTTTGCCGCCAAGGCCGGCATCGACTGGACCGTGCTGGAGCGCACCAGCGACGCCAAGGGCGAGCGTTTCGTGCATCGCGCAGTGACGCCGGGTGCGCAAACCGCCGCGCTGTTGCCGGAGATCCTGCGCGAAGCGATTGCCGCCATGCCCATCCCCAAGCCGATGCGTTGGGGCGCGCATACCTACGCCTTCGCGCGGCCGGTGCAATGGTTGGTGCTGCTGTTCGGCACTGAGGTCATCCCGGCCGAACTGTTGGGCGTGCGGGGCGACCGCATCACCCGCGGCCATCGTTTCATGCACGAAGGCGAGGTGTCGTTGTCCGCGCCGGGCGATTACATCGACGCGCTACGCAGCGCGCATGTGTTGGTGGATGCCGATGCACGCCGTGCTCGTATCGTCGAAGAAGTCCAAGCGGCCGCCAAACAGGCCGGCGGCAGCGCGCGCATCAGCGACGACAACCTGGAGCAGGTGGTCAACCTGGTCGAATGGCCGTCGGCGGTGCTGTGCAGCTTCGAGCGCGACTTCCTGGCGGTGCCGCAGGAAGCGCTGATCGAAACCATGGAGATCAACCAGAAATTCTTCCCGGTGCTGGATGACGGCGGCAAGTTGACCGAGCAGTTCATCGGCATTGCCAACATCGTCTCCAAGGACGTGGCCGAAGTGGCCAAGGGCTACGAGCGGGTGATCCGTCCACGGTTTGCCGATGCCAAGTTCTTCTTCGACGAAGACCTCAAGCAGGGGCTGGAAGCGATGGGCGCAGGCCTTGCCGGCGTCACCTATCAGGCCAAGCTGGGCAGCGTGGCCGACAAGGTCGCGCGCGTAGCCGCTCTGGCCGAGGCGATCGCGCCGCAGGTCGGCGCCGACCCGGCGCAGGCACGCCGCGCTGCGGAGTTGGCCAAGAACGATCTGCAATCGCGCATGGTCAACGAATTCCCGGAATTGCAGGGTATTGCCGGGCGCCATTACGCAAAAGCCGCTGGCGAGCCGAGCGAGATTTCGCTGGCCATCGACGAGGCTTACCAGCCGCGTTTTGCCGGCGACGACATCGCGCTGTCGCCGCTGGGCAAGGTGCTGGCGATTGCCGAGCGTCTGGATACCTTGGCCGGTGGCTTTGCGGCCGGGCTGAAGCCGACCGGCAACAAGGACCCGTTTGCGCTGCGGCGTAATGCGTTGGGCTTGGCGCGGACGGTGATTGAGTCGGGGTTTGACTTTGATCTGAAGAAATTGCTTGCCGAGGCCAGGACTCAGATCAATCTCCAAGCAAGTGCCCGGCACTTACTCAAGACAGAAACTGCTGTAGCCAAGGCTAAAGAAGCCGGCGCCGCCTTATCGCAATCTGTCGAAAAAGACGCGCACACCGCGCTTGCGCAGACCAGCCAGGACGGCGAAATCTTCGACTTCATCCTCGATCGCCTACGCGGCTACTACGCCGACAAGGGCGTACCGGCAACGCACTTCAATGCAGTCGCTGCATTGTTCTCGGTCGCGCCCGAGGGCGCTCCTACAGGGCTCGTAGGAGCGCACCTGGGCGCGACCCACGGCTCCCTCTACGACTTCGACCGCCGCATCGATGCCATCGGTATCTTCGCCACGCTACCCGAGGCCGAAGCGCTGGCCGCGGCCAACAAGCGCATCCGCAACATCTTGCGCAAGGTCGACGGCGAAATCCCCGGCGACATCGACACCACGCTGCTGCGCGAACCGGCCGAAGAAGCGCTGGCCGAAGCGGTGGAAGCGGCCATCGGCGACACCGGCGATGCGCTGCACCGCCACGACTACGTCGCCGTGCTCGCTCGGTTGGCCCGCCTGCGTCCGCAGGTGGACGCGTTCTTCGACGGCGTGATGGTCAATGCCGAAGACCCGCAGCTGCGTGCCAACCGCCTGGCGCTGCTGAAGAAGCTCGGCGACCGCCTCGGGAGCGTTGCCGCCATCGAGCATCTGTCCAGCTGATGTCCACCGCTGCCGGCGCGACGCAGTGGCAACGTGCCCAGGACGCGCTGGCCCGCCGCGACATGGTCGCCGCGGCCGCAGCGTTACAGGCAGTGTTGGCGGTGGAGCCGACGCATGTGTCGGCCCGGGTGCTGTTGGCCGGCACCGTGCTGGCGAGCGGCAAGATGCGCGAGGCGGTCACGCAGCTACGCTTGGCCGCGCGCGATGTGGGCGACGATGTGACGCTGCGTTGCCGTGTGGCGCAAGCGCTGCTGCGCGTTGGCGAACATCGGCCGTTGCATGCGCTGCTGCGGCATCCATCGGTAGTGCAGTGTGGCGATGGCGCGACGCTGGCCTTGCTGGCGCATGTGCATCAATCCCTGGGCGAACATCCCGAGGCGCTGGCGATGATGCAGCGCGCGCAGGCCTGCGGATTCGATGGCGCGGATTTCCGCTTTTTCCTTGCCGTGCAATTGCAGTTCAACGGGCATCTGGATGCGGCAGCGCAGGCGCTGGAACAGACCTTGACGCAGCAGCCCGGCTACGGCCGTGCGGCGCTGACGCGTGCACGCTTGCGCCGCCAGAGCGCGACCAGCAACCATGTCGCGCCACTGCGCCAGCAGTTGCAGCGCGCTGCACCCGGTAGCGAAGACCGGGCCGGGCTGGCATTCGCGCTGTACAAGGAGCTGGAAGATCTGGGCGAGACCGATGCCGCCTGGGAGGCGCTGCAGCATGGCAATGCGGTCATGCACGCACGCCTGCGCCACGATGCCGAAGCCGAGGCATCGCTGTATTCGCAGTTGGGCGCCTTGGCCGATCAAGGCGTGTTTGCGGCCCAGCCGGCTGATGCTGCACCCGGTCCGCAACCCATCTTCGTGCTTGGCCTGCCACGTTCGGGCACCACGGTGCTCGAACGCATGCTAGGTAACCATTCGCAGATTGTCTCTGCGGGCGAACTGAGCGACTTCGGCCATCAGTTGCGCTGGGGCGCGGACCAGGCCGGACGCAGCCTGCTGGATGCGGGCCTGTTGCAGGCGCTGCCCACGCTGGACTACGCACAGGTCGGGCAGCGCTATCTGGAGCAGACGCAGTGGCGCGCGGGGCCGGCGCGCTGGTATATCGACAAATTGCCTGCCAATGCAGTGGCGATCGGGCCGATCGCACGGGCGTTGCCGGGTGCACTGATCGTGCATCTGGTGCGCGAGCCGATGGCAGTGTGCTTTTCCAACTATCGCGCGCTGTTCGGCGATTCCTATGCTTATAGCTACGACCTGCAGACACTGGCGCGTCATTACCAGGCGTATCACGGTTTGATGGCGCAGTGGCGCGCTGCGCTACCTGGCCGGGTGATCGATGTGGACTACGCGCAGATGGTGCGCGATCCATCTGCGGTGCTGGAGCAGTTGATGACGCGCTGCGGGTTGGCGATAGAGCCCGGGCAGATCGACATCACCCGCAATGCCGCAGCGTCGGCCACGCTGAGCAGCGTGCAGGTACGCGAGGGTGTGCATGGGCGCAATGTGGAAGCGTGGCGCCGCTATGCAACGCAACTGGAGCCGCTGAGGCAGGCCTTGTTACATATGGGCATGATCGAAACAGGCGCTACGCGCTAAGCCCAGCTGACAAGCGAATGCACTCACCGTCAGGTGGGCAGCCTGCTGTTTGATTCCCTTTAGCCCACTGCCACGTTGGCAGGTGCGATGTCCGCGCTGCTTGCGGAACCGCTGTTGGCGGGATGGATGTCACGTAAGAACCTGCGTGGATGGATGCACGGCGTGTCGTGCAAGCGATGACGGAATCGCGCCCTCATCCCACGTGTTTGGCAACATGTCTGCCAAGGCGAGTGCGACCAGACCTGGCCTCCATCGAGACAGCGTTCAAGCGATGCTGGTCGCTGCTCCAAGTCCAATCCAGGCGCATCCGCGTCGGCGGGGATGCCCCAAAAAAAAAACCGGCAGTCGTGATGACTGCCGGCCGTTGGTCACAACCGATGACTCACTGCGCGCCGAAGCGCCAGTTCAATTCCAGCATGTACGAACGGCCATAGCCGGTGTAGTTGAAGATGTTGTAGTACGGGTAGTCGGTGTAGGTGCGATCACGCGGTGGGCGGGTGTCGGCGAGATTGTTGACGGTTGCAGTCAGCGAGATGTCGTCGTTGATCGCATAGTCCAGCGTCGCATTGAAGGTGGTCCACGCTCCGACCTTGCGTGCGCCTTCCACCGCATAGCCATCGGTACTCTGCTGCGCGAGGAGGTTAGGTGTACGGCCGTAACGCTGGCCGAACAAGGTGGTGGTCCATGCATCCTTCTGCCAGGTGACCGAGGCATTGGTGATGCTGCGGAACTCGGTAGAGAAGAACGGCTCGCTCAGCAGGTCGCGCACCGGGTCTTGCGGGAACTGCTGGCTTTCATGCTTGAGCGTCAGGTTGTATTGCGCGTCGAACACAAACAGGCCCCAGGATTCGGTGGCCAGGTTGTAGGTCGCCTTGGTCAGCACACCGGAGATTTCCTCGCTGGAGATGTTGACCGGGTTGATGCGGATGTTGCTCAGACGATTGGGTACCTGCGCATCGGCGGCGGTACGGTCGATACGCGACAGCGCGTCCACGCAGGTCGGCGAGTTGATGTCCAGGGCGCCGAGCCGGCAGGCCGATTCGTTTTGCAGCAATGTATCGGTGCTCAGGTCGCTGACCTTGTCATCGATCTTGATGTTGTAGTAATCGGCATTGACGCTGAAGCGTGCGCTCGGCGACCACACCACGCCGGCGCCCCAGGATTTTGCGGTGATCGACTGCAAATCCGCATTGCCGGACCGACGGCCCTGGATGGTGGCGCCGGCATAGGTGCAGTCGGCAATCGGCACGCCGGGTTCTTCGACCGCGCAGCGGTAGTAGTCGTTGACGCCCTGGAAGAAGCCGCTGTCGCCAGCGAACGAGAACGCCATGTCCGGTGCCTTGAACGCTGTGGCGTAGTTGCCGCGGAACAGCAGCGAATCGATCGGGCGGAATTCCAGTGCGGCCTTGTAGGTGAACTTGGAATCGCCACCGCCACCCTGGTTCTTGTAGTCGTCGTAGCGGCCGGACAGATTGGCGGTGAGGGTGCTCAGGATCGGCACCCGCATTTCGAAGGCCGCCGCCCAATTCTCGCGCTTGCCGCTGCCCTGGGTGCCGGTCAGCTGGTAGAAGTCGCCGGCAATCACGCGCGGGTCGGTCGGATTGGTCCAGTACTGATTACCGGCCTGCAACACACCGGCGACGCCGACCGCACCGGCCGGCAGGTTGAACAACTCGGTGTTGGTCAGCTGCAGGTTGACGTTCTGGGTCCAGGTCCTGGACTTGGTGCGGATTTCATCGTTGAAGCTGCGGTATTGCGCCGGCGTCAACGCGCGATAGAAGTTGGCATCGTTGGGCGAATAGATCGGGTAGCCGGCGAAGTCGCCCTGCGACGCGCCAAGAAACTGTTCGCGGAAGAAATCTTCGATGCGGTCGGCCAGCGGCCACTGCTGACGGCTGTCGATCCGATACTCCGAGCGTGCGTAGTACGCATCGTAGGTCCAGTTGCTGGCACCCAGGCCGCCTTTCAGGCCGAGCGCGATGTTGTAGGAGTCGGCGGTCTGGCGGTTGTTGTTGAAATCTTGATTGCCGGTTTCTTCAGGTGCAAAAACGCGTTGATAGCTTTCGAGCTGCTGGCTGTTCTGATTGTAGAAAAGGCCACCGGTGTCCGACGAGGTCTGCCAGAAGCCGGGTCCGCTATTGACCTCGACGTTGGTGCGATTGAGTAACAAGGTCGAGTACAGCTCGGTGTTGTCGTTGAACGCATAGCTCAGGTTGGCATAGCCGCTGGCGCTGCGTTCCTTGTTGAGGATGCTGGCGTAGCCTGGTACTGCGCGGCTGCTGCAGAAGTTGCCGCGGTTGGCGCGGTTGTCGTATTGCACCGACCCATTGAACAGCGCCCCCAACGCCGCGCAGTTGTCTGCGCCGGGGTCGACATAGGTGGCCGGGGGGCCGGCGACGTTATGCAGCGCGATGCGTGAGCCATAACGCAGCGTCGGGTCCGGATTGTCGTTGGTGGAATCGAAGTCGCGGCGCTGATAGCCGTAGATCGGATCCTGATTGTTGAGCTGCAGGCCCCAGACGATGTTGGCGCCGCCGATCTCGTTGCCGCCGGTGAGCTGAAAGCGCTGGTTGTTGCCGCCACCGCCGTCGTAGGTGCCCATGCGGTAATTCATCTGCACGCCGTCCATGCGCTTTTTCAGGATGATGTTGACCACACCGGCGATGGCGCTGGAGCCGTAGATCGAGGACTGGTTACCGGGCGCCACGTCGATGCGCTCGACCATGCCCACCGGCACGCTGGCCAGATCGACGAAGTTGCTCTGGCCGTTGTAGAGCAACGGGTAGTCGGCCATCGGCCGGCCATCGATCAGTACCAGGGTGAAGCCGGGATCCAGGCCGAGCAGGCTCAGCGATTTGGCACCCGCGGTGAAGCCGTTGCTGAACTGGCTATCCTGGACCGCGCCGGTGGCCATCGGCTGCGAGCGCAGCACGTCGTAGACGTCTTTGAAGCCGCGGCGCTGGATGTCCTGGGCGGTGATCGAAAACACCGGAGTTGCGGTTTCGACCTGGGAACGGGGGATCAACGATCCTGTCACCGTCACCTTGTCCAGTTGAGTCACTTCACCTTGCTCCTGTGCCAGTGCAAGCGATGGCATGGTCAGGGCGGTGCACACGGCGGTAACCAGCAAATGACGCTTCATGAAACGAACCTCTCTCTCCAAAGGTATGAACGGGCGCGCGGCAATCGGGGGGCCGCGCGCAATGGGTGTCAACGGAACGTTAACAACGTACCGACTGTACCCAGTCCCGTCCGGTTCCGTATAGGCGTGTTTGCGCAGATTTTTTGTCCCTTCACGCCTAGGCTGGGTATCCTTTGCCGATGCTTAAAGCCGTCTTTGCTCTCTCCCTGCTGTGCACCCTGTTCGTTCCGCTGCAAGCGATTGCCCGGGCGACCATCGACAAGATCGAGATCAAAGGGCTGGACGACGGCGACGATGCCGAGATGATCGAGAACATCGAGGTCTCCCTGTCTCTGTATGAGGCCGTCGGCAAAGAGCAGGGCGAGTCGCGATTGGAGTACCTGCTGGCGCAGGCGGAGCGGCAGACGCGCGAGGCGCTGGAGCCGTTTGGTTACTACTCACCGACCATCGAACTGGCCGCGCCGCGCAATGGCGACAAGGTGACGGTTGTGATCACGGTGGACCGTGGCGAGCCGGTACGGGTACGCACCTCGCATATCTCCATCACCGGCTGGGCCGAGCAGGACCGTTATCTGGGGCAAGACCTCAAGCAGTTCGAGCCGCGCGAAGGCCAGGTCTTCAGCCACCCGCAATACGAAGCCAGCAAGGTGCGCATCACGCGGCGTCTGGCTGAGCGTGGGTACTTCGACGCCGACTTCACCCAGCGCCGGGTCGCGGTAACGCGTGCCGAGCATGCCGCCGACATCGACCTGAATTGGGATAGCGGCCGTCGCTACGACATGGGCAAGGTGCGCTTCGACTACGACTACTTTCGCGATGGCCTGTTCGATCCGCTGGTGTATTGGGACGAGGGCAGCTACTACCACGAAGGCAAACTGGATCGGCTGCGCGAGTCGCTGACCAAGCTGGATTACTTCAGCACCATCGATATCCAGCCCAAGCCCGAAGACGCCGATGCCGATGGCCGCGTGCCGGTGGACGTCAAGCTCACCCGCGCCAAGCGCACCGTCTACACCTCCGGTCTGAGCTACGGCAGCGAGAGCGGCGCCGGTGTGCGCGGCGGCGTGGAGCGGCGTTATGTCAATGCGCGTGGCCACAAGATGGACACGCAGCTGGACTACGCGCAGAACCGCAAGAGCCTGACCACCAGTTACCGGGTGCCGGCGTTCCGCTGGCTCGACGGCTGGTACACCGCCTCGGCGCGCCTGTACGACGAGCAGACCGAGTACATCGACCTGCGCAACGTCAAACTCACCGGCAGCCGCAGCGGCCAGATCAACGAGCGCTGGAGCGCGATTGCCTCGATCAACGCCTTGCGCGAGCGCTGGCGGTTCAGCAGCGGCAACGATTTCGAAGGTGCGGTGTACGAAACCTCCACGCTGATCTATCCGCAGCTGCAGGCCAACTACATCAATGTCGACGACCGACTGTTTCCGCGCAGCGGTGTGTCGGGCCAGGCGCTGATCCGTGGTGGCGCCGAAGGTGCGGGCTCGGACACCAATTTCGGCCAGCTCTATGGGCAGCTGCGCTGGTTTTTGGGCGCAGGCGAGAACGGGCGGGTGATCCTGCGCGGCGAAGGCGGCACCACCTGGACCAGCGATCTGGTGGCGATGCCGCCCAGCCTGCGCTTCTTTGCCGGTGGCGCCAACAGCATCCGCGGCTACGCCTTCCGCGAAGTGGGCCCACGCACGCCCAGGCCGGACGAATTTGCGCTGGGTGCCAAGAACGTGGTCACCGGCAGCGCCGAGTACGAGCATTACCTCAAGGGCGGCCCGTGGGGCGGAGCGGTCTTTGTCGATAGCGGCAGCGCCTTCGACGACCGGCCCGACTGGCATACCGGTATCGGCTTCGGTCTGCGTTGGCGGTCGCCGGTGGGGCCGGTGCGCGTGGATATCGCACACGGCTTGAACGACCCCGACTCGCAGTTTCAGCTCTATATCGATATCGGGGCCAACCTGTGAGCACACCCACGCCACCTGCCGTACCGCGCCGCGCGCGTTTTTATCGCCGGCGTCGGTTCTGGGTGGGCTCGGGGCTGACCGTGCTCGGGTTGGTGCTGCTGGCCCTGATCGCGCTCTATTGGTTGCTGCAGACCGTGGCCGGGCGCGACGTGTTGCTGGCGCAGGTGGTTGCGCGCCTGCCGGTGGGTGCCAGCTTCAGCTACGGCAGTGTCGAAGGCCCGGTGGCCGGCCCGCTGACCTTGCGCAATGTCGACTTCACTTATCAGGACATCCACTTCACCGCCGAGCGTGTGTATCTGGAGCCGGATCTGCGCCCATTGCTCGGCCGCAAGCTGCAGCTGGACGCGGTGCAGGTCAGCAACGCCACGTTGAATCTTGGCAAGAGCGACGAACCGTTCAAGCTCCCCAGCTGGCCCGAATCGCTGCCGCAGATCAACGTGCCGCTGGCGATCCAGGCCGACAAGATTGCAGTGGATAACCTGCGCATCACCCAGTTGCAGCAGCCGATGATCGTGCTGCACAAGATGCAGGGCGGGCTGGAAGTGGCGACCGGCGAACTGCGCACGCGCGATCTGGTGATCGACACCGACATGGGCGACTTCCGCCTGCATGGCGATTACATTCCCAACGACGCTTACCACGCCGATCTCACTGCCACCGCGGTGCTGCCGGCCGCGCGGGGCCGCACGCCGGCCAGCCTGGGCCTGGTCGCACGCGGTGACCTGGACAAGATGGAAGTGGCGATCGCCGGCCGCGCGCCGGCACCGCTGCAGGCCAGCCTGGTGTTCACCGGCCGCAACGACCCGACCTGGGCGTTCAAGGCGGTCACCGAGGCACTGGATACCTCGTTGCTGATTCCGGCCGCCGCTGGCGCGACCAACGCACCGGCCACGCCGATCGCAGTGAACCTGACCGCGTCCGGCAAGGGCGGCAAGGCCGATCTGCAGGGCAGCGTCAAACAGGGCGCGCTGAGCGCGACCTTGCAGCCGTCTCACATCAGCTTGCAGGAGCAGGTGTTGACCGTCGAACCGTTGGTGATCGATACCTTCGAAGGGCGCACCCAGCTGCGCGGCACCGCCGATTTCCGCGATACCCAGAATCCGAGTTTCCGCTTTGCGGTCAATGCCAAGGGCCTGCGCTTCACTCCCGCGGTCGACCCGGCCACCCCCGATGCGCCGGTGGTGCCGGTGGAATTGATCGACGCGCGCCTGGGCGTGGCCGGCACCCTGAAGGCGTGGGCCGCAATCGGCCGCGCCACCGTGGAGCGCGACGGCCAGCAAGCCGCGCTAGTGTTTGACAGCCGTGGCAACGACCAACGCGCGCAGCTCAAGCAGGTGCAGGCCACCACGCCGGGCGGCTCGCTGGATGTCACCGGCGAGGTGGGCTGGGCACCGGAGCTGCAGTGGGATGTCACCGCGCAGCTGGCCAAGTTCGACCCGGGCTATTTCGCGCCGGGCTGGAACGGCAATCTGTCCGGCAAGATCGCCTCCAAGGGCCGGCAGTTGCCGGCGCCGGCCGGTGGCGTGTCGCCGGGCTTCGAAGCCACGGCCGATGTTCCCAGCCTGACCGGCCAGCTGCGCCAGCGCGCGCTGTCGGCCAACGGCAAGTTTGCCCTGCGTGGCGAACAGGGCGAGGGCGAACTGCAACTGTCGCTGGGCAATAGCCGCGTCACTGCCAAAGGCAAGGTCGGCGACCAGCTCGATATCGCCGCACAACTGCAGCCGCTGCAACTGGACGACGTGCTGCCTGGCGCCACCGGCACCGTGCGCGGGCAGTTGCAGGTCAGCGGCCGCCGCGATGCGCCGGACATCACCGCCGACATCGCCGGCAATGGTCTGCGCTGGAACACCTATACCGCGCAGAGCATCAGCTTGCGTGGGCGCCTGCCGTGGCGCGGCAGCGATGGACAACTGGCGCTGCAGGGCACCGCCATCGAAGCGGGCGTGGTGCTGGACAGCGTGCGCGTGCAGGCACGCGGCGCGGTGGAAGCGCTGCGTCTGGATGCCGATATCGCCAACAGCATGGCCAGCGTCGCGCTGCAGGGCGATGTGCGTCGTAATGGCGCGCGCTGGCAGGGGCAGGTCGCCACGTTGCGGATCGCACCGTCGAAGGGCGATGCCTGGGCGCTGCGGCAGCCGGCGCAGTTCAGTACCGACGGCGCGGCCTTCACTTTGTCCGACACCTGCCTGGGTGCGGCCACCGGCGGTGCGCTGTGCGCCAGCGCCAACTGGCCGCACGAGGGCATGGTGGTGCATGGCGACGCGTTGCCACTGTCGTTGGTGCAACCGTGGTTGCCCAAGCAGGAAGGCCGGCAGATCTATCTGCGCGGTGAGCTCGCACTCGACGGCAGCTTCAAGCCGCACGGCAATGCATGGGAAGGCAGCTTCCGCATCGCCTCGCCCGAAGGCGGTATCCGCCTGGGAGAAACCCGCTACGCCGCGGTGGCCGGCAACCCCAATCGCGGTGAGTTGCTGCGCTACGACCAGTTCAGCATGCAAGCCGATTTCACCCCGCAGCAGATCCAGGGCAAGCTCGGTGTCGGCTTCCAGGGCGCAGGCTTTGTCGATGCCAAGTTCAACACCGGCTGGGACGCGTACGCGCCGCTCAATGGCGAGCTGTATCTCAACATGTCGCGGCTGTACTGGCTGGAGCTGGTGGTGGCCGATGTGGTGCGGCCCAAGGGCCTGGTCGAAGGCCATGTGAGCCTGCGCGGCACCCGCGACAAACCGCTGCTGGGCGGCGACGCCACCCTGAGCGATTTCACTGCCGAATACCCGTCGATGGGCCTGACCTTGAGCGAGGGCAAAGGCCGCTTCGACGCCTTGCCGGACGGCTCGGCCAAGATCACCGCCTCGGCCAAGTCCGGCGAGGGCACGCTCACCGTCGATGGCGGGCTGTCGTGGTTCGGCACCAGCACCCCGTTGCTGCTCAACATCCGCGGGCAAAACGTGCTGGCCTACAACACCAGCGAGTTGCGCATCATCGCCAACCCGGACATGCAGTTCGGCATCGTCGACAAGACCATGCAGCTGCGCGGCAAGGTCACCGTGCCCGAAGCCGATATCGACCTGGAGCGCCTGGATCGCGGCACCTCGGTGTCCGAAGACGTGGTGGTGCTGGACCCAGTCGACCCGGAGGTCGCTCCGTCCTCGCCATTGGATATGGACCTGGCCATCGTGCTTGGCGACAAGGTCAACATGAGCGGTTTCGGCCTGAAGGGCGGCCTGAGCGGGCAGATGCAGATCCGCGCCCGCCCGGGGCGCGAAATGACCGCCAATGGCGGGCTGGATGTGCGCGGCCGCTACAAGGCCTATGGCCAGGATCTGACCATCAGCCGCGGCCAGCTGACCTGGAACAACAACATCGTCTCCGACCCGCGCGTGAGCCTGCGCGCCGAACGCAAGATCGGCGATGTCACCGCCGGTATCGACGTCAGTGGCCGCGCCGAATCGCCACGCGCCGATGTGTGGTCGGAGCCGGCGATGTCGCAATCCGAAGCGCTGTCGTACCTGGTACTCGGCCGCGGCCTGTCCACCGCCAGCAGCGACGAAACCCAGCAAGTCAGCGCCGCCTCGGCTGCACTATCGGCCGGCAGCAGCCTGATCGCCTCGCAGATCGGCGCCAAGCTCGGCCTGGACGAAGCCGGCGTCAGCCAATCCAGCACGCTCGGCTCAGTGGTGGGCTTCGGCAAATACCTCTCGCCCAAGCTGTACGTCGGCTACGGGGTCTCGATGATCGGCGGCGGCTCGGTGCTGACGCTCAAGTACCTGCTCAGCCGCGGCTTCGATGTGGAAGCCGAATCCAGCACGGTGGAGACCAAGGGCTCGGTGAATTGGCGGCGGGAGAAGTAGAACCGCTGGGAGGGGCGAGCGGCTTGTAACTTGCGCTCGCCCTGCGCATGCCACCGGTTCTGGTTGCCGAGTAACGAAGCAAAACGCTCCGGCCTGCACGCACCTGACGGGTCGATCACCCGCATCAGGCCGCCAATGCGACAGGCAATTGCATAGCCGGGTGGTTGGAAAGTGGATGTGTCGCCAATATCGCTGAGGCATTCCACAACCTTGGCAATCGGTCGCACTGCGTTGCCAGGCGGACCAGCCGCGTATTCGCGCCCGCACGAGTGGATGCGGTACGCGTTGCCGCCGACAGGCATCACACCAGACTTCGTGTGCCGTTGCCTGTCGACTTGGCGAAGCAGGACCGCCGCGGGACTGCATGTGATGCTCCCGGCGATGGCTGCCTTGCCCCAGCCAGGACCGTTCCGGGCCATGCCGGATTGGCTATCATGCGAAAGACCCGGTGAGTGCATGCGTGCCTGGATTACATTCCGGTCCGGCATTGCCCTTGCTCCGGTCGTCCCTATGCTCAAGGAATAGCATGACTCAGGTTTTACGTGCTGGTGAAAATACCCAGCTACCTGCCACGGCAGGCGAAATTGTCATTTCTCACCAAGGTGCTGCCAACCTCGACATCAATCTCACGGCGTTTCTTGTCGATGAGAGCGGCAAGATTTCCAAAGACAGCGACATGGTCTTTTTCAACGCCGACCGGCATCCTTCCGGAGCCGCGATCTATCAATCGCCGGTGCAATCCGGTTCGTCCATCCAGCATCGACTTTTGTTTGATCTTGCGCTGCTGCCGCCGGGAATCGCACGCATTGCAGTGACACTCAGCGAGGATGGCAGCAGCGCAGGCTTTGCATCGGTAGAGCAACTTGTCGCGAAGGTTACGGTCAATGGCAACGTCTTCGAGTTGATGCCGGCCACATTCGCTACCGAGAAAGGCATCATCGTACTGGAGATGTACCTGCGCAGTGGCCAAGCCAAAGTGCGCTCGGTGTGGCAGGGCTTTGCCTCAGGTCTGAAGGGGCTATGCGATCACTATGGCGTCAGCGTCAGCGATGAACCTGCAACTCCCGCCCCCGCTCCGGTGTCAGTTGCCAAGGTGACGTTGAGCAAGAGCGACGAATCCCATCGCATTTCGCTGGCCAAGGGGCCAAGCCGTCCAGAGAAAATCGTGGTGAAGGCCACCTGGATCGATAATGGCGACGGCCTGGATAACGATGATCTGGATCTGCGGGTTGGCATCCTGTACCCGGATGGCCGCATGGGCATCATCCAGGCACCCGATAAGGCCGGATCCCTGTTGTCGGCGCCGTATGTGTTTCATACCGGAGATGTGGTGAGCGCGAGTGTGTCCGCTCCCGGCACCGAGAAGGTTGAAGTCAACCCGGACATCTCCAAAAAGTTGGGCGGCAAGGTCGGACTGGTCTTCAGCGTTTATTCTGCGATTTCCAACGGTGCCGTGTCGGTCGCCTCGCTCAAGCCGCAAATGCGTATTGAGTATGGCCAGCACGTCGTGGAGTGCGCGTATGCCTTCGAGCACGACGAGGATTACGGGATTTACACGTATGTCATCGGGTTGATTGATATCGATGGCGACACGATCGATATCCGTCCCGCCGGCGTGACCTCCGCTGATGGCAGCGAAGAAACGCCCTGGCTTTCGCGCAAGCTTGATTGCCTTGTTCTCAGCATGGATGGTCCTCCGGTGTTCAAGGGACAGCCGCCCAGCAAATGGGGCAAGAAACGCTACGTGTGAGAGGTCCGGCATCGTCAGAGGTGGCGCTTGAGCAAAGCGCCAACGCGTACGTCCAAAGATGCATTGCTAACCCTGCTTCGAACGGCGCGCCATCTGACCGCTCTTCATCAGCAACATCGCTCGTTCCTTGGCGATATTGCCGAGTGAAGCCGCGACGGGACGGGCCGCTGAGCACATGTAATTTGTTCTGGAAGCGACAGGAGTCAGTGCCGTGACCCGTCTTCGTGCTTACGCAGCGCGCCAGGTCCGGGCAATGGTTTGGCGGTGCTTGATCGTGTCCATGATCCACAAAACCAGTGCGCCGAGGGCGGCGACTTCACTGAAGACGAAAATGACCGCCCCCATTTTGAATATCGGCAATAACAGCAGAAGGCTCCAGCCCTTGAGTTCGAACGCAAGGCGGGCGCGTTGCATGTAGCGGCGCACGGCAAGTATCAGCCCAGGTATCAAGACAATGCTGCCCAGGATGCGTTGGCCGCCCAGATGGATCAGCAGCATGCCAAGGCATACCAGCAGAGGAATGAAGGCCAGTCGCCAGAAGATGGCCTGTCGGCTGGATCGCACATTCTCGTCCTGCGACTGCCAGCCTATCAGCGCAGCGAAACCGAACCAGCTCAGCCAGGCGAAGACGGTGGCTATCGCCAGACCAAGCGAGAGATTGACCGCGTCCATACGTCCGCTGGACAGGGTGAGCAGCAGGGTGAGCAGACCGATCGCCGTGCCTACCAGCGCACTACGTGCCAGTCCGACCAGCAGGCGCGGAAGGTTGGCTTGTCCGGCTTGGTCCAATGCCGACCAGAACGCCACACGTCGCAGGTTGAACTGCGCAGGCAGCGGTTCGCGTGGATGACCGAAAGCTGCAAGGAGCTGCAGCACCTTGGCGACCTTGCTGGGCAAGAGCGCGGCACCCAACAGCCGGCTCCAGGAAAAGGCGCCTTGCAACTGACCGACCAGGGAGCGCGCCTGGCCGGTAGAGGATGCCAGTCGCATGCGCTGGATCAGGTGCCAGTGCAGGGTCTGCTCGCCCGCCGGCTCCAGCAACCAGTGCTTGTGCATGCGCTGGCGCAGCTCGCCGAGCGCCAGAGCATCGACCCCGCTCCCCACTTGGTCCCAGTCGAAACAGCGGACCAGCAGCTCACAGTTGTCCTCGTGCATGCCGGGACGGGACTGGAACAAGCGGTTGGCGAGTGTATGACCGATGAGCGGCTTGTGTTGAAGGGACCACAACGCTGGCTGCGCCCGCAGCCAACTCGCCAGCGCGGCTGGCGTTAGGGTGCAGGCCTGGACCAGGATGTCGTGGACGGTGGCGGTGATGTCGACCCGTGCAGGCGGAGCGGTGACGTCGACGTGAACGGGAGTTGGCCTAGCCTCCGGCCTTGCTGCCATGTCGTCGCCGGCCGGAATCGCAGGCGCGGTCTTGGGTGTGGGCGGGTCGATCACCCACTCGATCGCAATCGGCGATGATGAAACATCGTCATCACCATGCAGCGATGCGGCCGCGTCCCGTCGTGACGTCCGTGCGCGTCGCCAGGCCAGCGCAGCCTGATATGCCTCATGCAGTTGCTGGAAGCCTTGCGGATCCTCATCCGGGCGAGTCACTTTCAGGCGTGCTGCGTAGGCCCGCTTGATGGCGCGCTCATCTACATCTTCGGCCAATCCCAGCGCGTCCAACGCCCAACTCACGCGCGTGCTTCCAGTTCGTCCAGTGCCTGCGCAAGTTCGTCGCGGTGGCGTTCGATGCGTCGCAGATCCTGGCTCTCAAGCACCTCCCGGAACTGCACGATCCACTGCTGCACCAGATGGCGCGCGTCGATATATTCCTCATAGACGCGCTCGGTACGTGCCATCAGTGCGATATTTTGCTGCTGGTCGCGTGGATGTACCTTGAGAGCCTCCAGTGCCTGCAGCCGCCGCGCGATTTCTTCGCGATCAAGCAGCCCGGGGTTCTGTTCCAGCACCAGTTCGTGGCGCCTGCCGGTGGCATCTTCGATCACCTCCACCTGTAACAGCCCATCGACATCATAGGTAAAGCGGGTGAGCACGCCTTGCTCGCTGCGTGCGCGCCTGGGATCCAGGGGAACGCGTATTTCGCCCAGTTTGATGTTCTTTTCCACCATGGGATTTTCACCCTGGTAGACATCGATGATGACATGGGTCTGCTGCTCGTTGATCGGATAGAAACGGTCCTCGCGGCTCACCGGCACCACGCTGTTACGCGGGATGATGGGATGGAAATAGCCGGAGCGCACCTTGCCATCGTTGCCCTGACGCGCCACCTGGGTGCCCAGCGTGTACGGGCACACATCGGTGAGCACCACTTCGCGCAGGCTCTCGTCGCGGCTCTTCAGGCCAGCAGCCACCAACGCACCCAGCGCGATCGCATGATCCGGATTGACGTGCCGCAGCGGCAGCCGGCCCAGCATGCGGGTGGCCAGCCGGCTGATCATCGGCATGCGCACCGCGCCGCCCACCAGCACGATGTCGTCCAGTTCCGATGGTTTGAGCTTGGCATCGCGCAAGGCGCGCTCGATCGGAGTGCGCATCCGCTGCAACAGCGGCTCGGCCAGCTGCGCAAAGCGCGCTTCGTCGATCTCCCAGGCATAGCTCTGTCCAGCCATGCTCAGGTTGATGGCACCTTGCGCCTGCGTACTCAATTCGCGCTTGAGCTGTTCCAGGCGGCGGCGCAGCTGCGCACTATCGCCGGGTGCGAGCTTGGCAGCATCGAGACGATGCTCGGCACAGAAGCCTTCCACCAGCACCTCGAGAAAATCCTCGCCGCCGAGAAAGTTGTCGCCAGCACTGGCGTGCACTTCGACCACACCATCGAACATTTCCAGCAGCGACACGTCGAACGTGCCACCACCCAAATCCAGCACCAGCACGCGGCCTTCGCCGCCACGTTCCTGCAGCCCGTAGGCCAGCGCAGCAGCGGTGGGCTCGTTGATCAACCGTTCGACGCGAATACCCGCCAGTTCGCCGGCCACGCGCGTGGCCTTGCGCTGCGCGTCTGAGAAGTACGCCGGTACGCTGATGACGGCTTCTTCGATCTTGCTGCCTAGCGCCGCTTCGGCATCGGCAATCAACGAGCGCAGGATCAGCGCCGATAATTCTTCGGGGCGGAAGCTGCGCTCACCCAGCTTGGTCTCGCGCGGGCTGCCCATCCAGCGTTTGAATGCCGCCACACTCAGATGCGGATGTGTCACCAGACGCTCGCGCGCCGGCTGGCCGACCAGCAAGCTGCCGTCATCGCCGATGCTGATCACCGACGGTGTCAACAGGCTGCCGTGCGGATTGGCGAACAGTCGCCCGCCCTCGGCATCGTGCACGCCGATCAGTGAGTGTGTGGTGCCGAGGTCGATACCTACGATCATGAGCAGATCCTTATGTCTCTTCAGTGCAGAAGATTTATTGGTGCCCATGCAGGCGACGATGCTGCGCATCCTGGATCAGCGAGACCACCCAGAGCAGTAGCGCGAAAATCGTGCCAGGCCAGGCACCCGCCTGCGATACCAGCAAGACCGGCGTGCCGAGGCCCACAAACGTGAGCATGGGCATGATCGCCGATCGTGAATCGGCCTCCATGCGTCCTGTGAGGCGGAAGACGGCGATATACGCAAGCGCTGCGCTGCAGGCGGCTCCCCAACCGCCGGTGCGCATGACTGCCAGGATGACGATGCTGGCTGTCGGTATCGCCCAGCGGTGCGCAATGCGCTTGCCGTTGCTCGAGAGGATGGTACGTACCTGCCAGCGCGCCGCCATCTGAACCAGCACCAGCGCACTCCAGATCGCCAGACTCGCCCCGAGAGCGCTAAAAATCCAGGACGCAGCGGCGATACCGGCAATCGGAAGCATCAAGGTCGCCCCGGTGGCGAGCAAGGCGGCGACGACCAGTCCGCGTCCAAGATCGACCGCCAGCTGCCAGCCATGAGGGCGCCGCGGGTCGCCCAGCTGCCTCCAGAAACGAACGTGTCGTGGCTGTAGCGCTGCGGGCAAACCGCAGGGGAACCATTGATTGACGATGCCGCAGAAGCGGTACAGCCAAATCGGCCGCATCGGCAGCAAGGCAGACAGGAAGCACTCCCACCGAGAGGGTGGCCCGACCACGCGTGCTCTGAGCGCTTCGGCCCATTGTGGCGTCATCCTCTGCCAGTGTGCCGCTTCCAGTTCTTGGGCCAGAACGGCCGCATCGCCGCCAGGCGCCAGTGCAGCGAGTCGCCGCCGACTGCGCTCCTGCACCTGTGCCGACTTGCGCACATCGTGCAGCCAAGCGCGATCTTCTCGATCGTGGTCTAACTGGCTCCAACACAGAGTCTTCGATAGCGTGTCGATGGCGTCCAGTGGCAGCGACGTCTGTCGTTGGCGCAGTGCACGCAAGACGTAAGTACCGAGCGTGGCGCGTTCGTCGTCGGGTAGCACGGTGACCCGCTGCGTCATCCAATGGGCCAGGAGATCCGGCGACTTCCCAAGTACGATAGCCATCACGCGGCCGGTCCAGAGCGCATAACGCAAATCGCTGTCTGGGTCATCGGAGAAAGAGGCGACCAAGGTGTCGAAGACTGCGTCGGACAGGGTCACGCCATCGTGTGCTAGCCGGTTGGCGATGTCGTAGCCAATGCGTGGGCGCAATTCCAGCGACCAGAGTTCGGGCAGGGCGCGCAACCATGCGCTGAAGTCTGCTGCGGGCATGGAGTGGGTCGCAGCGAGGATGCGCGTGGCGACTTCCTGCACATAGGCATCGTCCTGCCACTGTGTCAGTTCGGCTTCCAGCAACGGCTGCTGCACGAATTCAGCATGCACGCGGCGGCGGCTGATGTGTGCTTCTTCGTTGATCGAAACTGCCTGCTGTTTCGGTGCCATTGGCGTGCCGGCGTCGATGTCCGCGACCGTCGCTGCGGCGTCCAGCCACGGTGTTGCCTCTAACCACGCCAATGCGGCCTGATATGTTTCGTGCAGTTGCTGGAATGCAACCGGATCATCATCCGGGCGAGTGGTTTTCAGGCGTGCGGCGTACGCGCGCTTGATCGCGCGCGCATCGGCATCCGCTGAGAGACCCAGCGCTTCCATTGCCCAGCTCATCGTTGCAACCCTGCAACCCCGATGGGGTGATCGCGTTCCATCCTGACCTGCTCCCGGCTCCAATCACGCGTTATCGACCGATGGCGGCCAAACTTTATGTCGCTGTCCTACGGGACGGATGAGGTGTGAATAGAACGGTAAGTACAGCCATTACTCAATCTTTATGCCTGCACGCCAGGGCGCGAATAGTCCCTTTACGCCCGACAGATCTACCTTGGCACTCCCGCACAGTGGTGCGTTGAGCCAAACACAATGTGTATCCTGATTTTGCAAGGTCCCCAGACTGATCCGGCGCAAGCGTTGCCGGTCATGGCGCCCGAGTGCGGTGGGCGTGCGCTGCGGACGGTGGCGTGCGCCGATGTCGATAGCTTGATTGCGAGCTTGCAATTGGCCTGTGGCGATGCGGAGGTGGAATTGGTGCTGCTGGACTCGGGCGATCTGCCGTTGTCCGAGCGCAGTTGTGCCAGGGCCTTGCGTGCAGCGGTGGATGCGCTGCCTACGCCGTACATCGAGCTGCATGCCGATGCGGCGCAGGAGCTGGAGCCGTGGCTGCATCCGCAGCATGCGCCGTTGGCTGTCGTGATTGCGCCGCACGATGCGCCGCGTGCGTATGCGATGTCGTTGGGCATTGCGGCGCGTTGTCTGCCGTCGTTGCATGCGCCGTTGCGCGTGGCTGCCTGAGGACGCCGGCATGTCGATCATGATCGTGCGTGGGCCCGAGGCAGTATCGCCGCGGGTGCGTGGGCCGCAGCCATTGCCGCGGGCCGTGATCCGGCAGCTGGTGCAATGTGCCGGAGACGCTGGCAAGACGGTGGCGTTGCGTGCCTGCGGGTCGGAGCAGGAGTTGCTGGATGCGTTGCGCGTGGCCGGGCAGGCGCGGATGGAAATCGCGTTGATCGATCCGGGCAGTTGCGTGGACAGCGTGCGCCTGCATCGGGTGCTGGCGGCGTTGCGCTATCCCTATGTGGAAACGCACGACGACAGTACGGACCGGCCGGAGCGCTGTCTGCCGGCAGGTCTGGGCGGGTGCGTGGCGATAGTGCGCGGTTACTGCGCGCAGAGCTATCTGCTGGGGCTGGAAATCGCGTTGGAACATCTGGGCTGCACGGAGATTCAAGGCGATGTCCACGTCGGGACCTGAGTCGCGCCAGCTGCATTACTTCGCCGACTACGAAGGCTATTGCGATGGTCGGCCAGTGTTATGGGGGCAGCTCGCTCACAGCGTGGAGGTGCCTGCCGATGGCGTGCTGGATGCCGCCGAACTGGTGTGTGCGTTGCGCCGTCGTGCGGCAGAAGCGCATGGGCTGGAAGCGGGGCAGATCCGTCTCTGTCAGGTCACGCGGCTGTAGCGGCGTGACCTGCGCTTGTGGTGTAGCGCGCTGCGCCCGTGTTGCGGTCGATCAAGAACGCGTCGCTTCTTCCCCTGCGCCGCAACGAGACGGTATCGGAGACGGCACATCTATCGCTGCACCCGCACGCAATGGTCTTACGCACGCTACCCATGATGTGCCATCGAGCTGCGCCGCTGTTCTGCGATCACGCGACTGCACCGAATGCAGGGCATCGCTTTGCGCCGTCTCCACATTCGAGCAGCAACAGCCAACAGCCAACAGGCAACAGGCAACAGGCAACAGGCAACAGGCAACAGCAACAGCAACAGCAACAGCAACAGCAACAGCAACAGCAACAGCAAACAGCAAACAGCAAACAGCAAACAGCAAACAGCAAACAGCAAGCAGCAAAGGCAAACACCACACACGCCAATCAACGCACCGCGCTGCGCGATCTACCAGCCCAACACACAACGACGCCACCCGAAGGTGGCGTCGTTGTGTGGCTTTCACTGCGCATCACGCAACGCAGAGCACGTGCTAGCCGCTTACTTGGCCGCACCGCCCTCCGGCACGAACTTGATCAGCTGATTGCTGGTCGCGGCGGTGCCGAAGTTGAAGCGGCCGTAGCCGGCGCCCCAGTACAGCGCACCATTGACCACGGCCGGCGAGCTGAGCACCGAGCCGGTGGCGTCGTAGTTCCACAGCGTAGCGCCAGTGTCGGTGTCGAGGGCGACCATGTTGCCGGCCATCGAACCGGCGTACAGCAGGTTCGGCGACACCGTCAGCGAGCCCTGGCCGCCGGCCGGTACGGTCGGGTTGACGCGGTTGATACCCGGCACCTTGACCTGCCACTTGATCTTGCCGGTAGCCGCATCCAGCGCCGCCCACGAGCCGCCGTTATGGCTGACGGTGTTGTCCGGTCCCAGGGTGTAGGTGGTGTTGTTGTTGTTGTTGATGGCCACATAGATCTGCGACTTGTACGGGTCGAACGCGGTGCCCCACTCGACGCCGCCGGTGGTGCCGCCGGGGCCGACCTGGGTCGACCATACCTTGGCGCCGGTCTTGGCGTTGAAGGCCCAGTAGATACCGCTCTTCTGCCCGGCACCGACTAACTGCTGCGGCTTGCCGTCGCGCCACACGGTGAACAGGTTGACGCCAGCGCCGCCGAAATCGTAATCGGGGCCGGTCAGGTTGGTGGCTTGCGTATTCGGACACAGACCGTTGGTGGGCGCGATGATGCACGACAGGTTCCAGGCATCGTAGCCCTGTGCGCGATTGGCCCAGGCCAGCTTGCCTGTGTCCAGATTCAGCGCGATCACCGAGTCGACATAGTTATCCGGTGCCATGCAGTTCAGCTCGTCCTGCACGGTGAGGTCGCTGCCCAGATAGGAGCGTGCATTGGAGACACAATTGCCCACGCCCTCCGGGATGTTGTAGTTGTTGCCGGTGCCGAAATACAGACGCTTGCTGATTGGGTCGATCGCCACCTGGCCCCACACCGAGGCGCCGGTGTAACCCTCGGGCACGTTGTAGAACTGCCACAGCTTCTTGCCGGTGTTCAGATCCAGGGCCACGACGCTGCCGCGGAAGCTGAACGTGTGGTTGGGCGCCAGATTGCCCCAGTCGCCCGAGGAGATGCCGACGTAGATGCGGTTGCCGTAGATCACCGGCGAGGAGGTGATGCGCGCCTGCGGGTTGGCTTCGGCGGTGGTCTTCCACAACAGCTTGCCGGTCTTCTTGTCGATCGCCATCACGGTGCCGGCAGCCTGGTCGCCGACGATGATGCTCTTGGCGGTGATGGCCGGGGTATTGCGCGTCACCGAGGCGGCGTTGCCGGTGTAGTCGGACAGCTTGGCCTGCCAGTTCGGCTTGCCGGTCTGGGTGTCGACGCTATACAGAGTGCCGCCCCAGTCGGGCACGTAGAGGGTGCCGCCTTCGACGCTCGGCGTGGCCGAGATGTCGCCGGTGGTGGTCAGGGTCCAGGCCGGCTTGAGGCCCTTGACGGTGGTGCGATTGATCTTCCACTCACCCGGCGCGAAGCGCGCATTGAAGTAACCGCCACCGGCGGTGGTCCAGCTGGTGGGGCTCGCGAACGGGAGGTTGCTGCCGAAGGCGCTCCACACCTGGCCGGAGCGCGCGAAGGCCTGGGTGTCCAGCGCAGACACCGGCTGTTGTGCGGTGGCGGAGCCGGGCTGGGCGAAAGCCACTGCGCTGGCGAGCAGGCAGGGAATGAGCGTCAAACTGCGTAACCGCAAGCGGCGATTGGAGTTGGTCATCACGGCATGTCCATTAATGGAAGGAAGCGCTGGATCCCCCCGGATCTGCGTGGTGAAGATCGCCGATTGCGGTGCCCGCGCAACACGCGTACGCCGTTGCATTCACGCAACGGTCGGGTCCGTCTGCATCTGGTGATACCAAGTCGAAAATTTTGCGTTCAGCACGTGCGTTAATCGCACAAATAGTGATGATTCATCACTATTTCGCTCCAGTACGATAGAAAAAATGATTCAACGCTGCAGCAGCGAATTCGTCAGTAATTCATAGGTTTGCAAAAGGTAACCAGGAAATTTTGCGCCACCTTGTGCGGTGGGTCGCAATCGGATGAGGCGCTGCCCGCGCCACCCAGCGCGGCGCGTCACTGACTGTCGATGGGTGAGCCAACCAATCAGCTAGACCACGACAAAGCCCCTTTCCCCGCGGGAGAGGGTTGGCGTGAGGGTACAAAGCGAAGCCCTGATGTATCCCAACCGCGCGGGGCTTTGCGTGCACCGGCATACGGCGCTTCTCGCCACCTTCTTCCGATGGAGAAGGAACGATCGAAAGCCCCTCTCCCGCAGGAGAGGGGTTGGGGTGAGGGTACGAAGCGAAGCCCTGATGTATCCCAACCGCGCGGCTTTGTGCGCACCGGCATACGGCGCTTCGCGCCACTTTCTTCCGATGGGGAAGGAACGATCAAAAGCCCCTCTCCCCGCGGGAGAGGGGGTGGGGTGAGGGTACGAGGCGTAGCCCTGATGTCTCCCAACCGCGCGTGGCTTTGAGCGCACCGGCATACGGTGCTTCGCGCCACTTTCTTCCGATGGGGAAGGAACGATCAAAAGCCCCTCTCCCCGCGGGAGAGGGGTTGGGGTGAGGGTACGAAGCGAAGCCCTGATGTATCCCAACCGCGCCACGCTTTGCGCGCACCGGCATCCTGCGCTTCGCGCCACCTTCTCCCGATGGCGAAGGAACGATCGAGCGCACGCTCAGTGGTGGGCTTGGCCAGCGGTGCGCTTGGCGCGTTACGCGCGTTGAGGCGAGTCCGCGGCTGTGTGCACTGCAGCAGACGCGCTCAGCGCCAACTGCGCGATCGCATCGCGCACCACTTCCGGCACGGTCGCGTCCACATCGACCGACACCACATCTGACTCGTCCAACGGCAGCTCCAGCGTCTGCAGCTGGCTGTCGAGCAGGCTGGGCGGCATGAAGTGGCCGGCACGTGCGCTCAGGCGTGCGGCAATCACATGCGGCGCCGCATGCAGGAACACAAAGCGCATCGGTACGCCGCTGCCGCGCAGCAATTGGCGGTGCGTGCCGCGCAATCCGGAAAATGCCAGCACCACCGATTCGCCGGCATGCACGCAGTCGCGCAAGGTGGCGGCCAGCAGCTCCACCCACGGCAGACGCATGGCATCTGTCAGCGGTTGGCCGGCCGCCATCTGCGCACGCGCAGCCACGCTGTGATAGTCGTCGGCATCCAGAAAGCGGAAGCGGTAATGCGCGGCGAGCGCCTGCGCGATGGTGGTCTTGCCGCTGCCCGAGACGCCCATCACAACGATGGCCATGGGCGAAGCGGACGCGGGCGTGGCAGGTACGGCGGTGTCCATCACGTCAGGTTATATCTCCGGATCGATTCGGCATTTGAGCCGATTTCACGTTGGCGGCAGCCGATGCGTGGTGTAGCGTCGGCGCTCCTTGCCAGGTGAGCGGGCACCCAGCGTAACGGCGTGCCCGGCCGGGTACAACGCATCCGAAGGTCTGTCGATGACGTCAACACCCGCACCGTCTCCTGTATCGGCGCGCCTGCGCTGGCGCGAAAAGCTGGGCTACGGCGCCGGCGATCTGGGCCTGAATCTGTATTGGGCCAACATCTCGGCGTTTCTGCTGATCTTCTACACCGACACCATGCATCTGCCGGCCGCAGCGGTGGGCACGATGATCCTGCTGACCAAGATCGCCGATGCGATTGCCGACCCGGCAATGGGCGCCATCGCCGACCGCACCCGCAGCCGCTGGGGCAAGTTCCGCCCGTATCTGTTGTGGGGCGCAATACCAATGGCGCTGACCGGCGTGCTTGCCTACACCACGCCGGACCTGGATCAGAACGGGCGCATGGTGTGGGCCACGGTGACCTTCCTGGTGATGATGCTGGCCTACACCGTGGTGAGCATTCCGTACTCGGCCTTGTCGGGCGTGATCACCGCCGACAGCCAGCAGCGTACCGGGCTGATCAGCCTGCGTTTCATCGGTGCGTTTGCAGGCACCACGTTGGTCAATTACTTCACGATGGATCTGGTGCGCTGGTTCGGCGGCGGCAACGATGCGCTGGGCTGGCAGCGCACGATGATGCTGTACGGCGCAGCGGCGCTGGTGTTGTTTGTCACCGTGGCATTGACCACGCGCGAGCGCGTGCAACCGCCCCCGCAACAACGCACACCGATCCGGCGCGACATCGCCGATCTGCTGCAGAACAAACCGTGGTGCGTGTTGTTCGTGCTGTCGTTGATCATTATGGTCACGATCACCATGCGCGGTGGTGCAGGCGTGTACTACCTCAAGTACTACGTGCAACGCCCGGATCTGGTCGGCTTGTTCCTGGGCAGCTATTCGGTGGCCTTGGGCATAGGTGCAGCCATCACCCCATTGCTGACGCGGCATTGGGACAAGCGCCAGCTGATGTGCGGACTGATGGTGATCGTCGGGTTGTTGAGTTGTGCGATGTTCTTCGTGCCTGCCGATGCGGTATGGGCGATCTTCGGGTTGAACATGTTGATCGGCCTGGCACTGGGGCCGAAGTCGCCGTTGGCGTTTTCGATGTATGCCGACAGCGCCGACTACACCGAATGGCGCACCGGCCGGCGCGCGACGGCGATGACGTTTGCGGCAGCGACGTTTTCGCAAAAGCTTGGCGGCGCGCTGGCCTCGGCCGGCATCGCGTGGGTGCTGGCCGGGATGGGTTATGTGGCCAACAGTGCGCAGTCCACCGGGTCGTTGACCGGCATCGTGCTGCTGCTGACGGTGATCCCTGGGGTGGTCGCGCTGCTGGCTGCCTGGACCATGCGTTTCTATCCGCTGGACGACGGCTTGCTGAGCCAGATCCAGCACGAACTGGCCGCGCGCAAGCGCGACGAACCGGAGCACCCCTGACCGTGTCTGCAACGCCCACCGCTGCGTCCGACTCACTGTCCACCTTGATGGCGCCCAGCGCCGATGGCATGCGCTACGCGCTCTACAGCCCGACCGCCATGCCCAATGCCGGCGGCTTTTTGTGGAACCGCCGCATGATGTTGCAGCTCACCTGCCGTGGCTATGCCACCGGCCAGTTCATGCAGCCGGAGCCATCCAAGTACGCGCATGCACCGATGCTGGAAGCGCGCAATTTCATGATGCCCGAGCAGCCGTATTACGCACATCACCCCGGGCGTTTTTTCTATCTCAAGGATGAAGACAGTGGCGCGCTGTACTCGGTACCGCACGAGCCGGTGCGCGCGCAGCCGCAGGCCTTCGAATTCTCTGCCGGCAAGCACGATGTGCGTTGGCGCGTGCAGCATGACGACATCGTGGTGGAGCTGTGCGTGGCTTTGCCCACCGACGATGCGGTGGAGCTGTGGGAATGCCGCGTGCATAACGCCTCCGGGCGCGCACGGCGGCTGAGCCTGTACGTGTATTTCCCGGTCGGTTACATGTCGTGGATGCATCAATCCGGCGGCTACGAGCCGGCGCTGGGTGGCATCGTCTGCCGCAGCGTGGCGCCGTATCAGAAAGTGGACGATTATTTTCGTCAGCGCGATTTCAAGGACTGCACCTTCCTGTTGCATGAGCAAGCGCCGGTGGCATGGGACGCGCAGCAACTGGCGTTCGAAGGCGAGGGTGGGTTGCATGCGCCTTCTGCCATCCAGGCCGAGCAGCTGGGAAACAGCGAGGCGCATTACGAAACGCCGGCCGCCGCGTTGCAATATCGGCTCAGTCTGCAAGCCGACGCGGCCAGCGTATATCGCTTTGCATTCGGGCCGGCCAAGGACGATGCAGAAATCGCCGCGCTGCGTGCGCGCTATCTGTCGCAGGAAGGCTTTGCCGAGGCGGCACGCGCCTATGCGCAGTATCTGCAGGCCGGCCATGGTTGCATGCAGATCGCCACACCCGATGCGGCGCTAGATAACCTGGTCAACCATTGGTTGCCGCGGCAGGTGTTCTATCACGGCGATGTCAACCGCCTGACCACCGATCCGCAGACACGCAATTATCTGCAGGACCACATGGGCATGGCTTATCTGCAGCCGGCAACCGCGCGTGCGGCGCTGCTGCATGCCTTGTCGCAGCAGGAACCCAGCGGCGCGATGCCGGACGGCATTCTGCTGGTGGAAGGCGCCGAGCTGAAATACATCAACCAGGTGCCGCATACCGACCATTGCGTGTGGTTGCCGATCTTCCTGAGTGCGTATCTGGCCGAAACCAACGATGCCAGCGTGCTGGAGGCGGTGGTGCGCACGCACGATGGCCAGGCGCTGAGCGTGGCCGAGCGATTGGATGCGGCGATGCAGTGGTTGCTGGATGCGCGCGATGCGCGCGGCCTGAGTTTCATCGCCCAGGGCGATTGGAACGACCCCATGAACATGGTCGGCTGGCGCGGCAAGGGCGTCTCCGGCTGGCTCACCGTGGCGACCGCGTATGCGCTGCGACTGTGGTCGGACATCTGCGCCGCGTATGGACGCACCGCGCAGGCCCAGACATTCGGCCATGCAGTAGGCAGGGTAAACGCCGACGCAAACCGTGAGTTGTGGGACGGCAACTGGTATGCGCGCGGCATCACCGACGACGGTGTGCGCTTCGGTATCGCCGACGATGTGGAAGGGCGCATCTATCTCAATCCGCAGAGTTTTGCGCTGTTGGCCGGCACCGCCGATGCGCAGCAACGCACGGCACTGCTGGAGGCCGTGCGCGAGCAACTGCACACACCGTATGGCCCGGTGATGCTGGCACCGGCCTACACCCACATGCGCGACGACGTGGGTCGCCTTACCCAGAAATGGCCGGGTGCGGCGGAGAACGGTGCGGTCTACAACCACGCGGTGGCGTTCTATCTGTACAGCCTGTACCAGATTGGTGAGACCGACCGCGCCTGGGAGATCCTGCGCGCGATGCTGCCGGGCCCGACCCGCGAAGACGTGCTGCAGCGCGGTCATCTGCCGGTGTCGCTGCCCAATTACTACCGTGGCGCGTGGCATCAGTACCCGCGCACCGCGGGGCGATCGAGCCAGTTGTTCAACACCGGCACGGTGGCGTGGGTGTATCGCTGCGTGCTGGAAGGTTTGTTTGGCCTGGTCGGCGAGGGCGACGCGTTGGCGATCCGCCCGCAGCTGCCTTCGCACTGGCCGCATGCGCAGGTGACGCGGCAATTTCGTGGCGCGCAGTTCGAGGTCGTGTTGACGCGCGAGGCGGGTCGTCGTGACAGCGAGGTGCTGGTGGATGGCGAGGTCTGCCCGGATCAACGGGTTCACAACATCGTGGCCGGTCGCACGTATCAGGTGCGCGTGCGTCTGCCGGGCTGAGGGGTGGCTGCGGCTTGCTTAGCCAGCGGCCCTCACCCGCCCTTCGGGCACCCTCTCCCCCAGGGGGGAGAGGGGAGGTTGCCGGCTTTTTTTAGATTGTCGTTGCTAGAGCTAGAGCTAGAGCTAGAGCTGGAGCTAGATCCAAAGCCAAAGCCAAAGCTAACGCTCAAAGCCAGATCCAGGATCTGGAAGCCGTAAGCCGTAGCTGTAAGCCGTAAGCCGTAAGCCGTAAGCCGTAAGCCAGAAGCCAGAAGCCAGAAGCCAGAAGCCAGAAGCCAACAGCCAGAAGCCAACAGCCAGAAGCCAACAGCCAGAAGCCAACAGCCAGAAGCCAACAGCCAGAAGCTAGCAGCCAGAAGCTAGCAGCCAGCAGCCGGCCTTCCGTTCTCATTCGCTAGGCCTCCTTCTCCCGCCTGCGGGGGAAGGTGCCCGAAGGGCGGATGGGGGCAGCCACGTCATACCCACCTTCTCCAGCCGTCCACGCGCAGCCCCGCTGCCCAATCCGCCGCCGGCAGCGTCCCGTCGCCCACGCGCTGTTCCCCACTGCGTAAACTCCCAGGCTCGCATCGCGCCGCCTAGGACACCCATTGGTCTCGAGCTGGATATTGCTGCTGGTCTCGCTGGGTTACGCCGCGCTGCTGTTCGGGGTGGCGTGGTGGGGCGATCGTCGGCCGATGTATCCGGAGCGGCCGTGGCTGCGGCCGGCGGTCTACAGCCTGGCGCTGGCGGTGTACTGCTCGTCGTGGACGTTCTATGGCGCAGTGGGCTCGGCGGTGCGCAACGGTATCGGCTATCTGCCGATCTACCTCGGCCCGTTGCTGTTGTTGCTGTTCGGCTGGCGCATCATCGAGCGGCTGGCGCTGATCGCACGCTCCGAAAACACCGTGTCCATCGCCGATTTCATTTCCTCGCGCTACGGCCGCTCGCGGCGGTTGGCCGCGTTGGTGGCGGTGATCGCGCTGGTCGGCATCGTTCCGTATCTGGCGCTGCAGTACAAAGCGGTGGCGATGAGCCTGGAGGTGCTGACCGGGCATAGCAGCGCCGGGCGCGGCATCTTTGCCGATCCGGCGTTGTATGTGGCGCTGCTGATGGCCTTGTTCGCCACCTTGTTCGGCACCCGCCAGGTGGATGCCACCGAACACCATCACGGCATGATGCTGGCCATCGCGCTGGAGTCGGTGATCAAGCTGATCGCCATCGTGGCGGTTGGGCTGTTTGCGTGGATGTGGCTGAGCGATCACCAACTGCACATCGCCGATTCGGCGCGCACCTTGTTCGAACACACGCCGTCGGTGGGATTCATCTCGCAGACGCTGCTGAGTTTTCTGGCGGTGATCTGCCTGCCGCGGCAATTTCATGTGGCGGTGGTCGAATGCAGCGATGTCGGCGATATCCGGCGCGCGCGCTGGTTGTTCGGGGCGTACCTGGTGATCATTTCGGCGATGGTGGTGCCGATCGCCTCGGCCGGCATCGCGTTGTTCGGCAAGGGCAGCGCGGTAGTGGACGATGCGGTGGTGCTGGCCTTGCCGCTGAGCCAGGGCAACACGGTGCTGGCGCTGGTGGCCTACGTGGGCGGGTTTTCGGCTGCCACCGGCATGGTGATCGTGGCCAGCATCGCCTTGGCCACCATGGTCAGCAACGACCTGGTGATGCCGGTGCTGCTACGCCGCCGCGGCAGCGCGGATGCGCGTGCAGCGGTGGCTTCGCGCGTGCTGTGGATCCGCCGCGTGGCCATCCTGCTGCTGGCGCTGGTGGCCTACGGCTATCACCGCAGCGTGGCCAACGACACCACGCTGGCGGCCTACGGATTGATGGCGTTTGCGGCGGTGGCGCAGTTTGCGCCGGGCGTGATCGGCGGGCTGTATTGGCGCGGGGCCAGCCGCAAGGGCGTGGAAACCGGCATGGTGCTCGGCTTCATGACCTGGATCTACACGCTGCTGCTGCCGGCCGCCACGCGTGCGGGCTGGCTGCAGCCGGAGTGGTTGGTGGATGGGCCGTTCGGTATCGGCTGGCTTCAGCCGCAGCAGTTGTTCGGCATGCGCGGCTGGGACCCGCTGGCGCATGGCACGTTCTGGTCGCTGCTGATCAACGTCGGCGCGATGATGCTGGTGTCGGCACGCTGGCGCCCGGGCGTGGACGAGCGGCTGCGTGCGGCACCGTTTCTGGACCCGTATGCGCAGCGTCCGGCGGTGGCCGGCGACTGGCCCGGGCATGTGCGCGTGGCCGATCTGCAGGCGCTGGCCGAGCGCGTGGTGGGCGAGCGGCATGCGCATCGTGCCTTTGTCGAGCAGGCGGTGCTGCTGGAGCGCGAGCTGCAACCGACCGTGGTGGCCGACCGCGCCTGGGTGCAGTTCACCGAGCGTTTGCTGGCGGCTTCCATCGGCGCCGCGTCGGCGCGGCTGGTGCTGACCAGCTTGTTGCGCGGTTCGGGCATGGAACTGGGCGAAGTGGTGGCGGTGCTGGACGAGGCCGGCCAGGAACTGCGCTTCAATCGCGAGATCCTGTCCACCACCCTGGAAAACATCAGCGCCGCGGTCAGCGTGGTCGACCCGGAGATGCGCCTGACCGCATGGAATCGGCGTTATCAGCAGTTGTTCGGTTACCCGGATGGCATGTTGTATGTCGGCCGCCCGGTTGCCGATCTGATCCGCTACAACGCCGAACGCGGCGAGCTGGGCGAAGGCGATATCGAAGACCAGATCGACCGCCGTATCCGCCACATGCGTGCCGGCTCGCCGCATGTGTTCGAGCGCACCCGCAGCGACGGCAAGGTGATCGAAATGCGCGGCCAGGCGCTGCCCGGCGGTGGCTATGTCACCAGTTACAACGACATCACCGACTACAAACGTGCCGAGCGCGCGCTGCTGGACGCCAACGAAAACCTGGAGCAACGCGTGGCCGATCGCTCGCGCGAAGCCGAGCTGGCGCAGCAGTCCAAAACCCGCTTTCTGGCGGCGATCAGCCACGACGTGTTGCAACCGCTCAATGCCGCGCGGCTGTTCGCCTCCGCATTGCGCGAGAGCCATCAGAACAACGAAGAACAACGCCATCTGGCCGAGCGTGTGGATGCGTCGTTGCGTGCGGCCGAAGAATTGCTCGACGGTCTGCTCGACGTGTCGCGTCTGGATGCCGGCGGGCTGCGCCCCACGGTCGAAGACTTCGATGCCAGCGCATTGATGCACGAGCTGGCCGCGCAATACGCGCCGGTGGCGTCCAGCCGCGGCCTGCGCCTGCAGGTGCATAGCCGGCCGATCTGGGTGCGCAGCGACCGCCGCCTGCTGCGCCGGGTGATGCAGAACTTCCTGGCCAATGCGCTGCGCTACACGCGCCAGGGCCGTATCGTGCTGGGCATGCGCGGGCGCGGCGAACAGGTGGAACTGCAGGTGTGGGACACCGGTCCTGGCATTCCCGAGCACCACATGCGGCAGATCTTCGAAGAGTTTCGCCGCTATCAGCAGCCCTTCGATTGGGGCGAGCAGGGCTTGGGATTGGGGTTGTCGATCTGCCAACGCATCTCGCGCCTGCTCGATCACGATCTGAGTGCGCGCAGCCAGGTCGGCCGCGGCAGCATGTTCTCGATCCTGTTGCCGCGCGTGGCGCCGGTGCCGGTGGCGCCGCTGGTGCCGGTGCCGGCCACGCGCGCCTTGCCCAGCGGCGATTCGCTGGCCGGATTGCGCGTGCTGTGCGTGGACAACGACCGCGAAATTCTCGATGGCATGCGCGCGCTGCTCGGCCGCTGGCAGGTGGAGGTGATCACCGCCAGCACCGTGGATCAGGCGCTGGACTGTGCGCGCGAGCAACCGGATGTGATGTTGGTGGACTATCACCTGCACGACCGTCTGGATGGACTGGACACGCTGGATGCGGTGCAGGCCGCCGCGACTGCGCCGATCGCTGGCGCGCTACTGACTGCCGACGGTCGTGACGAACTCAAACAACTTGCACGTGCGCGCGGCTACCGCTTGCTCACCAAACCGGTAAAGCCCGCCTCGCTGCGTGCATTCCTAAGCGCGCTCCACGACGCGAAAAAGCGCTGACGGGTAGCCACCCGAATGCAGCGTAGGAGCGTGCCTGCGCGCGACGGGGCATTGCCGATAACGCTTCGTCGCGCGCAGGCACGCTCCTACGAAGCACTTGCAATGAGGATGGCGCTTACGCTGGCTGCGATGAACGCGAGCAACTTACGCATCAAAAGGTGCGCACACGATAGCCACGATGAACTCAGACGCGCTCCTACAGAAAACAGGCAGTCGAAAGATTCCCTGTGCGCAGGGGCTTACGCCGCGCCGCTGAGGTGTTCGTACAGGATCACGCTGCCGACGATCACCAGGATCGCGCCGCCCAGGATCTCGGCACGTTTGCCGATCAGCGCGCCCAGTGCGCGGCCCAGCATGATGCCGGCGGTGACCATGCTGAAGGTGCACAGGCCGACCACTACGGCCACCACGCCGATGTGCACATCCAAAAATGCCAGGCTGACGCCGACTGCCATCGCATCGATGCTGGTGGCGAAGCCGGTGGCGGCCAGTGCAAGCAGGCCGTTTTTCTTCGGCGCATCGGCTGCCTCATCGGTATCGTCAGGATCGGCGCGCAGGCCGGCCACGATCATGTGCGTGCCCAGCGCGCCAAGCAGCACGAAGGCGATCCAGTGGTCATAGGCGGACACATAACTGGACGCCGCGCGGCCCAGCAACCAGCCGATTACCGGTGTGATCGCTTCGATGCACCCAAAAATCAATCCGGCGCGTAGCGCATCGCGCCACTGCGGTTTGCGCATCGCCGCGCCCTTGCCGATCGCAGCGGCAAACGCATCGGTGGACATCGCAAAACCGATCAACACAATGGAAAAAGGAGACATCGACACTCTCGGGTTGGGCACGGTCACAACGGCATGCGCCCGCGCCAACCGTCGTCGTACGCGCATGCCGCTGGTCTCGCCAAACCACGATTGGTTGCCTGCACCACGGCGCAACGGCCGAGTATGTTGATGCAGGCGCTTTCGATAAACGAAAGCAGGCTACTCCCCAAGGGGCGCGCAGTGTAACAACGCAAAACTCGCTTTCGGGCGTTTTGCCTGCACGCGAAGGTCGGTCTGATCTTTATAGCCGTGGCTATGCAGCGGCTATCCGTGGAGTTGCAGGCGCAGTAGAACAGCCGGAAAACCATGGGCGATCCCACGGCCCGGTGGCTGCGCTGTCAGTGTGTCGGCCGCGCTTGCTGGCCACCCAGCAGGGCACGCACGGTGTCCATTTCCACATCCCGGCCGGCCTGCAGATCCTGCACGGTGATCTGCACCGGCACGTCGGGCAGCACGCCGCGATCGGGTTGCGCGCTGGTTGCAAACTGACCGACCAGCGGCAGATCCACCTCGATGTGCGAGTTGGGCAAGTGCAAAAAGAAGAACGCGCTGCCGTTGATGCCGCGCAGATTGCCGCCGGTGGGCTGGCCGACCAGCGTGCCCAAGCCGTTGCGCTGTAGTTGCTGCGCAAACGCGAAAGTGGCCGAGCTGTTTTCGGCGTCGATCAACACAAACACCCGACCAGTGAAATGCGGTGTACGCAATGGCAGGTAGCGCTGTGCAGCGCCGCCGGTTTGCGCATTGAGCGTGTAGAACCGCGTGTCGTAGGCAACTGCGCGCGTGCCCCAGTCGCGGAAGCCGCGATCCCAGGTGGTGACGTAGGTCGCCAACGCATCGGGCACGCGCCGATAACGCACCAGGTTGCGCATCGGCGGCGCCGCGATCTCGCCTGCTGCCAGATACCCCAGCAGCACGCTGCCCACGTCCAGCCCGCCCTCGTTGCCACGCAGATCGATCACCAACGCAGGCACCTTGCGCTTGGCCAGGCGCATGAAGCTGCGCGCCAGAAATGCCCGCCAATCCCAGGCGCTTTCATACAGCGCCCAATCCGGCATGCGCAGAACTGCCAGATCGGCCGAGTCCATCGTCAGCGTCCATGCCGGCGCTGCGCTGTCGCGCGCACGTTTGGGCGCCATTGCATTGCGCTGCGCCGCGTCGATGCCGTGCACCTGCAGCGCGCGTGGAGCGGTGGCGCCGGGCGCGCGGACCTGCAGCACCGGGTTGGCGGAAATCTGCGGGAACAGCAACGGCAGATACGCATCGAACGCCTCGATCTGCGCAAACCCCTGCACCTCCATCTGGGCAATGCGCTTGGCGTCGTTGCTGCCATCGGCGCGCGCCACTGTCATCAACGCCGCCAGAATCTGCGAGGTGGCAATGCCATCGATGGACAGCACTTCTGTGCCGGGCAGCAAGCCGGGCTGATCCGAGCCATTCCGGCTGACGATCATGCGGCCCTGTAGCCAACGAAAATGGAACGGCAGGCGCCGGCCGTCGCCGAACAGAGCCTGCTGGATCGGCTCGGGTTGATTGACGAAATTGGGGAAGCTGTGGCCGCAGCGCACGCTGGCGGTCAGGCGGGAGATGGCGAGGTAGGCCTGACCAAGCGTGGCGCCGTCTGCCAGTTCGGCGCGCAGCTCGGCGAAGCGTTGCGCAACCTGCGCCTCGGTGGCGTAGCGGTACAGGCCCGGATGCAGTGCGCTATAGGCCTGTCGTAGCACATCGATATCGGCCAGCAGCGCCGGACCGGGCAGTGGGCTGTCGCGGGTCAACGCGGGTGCGGGCGAGGCCGCCCACGCGACGCAGATCGGACAGAGCAGCACTAACAACACTGAAAGAAGACGGATGCGATGGGACATGGCAGCTCCTGGGCAAGAGTCGCCAGCATCGGCAGCTGCGCGGTGGCGGGCGACTCAAATGCCCAATTGCCAAAAATTTTCAGGATGTGCGACGTTGCGTGCGCCGGTAGTCGCTGGGCGTGCAGCCGAAGTGGGCACGAAACACCCGGTTGAAGCTGGCCTTGGAACCGAACCCCACCGCCAGCGCGATGGAGAGGATGTCCTGATCGCCGGCCAGCAGGCGCTGGGCGTCGGCGATGCGCAGCGCGTTGATGAAGGCGCTGAAGGTCTGCCCCAGGCCTTCGTTGAGCGCACGCGACAGATAGTTGCTGTTGGTGCCCATGCGGCGCGCCAGCTCGGGCAGGCTGAGGTCCGGCTCGCGCCACCAGCCGTGCGCAGCGACCTCGGCAGCCACGCGTTGCCCCAGCGCCTGCCAGTCCTTTTCCGCCGCAGGCTGGGGCGCGGCAAGCGTTGCTGCCGGGTCGGGCGGATCTGGCGGCGGCTCCAGCGTCAGCGGCGCATCGCGCGGCGGGTAGCGCAGGCGGGCATGGCGCCAGCCTTCCAGCCCCAGGTAATAGACCAGCGCTGCGGTGGCCAGGTAGCGCGGAAACTCGTCGAAATAGGACAGCGGCTTCCACAGCCGGTCGCTGGCGGTGAAGCCAAGCCGCAACACCAGCAGAAAGAACGCGGCCAGCAGAAAACCGCGCAGCCACGGCAAACGCAGCTCCTCGCGTGCACCGCTGTGATGTTCCAGCCAGCGTTGATAGGCCAGATACTCGCGCCATGCCAGGAGCAGATAGGCCGTCAGCGATGCCAGCACCAAGGCGTCTTGCAGCGGGGCGACCCAGGGCACGTGGACGGCGGCGTTCCAGTCCCACTTGCGTTGCAGTGGCCAGGTGAACAGCCAGGTGTAATAGCCGCCTTGCAGCAGCGCCGGCAGCAGATGCAGCGCCCAGCGCCGCGGCAGCTGCCGGCGCGCCAGTTGGCGCACGTAGAGCCACACCAGTGGCCCGATCGCCAGTTCCCAGAACAGCGGCGCGTAGGTCAGGTCAGGGTATGCATCGTAGGCGCCGGCATAGCCCAGCGTGTAAGGCGTTATCAGCGCCACCACCACCAGCAGCAGTGCGGCCAGGCACCGGTTGGCGATCCGGTTGGCCGGGGCCAATAACAACAGGCCCGCGCCAAGTACGCCATGCGCGCTGCCAAGCAGCAGGATGGTGCTCCACATCCCGAACGTGAGGCTGGACATGCGATCCCGCGTGGTCGACCGCGCCGAGTATAGGGCGATGCCTTGTGCAACGCGCCTGGGCATCTGCGCCAGGCGGCGTGGATTGCCTGAGATCAGTGCAGCGCGTTGGAAATCTCTTGCGTGGCCGCGCACAGCGCCTGTAAGGCCGCGTGCGGGCCCACCAGTTCCGGGCGGCGTGCGATGAACGGCACCGTGAGCGTGTAGGTCGCACTGCCGCGTTGCAGGATCGGCGCAGTCAGATCGACCACGCCCACCACCGCTTCGCTGGGTTGCATGGCGTAGCCATCGTTGCGTGCCTGCGCGGCGGCGGCCAGGAACTGCGCACGCTCGAACGGCACCTCGCTGGCGTCCAGCATGTCCAGCCAGCGCGCCTGCACTTCCGGTTGCTGGAAGGCGAACAGCACCAGCCCGGAGCTGGAATGGGTCAACGGGCGGCGATGGCCCGGGCGCACCACCAGGCCCAGATCGCTGGGCACATCCATCTGCGCGATCACCACGATCTGGTCGCCCGAGGGCGCCACCAGATGGCAGGGCTGGCAGATCGCATCGGCTAGCCGCCGCATCACCGGCAACGCGGCCTCGCTAATGCTCTGCACCGGCGGCTGCTGCATGCCGAGCATGAACAGGCGGTTGGTTAGCACGTAGTCGCCTTCGCCATCGCGGGTGAGGTACCCGCGCTCCTCCAGCACCTGCAGCATGCGGAAGATCTCGCCGCGCGAGCGGCCGATGCCTTGCGAGATCGCGCCCATGCTCATCGGCTGCGCCTGGCGGGCAAGAAGCTCGAGGATATCCAGCCCCTTGTCCAGGGCCGGCGCGCGGTACTTGGCGGGTTCGGGGCTCATCCGTTTGCGATTCCAGGCAAGGTGCGGCGCGCCAGGGTACAGGCATCGCCGACAGGGGTCAGGGTGGGTGCTTGCGTGCAAATATAAACAAAGATTTTATATTTGCATGGCGTCGGCGTGCGCAGTACGCTCGCGCCATTGCAACGCAAGCGCCACAGCCTTGGGAGGGGATCGGTCGCATGCATCACAGTGACATTGCCGCGTCACCGCGCGGCAACCTGGCGCGTACCGCCATGGTTCCCCTGTTGTTGATCGTCAGCCTGTTCTTTTTGTGGGGCATGGCCAACAACCTCAACGACATCCTGATCAAGCAGTTCAAGAAAGCGTTCGAGCTGAGCGACCTGCAGGCCGGGTTGGTGCAGAGCGCCTTCTACATGGGCTATTTCGTGTTCGCGATGCCGGCGGCGATGTTCATGCGTCGCTACAGCTACAAGGCCGCGGTGGTGCTCGGGTTGCTGCTGTATGCGTGCGGGGCGTTTCTGTTTTACCCGGCCGCGCAGGTGCACACCTACTGGCTGTTCCTGCTGGCGCTGTTCGTCATCGCCAGCGGCCTGGCGTTTCTGGAAACCACTGCCAATCCACTGGTGACCGTGCTCGGGCCGGCCGACGGCGCGGCGCGGCGGCTGAATCTTGCGCAGGCCTTCAACCCCTTGGGGTCGATCACCGGCGTGTTGGTCGGCCAGCATTTCATTTTCTCCGGTGTGGAGCACACGCCCGCCGAGCTGGCGGCGATGGCGCCGGCCGCGCGCGAGGCGTTCTTCGCTGCCGAATCCTCGGCCGTGCAGATGCCGTATCTGATCATCGGCGCAGTGGTGGTGCTGTGGGCGATCCTGATCGCGCTGGTGCGTTTTCCCACCGGCGCGCCGGAGAGCGACAGCGGCGTGGCGCCCAAACGCGCACGCTTCGGCGAATTGTTGCGCAACCGGCGCTTCATGTTTTCGGTGGTGGCGCAGTTCTTCTACGTAGGCGCGCAAGTCGGCATCTGGAGTTATCTGATCCGCTACCTGCAGGACGCCGTGCCGGGCACGCCGGAAAAGACCGCGGCCACGTATCTGACCATCTCGCTGGTGCTATTCATGGCCGGCCGCTTTGTCGGCACCGCGTTGCTGCGCTATCTGGCACCGGCAAAGTTGCTGGCGAGTTTTGCCACGATCAATGTGGTGTTGTGCGCGGTTGCCATCGCGCTGCCCGGCTGGACCGGGTTGTACGCGCTGGTGGCGGCAAGCGTGTTCATGTCGGTGATGTTCCCGACCATCTTTGCGCTGGGCCTGGATGGCATGCACGACGACGCACGCAAGCTGGGCTCCTCCTTGCTGGTGATGTCGATCATCGGCGGAGCGCTGCTTACGGCGGTGATGGGCGCGGTGTCGGACATGGCCGGCATTCACTGGGCGATGGCGGTGCCGGGTGTGTGCTTTGCGGTGATCTTGCTGTTCGCATTGCGCGCACGTCGCGTGACGCCTGTGATCGCCGGAGCCTGAGCATGCCGCGTCTTTGCTATGTACTGGATCTGCACGACGATGCTGCGTTGATCGCCGACTACGAGCGCTGGCATCAGCCCACCGAGGTGTGGCCGGAAGTGGTGGCCTCCTTGCAGCAGGCCGGCATTCTTGAACTGGAGATCTTTCGCAACGGCGATCGGTTGGTGATGCTGATGGAGGTGGGCGACGATTACGATCCAGCCGCCAAGGCCGCGCGCGATGCCGCCGATCCGCGCATCCAGGCGTGGGAAGACCTAATGTGGCGCTTCCAGAAACCGCTGCCGGGCAGTGCGCCCGGGGAAAAGTGGCGGGAAGCCGGGCGGATTTTTGCGTTGAGTGAGGCGGTAGCGGCGCAAGGGTGAGTGGCATCCCTCATCCGCCCTACGGGCACCTTCTCCCGCA
>NZ_JAYGQQ010000016.1:0-88196 GCF_035012785.1 Xanthomonas sp. WHRI 8932A
AGCAGAAGCAGAAGCAGAAGCAGAAGCAGAAGCAGAAGCAGAAGCAGAAGCAGAAGCAGAAGCAGAAGCAGAAGCAGGAGCAGGAGCAGGAGCAGGGGCGGGAGCGGTAGCGGTAGCAGTTGCAGTTGCAGCAGCAGTTGCAGCAGAAGCAGACTGCTTTAGCTTCGTGCCTTGGATTTCCCTCTCCCGCTTGCGGGAGAGGGGTAGGGGTGAGGGCAGCTTTCCCCTACATCCCAAATCGATCGCAACCGATAGCTGGCACCGGCAGTTCCATAACACGCTGTGATCTGACAAAAACCCGATGCATCCAATGCGCGCTGGCGAAAAAATCCGATTCGCGAAAATCTTGCGACGCGAGACGACCAACGCCGAGCGCGCGCTTTGGTACCGCCTGCGTGATCGGCGCTTGCTGGGCTTCAAGTTTCGCAGGCAATGTCCGGTCGGGCCGTACATCGCCGATTTCGCCTGTCTGGACTGCGCATTGATCATCGAACTTGATGGCAGCCAGCATCTGAACGCCTGCTCCGATGCAGTACGCGACGCCTTCCTGCAGCGCGAGGGCTTCCAGCTGCTGCGCTTCTGGAATAATGCGGTGCTGGCGCGCACTGACGATGTGTGCAACGCGATTGCGCAAGGTTTGTGCGTTGCCCGTTCTTCTTCCCCTCCTTCCGGCGTTCGGTAGGAACCGCAAAAGGCTGCCGATATGTCCCAGATCCTCCGCATCGCCATGGCCCAGTTCGACTTCCCGGTTGGGGCGGTGGCAAAAAATACCGATCGCATCATCGAGTTCATTGCCACGGCACGCGATGAGTTCGAGGCGGACATCGTGCTGTTTCCCGAACTGGCGATCAGCGGCTATCCGCCGGAAGATCTGCTGTTGCGTCCGGGGTTCTTGGCGCACTGCGAACAAGCACTGACGCGCATTGCGGCGAGTACGCGCGGCATCGTCGCCGTGGTCGGCTGGCCGCAGAGTGCCGGCAGCGTGGTCTACAACGCCGCCAGCGTGTTACGCGACGGCCGCATCGAAGCGACATACCGCAAGCGCGAGCTGCCCAACTACGCGGTGTTCGACGAGCGTCGTTACTTCGATGTGGACCCGGATGGCGACAATTGCGTGGTCACGGTCAAGGGCGTGCAGGTGGGCGTGGTGATCTGCGAAGACCTGTGGTTCGCCGAGCCGCTGGCCAAAACCGTGCACGCCGGCGCCGAGCTTGTGCTGGTCCCCAATGCCTCGCCATACGAGCGCGGCAAGCACGCGCAGCGCGATGCGCTATTGGCCGAGCGCACGCGCGAGAGCGGGGCGGCGATTGCGTATCTCAACGTGGTCGGCGGCCAGGATGCGCTGGTGTTCGACGGCGCCTCAGTGGTGGCCGATGGCGACGGCACCGTGCATCCGGCCGCCGCCGCCTTTGTCGATCAATGGCTGGTGGTGGACTACGCCGCCGGCGAACGCCGCTTCACCCCGGTGGTCTGGGTGGACGATGGCGACGAGAGCATGGACGCACTCGCCTGGCGCGCGGTGGTGCGTGGCCTGCAGGATTATTGCCGCAAGAACGGCTTCAGCAAGGTGTGGCTGGGCCTGTCCGGCGGCATCGATTCGGCGTTGGTGCTGGCGATGGCGGTCGATGCGCTGGGTGGCGATAACGTCACCGCGGTGCGGCTGCCGTCGCGCTACACCGCCGGTCTGTCCAACGATCTGGCCGAGGAGCAATGCCGCGCGATGGGCGTGAAGCTGGAAACCATCGCGATCGAGCCGGCCTTCGAAGGCTTGCTCGCCGCGTTGGGTCCAATGTTCGAAGGCACCCAGCCGGATGTCACCGAAGAGAATCTGCAGTCGCGCAGCCGTGGCGTGATCCTGATGGCGCTATCCAACAAATTCGGCGGGTTGCTGCTGACCACTGGCAACAAGAGCGAATACGCAGTGGGCTACGCCACCATTTACGGCGACATGTGCGGTGGCTACGCGCCGCTGAAGGATCTCTACAAGACCGAAGTGTTCGGCCTGGCGAAATGGCGCAATACCGTCGGCGGTGCGCCGGTCATTCCACCGGCGGTGATCTCGCGCCCGCCATCGGCCGAGCTGCGCGACAACCAGACCGACCAGGATTCGCTGCCGCCCTACGATGTGCTGGACGGCATCCTGTACCGCTATGTCGACCACGAGCAGTCACGCGACGAGATCGTTGCCGCCGGTTATGCGGCCGATACTGTCGAACACGTGCTGCGCCTGGTGCGAATCAACGAATGGAAGCGCCATCAGGCCGCGCCCGGGCCGAAGATCTCGCGACGCGCGTTCGGTCGCGAGCGGCGTTACCCGATCACCAACGGGTATTCCGGTCAGTAACCTGGCGCGTCGGCCATCGCTGCGGTGGCCGGCGGTTGCGCAAAGCGGGTGAGCAAATCAAGAGTCGGCTTGGGTCGCGTCAGGTCGTACATCAGGCCGAAGTGGCCTTCTGCGCCCTGGATGGTGGTCTGGTCCAGCAACTCGTAGACATTGATCTCGGCGACCACGTCGGCATAGTTGGCGCGCACGTTGCGCAGCAGCTGCGCCAGGCTGTCGAAGCAGCCGCGATCGCCTTCCGCGCCTCCGGTGGTGTTGCCGGTGTAGACCTCGGCGCAGTTCAGCTCGTTGAAGAACACCGGCGTGTTGTAGGTTTGCGCAGCCGTGCGTAGCTGGCCCAGGTACAAGTCCGTCCAGTAGCCGGCATCGTGGTGGAAGGCGTAGTAGTGGAAGCTGATGTGGTCGAAGTCGAAACCGGCGGCCTTGGCCTTGGCAAGAAACCATAGCGAGCCATTGCGGTCGCCCGGGCAACGCGCGTTGGCGCTGCGGTCGTCGCTGTTGCAGGCGGTGATGTTGATGGTGAAACGCAGGCCCGCGCCCAGTTCGTTTGAGGCCTGGCGCATGCCCAGATACATGGTGGTCATCGCTGCGATGCGGGCATCGGCTTCGGCGCGCACCAGGTCCTGTTCGTTGCCGATCTCCCAGACCTTGATGTCGGCCGCATAGCGACGTGCCAGTTGGTAACCGATCTCGCGCGACATCGGGTAGACCATCGGGCGTAGCGTGATGCCGTACTGACGCGCCAGTGGCACCAGGGCATCCAGCGTTGCGTAATCGCGCGGATCCACATCGAAGCGGTAGCTGCGCAGATTGCGCGCGGCCAGCAGTTTGAAGCGTGCCTCGGCCTGGTTCATGGGGTAGCCGGGGCGATTGTCGTGGGCGTTGACGCCGTAGACGATCGGGGCTGCGACTGAGACCGTGCTCAGTGTTGCCAGCGACACCGCGAGCAAAAATAGGGCGATGAGACGAGACATGCGGCCTCCTTGGCTGGCGCCGGCGGGGAGTCGGATCTTCCTAAGAGCGGCTAACAAACCGTCGCGAGCCATCGTCAGGTGGGTGTGGACGGCGCGGAGGAACCCGAGTGTATGCGTGATACATGCCGACTCCGAGAACCGGCCGCGCCCGCCTGGCGATGAGCACAGTCGTTTTGTTAGCTGCTCTAAGGCTTGAGTATAGGCAGGCCAGCCCGCCGGTTCGGTGATCTGGCGCCGGTTACGGGACGCGGGCGGGCTTGCGATACGCCGGCACAGGGAGCGAGCACACGCGGACAGACGCTACCGCAGCGGGGAGCGCTCACTGCTGCTGCGGCTTGCCGCACCGACCTCTCAGACATGAAAAAGGGGCCTTTCGGCCCCTTATGTATTCCGCAGCGACTACAAGTCTCAGTCGCGGCTCATCTGCGCATTGCGCTGACCGGTAGCGGCGGACTTCTCGCCGGCAAACGGGTTGAGCTTGCGGATCGCCCAGGGGTACTTCGGCCAATTGCCAGTCAGCCACGGGTGCTGCGGGCTGTTGAGTTCGAGCACGCGGCGTGCGTCTGCGGCCAGGGTCTTGTTGCCCAGGTGTGTGTAAGCCTCCGCCAGCACGGCAACGGCGTCGTACTGATAGGCGCTCTGCGGGTAGGTTTCCAGCAGGTAGTTGGCGCGGCCGGCTGCGGACACCCAGGCGTTGCGGCGCAGGTAGTACAGCGCGTTATCCAGCTCGTGCTGGGCGAACACGTCGCGCAGCTCGATCATCCGCTTGCGCGCATCGGGCGCGTAGCGGCTGTTGGGATAGCGGTCGGTGACCGTATTGAAGTCGTTGTAGGCCTGCTGCGGCGACGACAGATCGCGGCGGCTTGGGTCCAGCGACCACACCCGGCGCAGGAACACCGTGTCGCGGTTGCTGTTGGCCAGCCCGCGCAGGTAGTACAGGTACGAGATGTTGCGGTGCGTGGGATAGGTCCGGATGAAGCGGTCGACGCTGGACACCGTGTCGTCGTGCTTGCCGGCCTTGTACTGGGCGTAGGCGCTTTCGATCATCGCCTGCTCGGTGTACGGACCATACGGGTACTGGGCAATCAGGCGCTTGTAGCTGGCTTCGGCGCCAGCCCAGTTGCCTTTCTCCATCAGGCCGTGGCCTTTGCCATAGAGCTGCTCGACCGGCATGCCCTCATCGGGATTCTTGTCCTTGGCGCCGCGGTGGCAGCCGGTGACGACGAACGCCATGACCAGCATGAGGGCAATCAGGCGCGCAGGCGCGGAAAACGTGGACCGTCGGATCATGGGTCTGGGAAGGACGCGTCAGGAAAACGAAAGCGCGATGATAGCCTAGTGGCCTGTCCGGCGACTGACTCCTGCCTCCCGGACCCCTAAATTCCCGTTTTTGCCTGAGTGCCAGTGTCCATGTCCGACCCATCTGCCGACCCCATCGACCCGTCCATCCGTCAGGCCATCGTGCCCGATAACGCCGCAGGGCGCCGTTTCGACGCGGTGCTGGCCGAGCTGTTCCCCGAATTCTCGCGCTCGCGGCTGTCGGAATGGATCAAGTCCGGCGATGCGCTGCTGGATGGCGAAATGGCGCGTCCGCGCGACACCTTGCGCGGCGGTGAGAGCGTGCAGCTGCAGGTGGTGCTTGAAACCCAGACCCACGCGGCCCCGCAGGACATCCCGCTGAACGTGTTGTACGAAGACGACCAGGTGCTGGTGATCGACAAGCCGGCCGGCCTGGTCGTACACCCAGGCGCGGGCAATCCGGACGGCACCCTGGTCAATGCGCTGCTGTTCCGCGACCCCGCGTTGTCGGCGGTGCCGCGTGCCGGCGTGGTGCATCGTCTGGACAAAGAAACCAGCGGCGTCATGGTGGTCGCGCGGACCGTGCAGGCGCAGACGGCGCTGGTGGAACAGCTGTCCGCGCGCGATGTGCATCGCCAGTATCTGGCGGTGGTGGTCGGTGCGCTGGTGTCCGGCGGCACCGCGAATGCGCCGATCGACCGCCATCCACGCGATCGCCTCAAGATGGCGGTGCGCGACGACGGCCGCGACGCGGTCACCCATTACCGGCTGCGCGAACGCTTCCGCGCGCATACCGCGCTGGAATGCCGCCTGGAAACCGGGCGCACCCATCAGATCCGCGTGCATATGGCGCATCTGAAGTCGCCGATCGTTGGCGACCCGCTGTACGGCGGCGCGCTCAAGCTGCCCAAGGGCGCCACCGACGAGCTGGTGCACGAGCTGCGCACCTTCAAGCGCCAGGCGCTGCATGCCGAAACGCTGGAATTCCTGCATCCGGTCAGCGGCGAGCCGGTGCGCGCCACCGCACCGGTGCCGGCCGACCTGCAGCGGCTGATGACCGCGCTGCGCGAAGACAGCGCACGTGCCGCCGAGCTGGCGCGCCGCTGAAGTGACAGTGGCCGCGCCTTGCATCCTGCCGGCCGACTGGCCTGCGCCGCCACGCATCCATGCGCTGACTACATTGCGCTACGGGCTGGGCGGCTCGCTGCCGCCGTTCGACACGCTCAATCTGGGCAACCGCAACAGCCCCGAGGGCGATACGCCCGAGCAGGTGGAGCGCAACCGGGTACTGCTGGTCGAAGCGCTAGCGTTGCCGAGCGCGCCGCACTGGTTGCGGCAGGTGCACGGTGTGGAGGTGGTGCGCGTCGAGGCGCCGCTGCTTGCATCCGATGCGCGGTCGGATGGCGCGGGCGATCTCGCGCCAGCTGCGTCTGAACCCATTGCCGATGCGGCTGTCACCGCTGTGCCTGGCGTGGTGCTGGCGATCCTCACTGCCGATTGCCTGCCCGTGGTGCTGGCGGCGGCCGATGGCAGCGAAGTGGCGGCCGCACATGCCGGTTGGCGCGGGCTGGCCGACGGCATGCTCGAGCGCAGCGTGGCCGCCATGCGTACGCCTGCGTCGCGCTTGATCGCATGGCTGGGGCCGGCCGCGGGGCCGCAGGCATATGAAATCGGGCAGGACGTCTTCGATGCCTTCGTCGCCGACGATGCGCAGGCGCAGGACGCCTTCAGCGCCACGCGGCCGGGGCATTGGCAGGTGGATCTGTATGCACTGGCGCGCCAGCGCTTGCAGCGTGCCGGCGTGCCGGCCAGCGCGATCCATGGCGGCGGGCTGTGCACCATTTCTGATCCGCAACGCTTCTTCTCGCACCGCCGCGACCGTCGCAGCGGACGCATGGCCACGCTGGCCTGGATCGCGCCCTGAACACGCCATTGTTCGCGCAGGTACTCGGCCAGGATGCGTTCGCGCATCTGCCTGCGCCGGTGCGTGCGCTGCACTCGGTGCAGCAGCGGCAGACCTTTGGCGGAAGGGCGCAGATTCAGCGCGGTCGTCATGCCTTGGTGCCGTTGCTGGCGTTGCTGAGCCGGTTGCCGCGCACTGGCGAGGTGGATGTCGAAGTGGAGTTTCTGGTCGATGCGCACGGCGAGCGTTGGCATCGGCGTTTTGCCGGGTTGCCGATGTATTCGCGGTTGTGGCGGCAGGGCGGCGCACTGCGCGAGCACCTGGGCGCGGTGCGCTTCGAATTCGCGCTGCGTGCCGATGCCGACGCGTTGTACTGGCAGGCCACGCGCGTGTGGGCATTCGGCTGGATCCCGCTGCCTGCGCGCTGGTTCGAGCAGGTGCGTTGCCGCGAGCATGCCGACGCTGGCCGCTATGGATTTTTCGTCGACGTGCACCTGCCGCTGGTCGGGCCGTTCATTCGCTACGAGGGTTGGCTTGCGCCAGGTTGAATCGCCGCAGGTTGATGCGCGCAGTGCGCCGGCAACCATCGTGTTCGATGGCGTGTGTCTGCTGTGCAATGGCTGGGTCACGTTGCTGCTGCGCCACGATCGACGTGGGCGTTATCGCTTTGCCGCGATGCAGGGGCACGCCGGGCGCGCGCTGTTGCAGCAGCACGGGCTGGATCCCGATGATCCGCTGTCGTTTTTGCTGGTGGACGACACCGGTGCATGGACCGACAGCGATGCGATCGTGCGCGTGCTGGCCGGTTTGGGTGGCGTTTGGCGCTTGTTTGCAGTGTTGCGCGTGGTCCCACGTGGCTTGCGCGACATCGGCTATCGCCTGATCGCGCGCAATCGCTATCGCTGGTTCGGGCGTACCGAGCACTGCATGCTGCCAACACCCGAGCAGCGTGCGCGGTTCCTGGATTAGCCCTCGCTGCCGCCAAGCCTGCTTGGCGTAGGAGCGCACCTGGGCGCGATGGGGCGTTACCAGTAATGCTTCGTCGCGCCCAGGTGCGCTCCTACGAAGATTGGCTCTTCTGTGCGATGGCTCTTCGATTCGGCGTGTTGTTTGCGGCTGCGCGTGCCGGACCAACGATGGCAGACACGCACGCTTACTTTGCGTAGGAGCGCACCCGGGTGCGCTCCTACGAAGATTGGCTCATCTGTGCGATGGCTCTTCGATTCGGCATGTTGTTTGCGGCTGCGCGTGCCGGATCGAGGATCGCAGACACGCACTGTTGCTTGGCGTAGGAGCGCGCCTGGGCGCGATGGGGCGTTACCGATAAAGCTCCGTCGCGCCCAGGTGCGCTCCTACGATTTATGCCGCCGCGTTTCCGAAACTTGCGCGCACTACATTCGAGTTGCCGCTGTGCGCAGGCTGCAGGCGGAAGATCGAGACGGCATCGGCCAGTTCCACCGCCTGTTCTTCCAGGCTACGTGCGGCGGCGGTGGCTTCTTCCACCAACGCGGCGTTGCGTTGGGTGACCTCATCCAGTTGTGCGACGGTGCGATTGACCTGTTCGATGCCGCTGGACTGCTCGGCGCTGGCCGAGGTGATCTCGCTCATGATGTCGGTGACGTGTTTGACCGAGCCGACGATCTCGCGCATGGTCGCGCCGGCACGATGCACCAGCCCCGAGCCCAGCTCCACCTTGTCGGTGGAATCAGCGATCAGCGTCTTGATTTCTTTTGCCGCATCGGCAGAGCGCCGCGCCAATGCGCGCACTTCGGAGGCGACGACCGCAAAACCGCGGCCCTGTTCGCCGGCACGTGCTGCTTCCACTGCGGCATTGAGCGCCAGGATATTGGTCTGAAACGCGATGCCGTCGATGACGCCGATGATCTCCCCGATCTTGCGCGAGGCGGTGCTGATCTGGCTCATGGTGGCGACCACATCGTCCATCACCTGGCCGCCGCTTTGCGCCACTTCACCGGTGCCCACCACCAGGCGGTTGGCCTGCAGCGCGCTTTCGGCATTCTGCTTCACGGTCGAGGTGAGTTCTTCCATCGAGCTTGCGGTTTCTTCCAGATTCGCCGCCTGCTGCTCGGTGCGTTCGGACAGATCGGTATTGCCGGCAGCGATTTCCACCGCAGCCTGTCGGATGGTGTCCGATGCAGTCTGGATGCCGCCGATGATTTCGGTCAGACGGGCGACGGTCTGGTTGGTGTCGTCGCGCAGACGCGCAAAGATGCCGTGCGCATCGCCGTCCACGCGCTGGGTGAGGTCGCCTTCGGCCATCGCGCTGATGACGCGTGCCAACGCGGCCAGGTGGGTTTCCACCGAGTCGTAAATGCGGTTGATGCCTTGCGCCAGCGACAGCAGTACGCCATCCATGCCGTCGACCTGCATGCGGCGACTGAAATCGCCGGCCGATGCCGCATCGATGATCTGGATCAGTGCCTGCTCGGCGTTGACCTGCGCGGTGACGTCCATCCACTGCGCGATGGTGCCCAGCTTGGTGCCGTCGGCGGCGATGATCGGGCTGTATACGAAGTCGATCTGGCGCCCGAAGAACGGCGCGCGCACGGCCTTGGACGCGTTCAACGCGCGCATGCGGTCGATGGCGGCCTGGCTGTCCGGGTAGATGTCGCCGATGCTGCCGCCGACGAATCCTTCGGCATGGAAGCTGGGGCGGAAGCTCTGCACATCCGGCTCGATCAGCTTGAGCATCGCGAGCAGCTTGCGGTTGGCGAACAGCACCTGGCCGTCGTCGTCGGCGATGCGGATCATGGTGTCCAGATCGTCGAGTGCCTTGATCACGAACTGCCCGTGGCGCAGGCCTTGTTCCATCACGTCGATGCGGATGGCCAGCTTGTCCTGGGTCGCCTGCAACGTGCGCAGCAGCGGTGCCAGTTCACCGGAGGCGGTACGCGCGTCCAGGCGCTGAAAGCGGCCTTCGCCCAGCGCAGCGACGGCACTCACTGCCTGCTGCAGCTGCGCACTGTTGCGACGACGCGTCCACCACCACAGGCCGACGCTGGCCGCGCCGAGCACCAGCAGGGCCGGGAACAGCTTCGCGAACGCGCTACCGACGCCGCCGGGCACCAGCGTGGCTGCATAGAACGTCAGCAAGGCCAGCAGCGCGAGGTGTGCGGCAGCGGGCATCCATGCAGTCCAGGTGGTACGCGCAACGTTTGCATCCGCCGGTGGGCGGGAAACGGGTGCGGCATCGTGTGAAGGCAACATAGGCTGAGTCCGACTAGTGTTCTGGGAAAGGGGGAACGGTGTGCGGCAGGAGTGGGCTGCAATGGGGTATCGGCGGCTGAGCCCGAATCATGATGGTGTGAAAGGACCGTTTATCGGAATGCGTGCTGCGGACCACGTAAAAAGCTGATGTGGTTGATTTGGAAGCGTTTTCAGTTGCGGTGCGTATGTTTTGAGCAGCTCGCGGCTGCCCGGAATCAGTGTTCCTGGTTGTAAATTCCACGTGAAATTAGGCTGTCGTGAGGCCGCGCAATTCCGCGCTCCGATGGAATGCAGGTGGGCGGTTTGCTTCTCTCTGATCTGGCAGCGGCGACTAGCGCGCTTTGCACTGTTGCCGGTGTCGGGTTTGCGCTGAAATCAGAGCGGGCACAAACCACCGCTATGGCAGTGCACCGGGTGTCGGGAAATCGCAGCAGGAGAACTTGAAAGGCAGCGACCCGAAGAACTTCGGAAAGACCTCACTCCGACACGGCTCGGTGCGACGCCGATGGCCCGTCGGTCAAACCGCAGTTTTGGCACACCTGTCATCGGCGGATGCAACACCGTGCAATTCAGGCGTGCTGCCGGAACCACATGTTCCGACCGCACACCACATGCTCCGCCGCATCCGGACAACGACGATCCGCCCAATCGACAGGCCGCCCATAAAAAAACCGGCCGTCTCGCGACGGCCGGTCTGTTGTGTCACTGCCCAAAAGGGCCGGCGATTACTTCGCCGGCGCCGCTGGTGCAGCGTCCGGCAAGGCCCAGGCGATGACGCTGTCGCCGGACTTGGTTTCCATGCGGTCGTGTCCACCCACGGCGGCCACGATGTACTGCTTGCCATCGATGGTGTAGCTCAGCGGGGCAGCCTGCGGGCCGGCCGGCACGCGCGTCTCCCAGACCTGCTTGCCGGTGCGGGTGTCGAAGCCGCGCATGAAGTCGTCCAGGGTTGCGCCGATGAAGGTCACGCCGCCGGCGGTGGCCAGCGAGCCGCTGTTGTTAGGCGTGCCGATCTCGAACTTGGTCTTGGACGGGATGCCCATCGGGCCCTGGTCGTAGCCGGTGCCGAGCGGACGGCGCCATAGCACCTGCTGCGTGCGCAGATCCACACCGGAGATGTAACCCCACGGCGGGGCGACGCACGGGGTGTTGAGCGGCGACATCCACGGCTCCTTGCGCGCGCCATAGGCCAGGCCCTTCTGCGCCATGTAGCCGGGGGTCTTGCTCTTGCCGTCGAACACCGACACGACGCCGAGTTCGTTCATTTTCTCGCGGGTATAGACCTGCAAGGTGTAGGGCAGGCGATTGCTGTTCATCACCATGATGCCGCGCTGCAGATCGACCGAGACGCCGCCCCAGTTGATGCCGCCGTGGTTGCCGGTGAACGCCAGCGAGCCTTGCAGCGTCGGCGGGGTGAACATGCCTTCGTAGCGCAGCTGCTTGAACTGGATACGGCAGGCGAGCTGATCGAACGGGGTCATGCCCCAGGCATCGGATTCGATGATGGTTTCGACCTCGCGGCTCGGCGCGCCCACGGTGTTGGGCATGCCCGGCGAGATCGGCTGGGTGGCAGCGGTCCAGTCGCCGTGGTCGGTGCCCTGCGGCACGGCCATCTGTTTGACCGGCATCAACGGTGCGCCGGTGGCACGATCCAGCACGAACACCTGGCCGGACTTGGTGGCCTGGATCACCGCAGGACGGGTGCCGCCGCCGGCGACCGGCCAATCGACCAGGTTCGGCTGCGGGCCGATGTCGTAGTCCCACAGATCGTGGTTGACGGTACGGAAATGCCAGCGCTCCTTGCCGGTGGCCGCGTCCACAGCGACCAACGAGGCGGTGTATTCCTCATCCTGCGGGGTACGGCCCTTGCCGAAGAAGTCGCCGGACGCATTGCCGGTGGGCAGATACACCAGGCCCAGCTCGTCGTCGGCCGCCATCAGCGACCACACGTTCGGGGTCGAACGCGTGTAGGTCTGGCCAGCGGGCGGTTCGGCGGTGATCGCCGGGTTGCCCAGATCCCAGGCCCAGCGCAGCTGGCCGGTGAGGGCATCGAAGCCGCGCACCACGCCGGACGGCGCATCGCCTTCCTGACCGTCACGCACCTGGCCGGTCGGCTGGATCACCACACCGCGCATCACCACCGGCGGCGAGGTCGGGCCGACGAAGCCCGGCTTGGTATTGCCGGTGCCGGCATTGAGGTCCACATAGCCGTTGTTGCCGAAGCTGGTGCACAACTTGCCGGTCTGCGCGTCCAGCGCGCCGAGGCGACCATCGACCATCGGCCAGAAGATCCGCGTCGGGCAGTCGGCAGTGCCTTCCGGCGCCTGGTAGTAAGACACGCCACGGCAGGTGGTGGCGGCCACACCGGCCATCGCCTTGGGGTTGGTCTGCGGGTCGAAGCGCCAGCGCTCCTTGCCGTTGGCCGCTTCCACCGCGATCACCTTCTGGGTCGGGGTGCAGATGTACAGCAGGTCGCCGATCTTGAGCGGGGTGTTCTGGAAGGCATAACCCAGCTTGGAGCCGGCCGGCTTCAGATCGCCGGTATGGAATTCCCAGGCCACCTTGAGGTTCTTCACGTTGTCCGGAGTGATCTGCGCGCCGGGGGTGTAGTGATTGGACAGGTTGGAACCGGCATACGCGGTCCAGTTGCTGGCGTCGTGATTGGCCGCGACATTGCCGTCCGGGCTGGGCACGCTGCCGCGACTGAAGGCAGTGGCGTTGTCGGCCGGCTGCTTGGATGCGTCGGCCAGCTCCACATTGCGCGGCATAAACAGCGGCCACAGGATCAGCGCTGCGCCCAGGATCGGTAGCACGCCGGTCACCACGACATAGCCTGCGCCGGACAACGGCTGCATGCGCCGACGCGCCACGCCCCAGAACGGCAGCAGTACCAGGCCCAGCACCGACATCCAGGCCAGACGTGGGACCAGGCCCCAGCCATCCAGACCCACTTCCCACAGCGCCCACGCGATGGTGGCGGCCAGCGTGGCGCCAAACAGCCATAGGCCGGCACGCTTGCCCAGCGCCAGCAACACGCCGGCCAGCAGCAGCGCAATGCCCGCGAGCAGGTAGTACCAGGAACCGCCGACAGCGACCAGACGGCCGCCTTCGTAGGCGAGCACCGCACCGAGCACGGCGATCACCACTGCATAGGCCACCAGCAACCAGGTGCCTAGCCCACGTTTTGAGGATTGATCAGTCATTTTGAGATATCAGGAAGGACTTGGGCGGCATGCACCGGCGACAAGTCGTGGAGGGAGAGAGGTCGCCCGTTGGCAAAGGCTGCCGGCGACCTTGGATATGAACGCGCAGCCCCTCCCAGGGTCCTCAGCGCTACTCATGTGAATATTTTAGACCTCTGAGCGCCGCCTGTCCGTGACGGAATAGGAACCACCGTTCCAACCTGCAGCTCGGATGTACTGAATTTGCGTGGAATTTGAGCAGTGCAGCGAAGGGTGCTGACATTTTCGGGTGATGCGCGGTGATACCTGACCAGTGATGCACGCGAGATTCGCTGTCGCTTTCGAATTGCTTTTTTTGTTCGGCTTGCTCTGCATTGGCCTTGCCGTTGCTTTGCTTAGCTCAGTTTTTTGCTCTTGACTCACCCAGTCGCCTTAAAGCAAGCCGAGCACCGCAGTCATGCGTGGCCGAAGAGGCCACCCGCGCCTGAAGGGCGTGGAAGCCTTTGACTTCGCTGTGCCCTAGAGCGCTGTGGCTTAAAGCTGTGCTTGAAATTCCCGCATGGCTACAAGTGCACCTGCCGGAAATCCCTTGTAACCGTACCCTCATCCGCCCTTTGGGCACCTTCTCCCGGAGGGAGAAGGAAATGCATGCAGCGAGTTTGTGCGCCGTGCCGCGCATGGCGAAGAGCGCAGGGCACCGGTGCGGCCGTATCGCGCCGGATTGCGTCAGGCGACGGCGTTTGAAGCCGGGATTTTGCATTTGGGATTTGGGATTGGCAAAAAAATGCGGGCACTTCAGCACCACGGTGAATCCAGAGCACAGTGCTCAATCCAGAGTACGTCGCTCGCACCAAAGCACAGCGCTCAAGCCAGGGCTGCGACAGTCCATCGAGCACAATGTCGGATTGCTCGCGTGACTGCCGTACCCTCATCCGCCCTTCGGGCACCTTCTCCCGGAGGGAGAAGGGAATGTATCCAGCCTCTCGCAGGAAGAAGGCAATGCACGCAGCGAGTCTGCGTATATTCCCCCGCACCGAGGAAAGCTTAGGCGTCTGCGAGTGCCTGCAGATACCGCTGGCGCCAGTGGTTGATGTTGTTCTTGCGCAGATGATCCATCATCGCCCGCCAGCGCTCGATACGTGTTGCCAACGGCATGCTGGCTGCCGTCGCAATGGCATCGGCCACACCGTCCAGATCGTGCGGGTTGACCAGTAGCGCTTCCTTCATTTCGTCCGCCGCGCCGGCCAGCAACGACAGCACCAGGACACCGGGATTTTCGGGGTCCTGCGCGGCCACGAATTCTTTGGCGACCAGATTCATGCCATCGCGCAATGGCGTTACCAAGCCCACCGATGCGGCCCGATAGAAACCAGTCAATGTTGCATGGCTGAAGTTCTGGTTGACGTAGCGCAGCGGCGTCCAGTCCGGCCCCGCATGTCCACCATTGATATGGCCGGCGATCTGTTCCAGCTGCCCGCGTAATTGACGATATTCGGTGACATCGCCGCGCGATACCGGTGCGATCTGCAGATAGGTCAGGCTGCCGGATTGATCCGGATAGCGTTCCAGATAACGCTCGAACCCCTGGAAGCGTTCCGGCAGACCTTTGGAGTAATCCAACCGGTCCACGCCGATGGCCAGCTGCCGCCCGCGCAAACTTTCGCGCAGATCGCGCACGGCTTGCTTGCTGACGGATGCCTTTGCCTGATTGGCAATCAGATCGGTGTCGATCCCGATGGGGAACGACGAGGCGGTGAAGCGCCGCCCGCCCGGGCCTTCGACCAGATCGCCGTCCAGAATGCGGCCGCCACCGAACAGGCGGACATACGCCTTGAAGCGCTCGGCATCGCGTTGGGTCTGGAAGCCGACCAGATCGTAGGCATAAAAGGTACTGAACAAGCGCGCGTGATCGGGCATCGCCTGCATCAAATCGGCCGACGGCATCGGCACATGCAGGAAGAAGCCCATCTTGCAGCCCACCCCCAGCTCGCGCAGCATCGCGCCCAGCGGGATCATGTGGTAATCGTGAATCCACAAGGTGTCGCTGTCTTTCAGCAGCGGCGCCAGCTTTTCTGCGAACAAGCGATTGACGCGCAGATAGCCTTCGCGCTTGGCGCGGTCGTAATCGACCAGGTCCAGCCGGAAGTGCAGCAACGGCCACAAGGTGCGATTGGCAAAGCCGTTGTAGTACGAGTCGATGTCGCGCTTGTTGAGGTCCATGGTGACGAAGGTGATGTCGCCTTCGGTTTGCTCGTGCATGCCGCCGCTATCGCCGCGGGCGGTCTTGCCGCTCCAGCCGAACCACATGCCGCCGCGCTCCTTGAGCGCTGCCAACAACCCGACTGCAAGGCCGCCGGCACGGTTTTCGCCGGGCACTGCAACACGATTGGATACCACCACCAAACGACTCATGACGCCTCCTGCCAGCTCCGCGACAAGCGCATCGCTGCGATGATCAAACCGACATGCGAATAGGTCTGAGGGAAATTGCCCCAGGCTTCGCCGTCTTCGAACGATAGGTCTTCCGAGAGCAAGCCGAGGTGATTGCGGCGCGACAGAATGCGCTCGAACAATTCACGTGCCTCGTCCTTGCGGCCGATGGAGGCCAGCGCATCGATGTACCAGAACGTGCAGATGGTGAAGCTGGTTTCCGGCTCGCCGAAGTCGTCGGGCGCGATGTAGCGATACAGCGCATCGCCATGTTTGAGCACCCGGCCGACCGCTTCGACCGTGCGCACGAAGCGGCTGTCGTCGGCATCCACGATGCCGATGTCGGCCAGCAACAGCAGCGAGGCATCCAGACGATGGCCACCGAACGTGTCGGTGAAATGACCGCGTTCTTCACTCCAGGCTTCGGCCAACACGCGCTCGCGAATGCTGTCGGCGCGCTGCTGCCAATACACGCTGCGCTCGGGCAAGGCCAGGCGGTCGGCAATCTTCGACAAGCGATCGCACGCGGCCCAACACATCGCGGCGGTGTAGGTATGCACTTCGGCGCGGCCGCGGAATTCCCACAGGCCGGCGTCGGGCACGTTGTGCAGCGCATAGGCACGTTCGCCCAGCGGTTCGAGCCGGCGGAAGGTGTCGGCGTCGCCTTGATCCTTCAGACGCAGATCGAAGAACAATTGCGTCGAGGCCAACACCACGCTGCCATAGACATCGTGCTGTTGCTGGATCCACGCCAGGTTGCCGCGCCGCACCGGGCCCATGCCACGGTAGCCCTCCATCGTGTCGACTTCATGCTCTTCCAGCTGCGATTCGAAGCCGATGCCGTACAGCGGCTGCAGCGTGCCGTCGGCAGTGGCGATGTTGAAGATGTAGCCGATGAACTGCTCCATCGTGCGCGTGGCGCCGAGCCGGTTGAGCGCGCGCACCACGAACGCAGCGTCGCGCAGCCAGCAATACCGGTAATCCCAGTTGCGCGGCGTATTTGGCGCTTCCGGAATGGACGTAGTCATCGCAGCAATGATCGCGCCGCTATCTTCGTACTGGCACAGCTTGAGCGTGATCGCGCTGCGGATCACCGCTTCCTGCCAGTCCAGCGGAATGGAGAGATAGCGCACCCATTCGCGCCAATATTCTTCGGTGCGTTCCTGCGCTTCCTGCACATAGCCGGTGAGCGAGCGGGTCAGCGATTCGTCCACGCCCAGCACCAGACTCACGGGGTGGCTGAGCACGAACGGCAAGCCGTCGCGCACGAAGCGCACCGGCACGTCGGTGGTCAGGCGCAAGGTGAATTCCGGCAACACCCAGCGGATATGGTTGCTGCCCCAGGTGGTATCGGGCGTACGGCCACCCCAGTCGGCGAGCGGGCGTGCGCGTACCACGATGCGCGGGTTGCCAGCGAGCGGGCGAATCTGCCGGATGATGCTGACAGGCCGGTAAAAACGGCCGTTATTGCGCCAGCGCGGTGCGAAGTCGATGACTTCCACTTCGCCACCGTGGCTATCGCGCAAGACGGTGCGCAGCACGGCAGTGTTGGGCAGGTAGTGCTGCTCACTGCTGACGAAGTCTTCCAGCTCCACCGCAAAATCGCCGCCTTCGGTCTTGGGCGACAGCAAGCTGCAAAAGGCCGGGTCGCCGTCGAAGGCGGGCAGGCAGCTCCACACCACGCGTGCCTGCCGATCGACCAATGCGCCAAAGCTGCAATTGCCGATGACGCCCAGATCCAGGTTTGGCTCGGTCATGAGGTGCAAACGATCCTGTAAGTAGCGAAAGGAAGCGCGCCTACGGTGATGCGTGGCGCGCGTTGTGGTGCAGCCACGCATGCACAGCGGCAGTGCCGTCGACGCGAAAACGCGCGCTGGTCTGTGCGCGATCGCCGACCAGAATGCTCCAGCCGCCTAAGCGATTGGCCGCTTCGAAGCCGAATTCGTCGGTGAGGTCGTCGCCGACGAACACCGGCGTGCGGCCTGCAAAGGCGGCGGTCTGCATCAGTTGTTCGACGGCCAGGCCCTTGTTGCTGCCTTCGGGTACGAATTCCACCACGTGGTCGCCCGGCTGCAGGCGATAGCCGGAGAGCTGGGCGATTTCGTCCTGCGCAAAGGCCAACACATCAGGGCCGGCGTCCGGTTGCGCGCGCCAATGCAGCGCAACGCTGACGCCTTTGTCTTCGACCAGCACGCCTGCGTGTTTATGTGTCAGCGCCGCAGCGCGTTGATGCAGGCCATGCAGGAATGCAGAAGTGTCCTGCGGCATGGCGGCACGTGCGGCAACATCGCTGCGCAACTCATGCCCATGCAGGCCGGCGGCCGGCAGCAGCAGTGGTGCGAACAAGGCATCGAGCTGTGCGAGCGGACGTCCGCTGACGAGGGCGATGGCGCCGTTGAGGCGCTCGCTCAGCTGGACGATTGCTTCGCGTACCTCGGGCAATAGCCGCACGGCCTCGGGGCTGTCGGCAAAGTCGATCAGGGTGCCGTCCACGTCCAGAAACAATGCGCAGGCATCGTCCAGCAATGGCGGCGACGGAAGGGGGGAATGCGCGTCTGCCATTGCACTAGTGTGCGCAAACCGGTGTGAGATTCAGGTTATGGAACGGCAGTGGGTGCTGGTAGATACATGCAACTGCCTATCCTTCTCCCCTCGGGAGAAAATGGCGCGTGGCGCCGGCTTAGGCTACGTGCGAAGCCTCGTGCAGTTGGAAGGGCACGGGAGCTTCGCCCGTACCCTCACCCCAACCCCTCTCCCGCAGGAGAGGGGCTAAAGCGGTAGCCGCAGTGTTCTTCCCTTCTCCCCTCGGGAGAAGGTGCCCCGAAGGGGCGGATGAGGGTACGGGCGAAGCCTCGTGCAGTTGGAAGGACACGGAGGCTTCGCTCCGTACCCTCACCCCAACCCCTCTCTCGAAGGGAGAGGGGCTAAAGCGGCAGCCGCGGTGTTCTTCCCTTCTCCCCTCGGGAGAAGGTGGCGCGTAGCGCCGGCTGAGGCGACGTGCGAAGCCTCGTGCGGTTGGAAGGACACGGGAGCTTCGCCCGTACCCTCACCCCAACCCCTCTCCCGCAGGAGAGGGGCTAGAGCGGTAGCCGCAGTGTTCTTCCCTTCTCCCCTCGGGAGAAGGTGGCGCGTAGCGCCGGATGAGGGTACGGGCGAAGCCACGTGCAGTTGGAAGGACACGGGAGCTTCGCCCGTACCCTCACCCCAACCCCTCTCCCGCAGGAGAGGGGCTAAAGCGGTAGCAGCAGTGTTCTTCCCTTCTCCCCTCGGGAGAAGGTGCCCCGAAGGGGCGGATGAGGGTACGTGCGAAGCCTCGTGCACTTGGAAGGACACGGGTGCTTCGTCCGTACCCTCACTCCAACCCCTCTCCCACAGGAGAGGGGCTAGAGCACGCTCCCGAGGGGAAAGGGGGTTTGCAGCCTGCGCTGTTGCTCAGAAGGTATACCGCACCCGCCCATACCAGTACGCGCCATTGCTGCCGATCGGCGAGAGCACGTCGTAGGGCAGGTTGCCGAAGTAGGCGATATCGTCGATGGAGCGGTCCGAATAGTTGTCCAGGATGTTCTGCCCGCCGATGGCCAGCGTCCACTGTGTGCCCAGGTGATATTCGGCTTCCAGATCCAGTTGCCATTCGGCGCCATAGGTCTGGCGTGGCACGAAACCGCCGCCGAAGTCGAACACGCGGGTGGCGCTGCCATAGCGGTTCACGCGCGTCTGCAGGTTCCAGTGTTGGTTGTTCCAGTTGGCGGCCAGTGCGGCACGCGTGCGTGGTGCCGCGTCGGTAAGCGTGTTGCTTTCTTCCACGCCGAACAGCACGTAGTCCGGGTTCAAGGCCAGCAATTGCGCGGGCGTTGCGATGATGTTTTCCAGCTCGGTCTTGGCATAGCTGTAGGTGCCGGTCAGCAACAGATCGCCGCCGAACGCGTACTGGCGCCAGTTGGCGACCAGCTCGGCGCCGCGGGTGCGGGTATCGGCGGCGTTGAGGAAATAGCTGGCGCTCTGCACGCCGGTAACGCCGAAGTTCTGCTGCACGAAGCTGGTCAAGGCGTCGCCGGTGATGTCTTCGGACAAGGCGATGCGGTCGTCGATATCGATCTGGAAAAAATCCAGCGACAGGTCGAAGTGATCGCCCAACTTGCTGGTGAAGCCCAGGCTGTAGTTGACCGACTTTTCCGGCTTGAGATCGGTGGCGCCGAGCGCGCGGGCGATCGGGTTATTGACCGACAGCAACCGGCCCTGGGTCAGCCGGCCGGCGGCGTCGTAACCGGTGGAAGTGGCTTCGTAACCGATCTGGCTCAGCGATGGCGCGCGCACGTTGTTGGAGATGGCGCCACGCAGCGCGAATGCCGGGGCGAACGCATAGCGCGCGGCCAATTTACCGGTCCATTGACTGCCGAAGTCCTGGTAATGCTCGTAGCGACCGGCCAGGTCGGTGGAGAATTTTTCACCGAACTGGCTGGAGACGTTGGCATAGGCGCTGGCGACATTGCGCGACAGATCGGCTTCGTCCTGCGGGGTGAGCCCGCCGCCGGCCTGCGAGCCGGTGGGGCGGTCGGTGAACGGGCCGGCGGCGTAGCTGGCCGGGTCGCCGGCATGGGTGCGGTATTGCTCGCGGCGGAATTCGGCGCCGGTGCCGAAGGTATGGGTGGCGCCGGCAGTGTCGAACACACGGGTCAGATCGAAATTTCCCACGGTCTGCGCAAACGCAAAATCACCGGTCTTGAACGCGGTGGTACTGCCCGTGCCGAGCGAGGCGTTGAGCGAGTTGCGCAGGCGGTAGGTGAAATCGTTGCGGCCGTAGTTGACGCTGGCGTCGTAATCCCAGTTGCCCCACTGCCCACGTGCGCCGGCAACAAGTTGCAGATCGCGATTTTCGCCTTCGGAAATCGGCCGGTAGCCGTTGGGGTAGATCTCGCGCCAGTTGGCGCTGCTGTCGGGGTAACGGAAGTAATTTGCGCCTTCGGTGTCGCGCTGGTTGTACGTGCCGAAGGCGTAGAACTCGCCGCTGGCGCTGAAGGGAATCTTGGTATTGAGCCAGGCGTTCAAGCCCTTGGTGGCGCCGTCGCCGAGCACGTAATTGCGCCGGCCGGCTAGGGCCAGATTGTCCGGGGTCTGCTCTTCGAACGGCGGGATCTGATCGAAGCCGGCGCGGTTGGTGGCTTCGCGATTCTTCAATTCCAGGCCGACCTTGAAGAAGCCGCCGTCATCGCCCAGCAGCGAGCCGACCTTGGCGCTGGCGTAACTGGTCTGGCCGTCGGTGACGCGGCGATCGATCGGCGCCACATCGGTGTTGTAGGCGCCGAAGCTGGCTTCCAGTTCGCCGCGCTCGGGGTTGTCGTCCAGAATCACGTTGATGACACCGGCAATGGCATCTGAGCCGTATTGCGCGCCGGCACCGTCGCGCAGCACTTCGATGCGCTTGATCGCGTTGATCGGGATGGAGTTGAAATCTACCGGCGTGGTGCCTTTGCCGATCTTGCTGTCGGTATTGACCAGTGCCGAAGTGTGGCGGCGCTTGCCGTTGACCAGCACCAGCACCTGATCGGGCGAGAGCCCGCGTAGCTGCGCGGCGCGGATGTGGTCGGCGCCGCCGGAATTGGACTGACGCGGGAAATTGAACGACGGCAGCAGCGCCTGCAGCGCGCTGCCCAGCTCGCCGTTGACCACGCCGGCCTTGCGGATGTCTTCGGCAGTGAGCACGTCCACCGGAACCGTCGATTCCAGCACGGTGCGGTCGCTGGCGCGGGTGCCGGTGACGATTACCGTGTCCAGGGTGGTGGCGCCGGTATCGGCCTGCTGAGCCTGCGCGTTGGCGCTCAGTCCAGCGGCCACAGCCAGGCCGATCATCGAAAGGGTGGGGCGGGTCATGCTCTCTCTCCTGCAACTGCAAACGCGCCGCAGGGCCGGCGTCCGGCCGGACTGGTGCGCAAGGGGCGGACTGTTCCACATTCATCCGGATGGAGAGATATTATCGCGTTGTTCAGGCCTGCGCGAGATGGTGCTGTGCGCGCCCCTGCATGTGCTGATAGCGCGGCCGCATGAGCGCCCGCGCCACTGGCGTAACGCCCGCAGCAGTGCCGCTCGTACACTTGCCGCATGACGCCCGCCACTGCGCGCGCCGACTGCGGCGCGCCACCTGTGTATCGCTGTTTTTTTAGTCCCCCTAAAACCGTTGGAGAACTTGATGAAGTTGCTGCCGTCCGTGTTGATCGCCGCCGTGCTGGCGTTGTCTGGTTGCGCCACCATGCCGGGCAAGACGCCCGCTGCTGCGACTACCACCGCCAGCATGCAGGGCGATGCGCAACGTCCCGGCGACGCGCGTGGCTGGATTCGCAGCGAGCTCTACTTTGGCGTGGGTGAAGAAACCGGCCCGGCCGATCGCCCGCAGACCCGCACCATCGACGAGACGCAGTGGCGCGCGTTTCTGGACAAGGAAGTGACCCCACGCTTCCCGGATGGGCTGACGGTGTTCGATGCCTACGGCCAGTGGCTGTTCCGCGGCGCCAAGGAGCCGAACCGGCTCGGCACCAAAGTGCTGGTGATCCTGCATGAAGACACCCCGCAGCGGCGCAACGACATCGAAGCAATTCGGCTGGCCTGGAAGCAGGCCACCGGGCATCAGTCGGTGTTGTGGTCGCGGCAGGCGGTGGATGTGTCGTTCTGAGCCGCTCGGTGCGCGTGCGCGAGATGCAAGGGCGCGACGGGCTGCGTCCCAATGGCGCGGCCATGCGCGTGGCACTGGGTGCAGCGCTCGCCCTGCTGGGGTTTACCGCGGCGGCAGACGACGGCCAGGTGCAGGTGGCGATCGATGCGACGACGCACGCAACCGCCAGCCTGGTGGGCGCGCGCCTGCACGTGGTGCTGTCGCCGGGCGGCAGCGAGCAGTGGCTGGACGCCAATGTGGATGACGGCGAGGGCGGCGGTCGTGTCCGAAGCGACGACTACAACTTCGATGGGCACCGCGATCTTGCGGTCACCGCGATGCTGGGCCAGGTCAACGAGGCGACGTTGGTGTTCCTCTTTGACCCGGTGCAACGGCGCTTCCAGCCACTGGCCGCGCCCACGCGCCCGGCGGTGCAGTGCGACGGTTTGTGGAATTTGACCCCCGACGCCAAGGACCGCAGTCTGACCAGCGCCTGCCGCAGCGGGCCGATGTGGTACAGCGATCAGTATCGCTATGCCAGCGATGGCCGGCTGTATGTGTATCGCTCGCAGCAACCGATCGAATCGCCAGACATCCAGTCGCTGCTGGGGCGCGATGGCGACGACGCCTATCCGCTGTCGGTGTGGTCCACCTTCGACGCGCGTGGCGGGGTGGTCGCCACCGCCATCGGCGAAACGCTGGAGTCGCCGATGCCCGTGCAACTGCGGGTGCAGGTGGCACGGCTGCCCTTGTATGCCACGCCAACCGCGGCCAGCACGCGGCGGTATCTGGTGCAGGGCGATCGCGCCGATGCGCTGGATGTCAGCGCGGATGGCATGCGCATCAAGCTGCGTTATCGCAGCGCCACGGCGGGCGAGGTGGTGGGCTGGGTGGCGGTGGATGCCGCTTCTGCTGGCAGCGGGCAATAACCGGTGCCGATTGCCATGTGGGCGCGGCCGGCATCTTGAATCGGTTTGTGGCATCTGTTTTGTGTCGCCGCCGGCATGCTGTGCGTGGTCGCCTGAGCGCTGCTAAGAGCGGCCAACAGTACTGTTGCGCAGCCACCTGCCGGGCGCGGCGAGTGCTCGGCACTCGTGCACTGCGGCTCCGAGTGCGCCGTCCATATCCGCCTGACGACTGCTCGCTACGTTTTGTTGGCCGCTGCTAACGGCCGTTGTTGGTGAGGTCGGATCGCATTGCCTGCGCGCGCGTCGAACTGCGCGCACGCGAGACGCGCGCGCGGCCGTGTCGCATGTCGCGGTGCTCCATCGGCATGCGTCAGCGCTTGCCGATGGCCGTGTTCCCCATCCCATGCGCGCCAACACCCCGTTCCACCGGTCCGCTGTCACCGGTGCCGGGCAGCGGCTACCATCGCCTGTCCCCACGTCTTGCAGACCTCCATGTCCGCTCCCTCTTCGCGTCCTGCGGCCTCGCCGCGCTGGTTCGTCGCCGGCGACCTCAACGGTTTCTTCGGCCTGGTCGTCGACAATCTCTCCATTCTTGGCTTCATCTCGGCGGCGTTGATAGGGATATTTCAGTTCCCGGCCGAGGTGGTGTTCGGGCGCATGTTTCCCGGCACTGCGTTCGGTGTGCTGGTGGGCAACCTGCTCTACACCTTGATGGCACGGCGGCTGGCCGCACGCACCGGGCGCGACGACGTCACCGCGATGCCGCTGGGCCTGGATGCGCCCACCAGCATCGGCATGGCGTTGCTGGTGCTGGGCCCGGCGTTTGCCGGCTTCAAGGCGCAAGGGCTGGATCCGCAGGCGGCGGCAATCGCCACCTGGAAACTGGGCATGGCCGCACTGGTGGTGATGGGCCTGCTCAAGCTGGTGCTGTCGTTCGTTGGCGAGGCGGTGACGCGTGCTCTGCCGCGCGCAGCCTTGCTCGGGTCGATCGCCGGCATCGCGCTGGTGCTGATGGGCCTGTTGCCGTTGCTGGAGACGCTGCGTTCGCCGGTGGCCGGCTTCGTCACCCTGGGACTGCTGCTGTACGTGCTGTTGGCCAAGGGCCGCCTGCCGACCAAACTGCCGGGCGTGCTGGTGGCGTTCGTGATCGGCACGGCGCTGTATTACGGGCTGGGACTGGCGGGCCTGGGTGCGCCGGGCTTTGCGGTGCCTGCGTGGACCGCGCCGCAGATCGTGCTGCCGCTACCGAATCTGGGCTTTATCGAAGGACTGCCGGCGACGGTGACTTACCTGCCGTTGTTGCTGCCGTTCGGTCTGTTGATGGTGGTGGGCGGCATCAATGTGAGCGAAAGCGCGCGCGCGGCCGGCGACGACTACCGCACCCGCGACATCCTGCTGGTGGAGGCGCTGGCCACATTGGTGGCCGGCGTGTGCGGCGGCGTGGCGCAGACCACGCCGTATATCGGCCAGCCTGCGTATAAAAACATGGGCGCGCGCAGCGGCTATACCTTGCTCACCGGCCTGTTTGTCGGCATCGGCGGCATGCTCGGGGTGATCAGCGGGCTGGTGCAGTGGCTGCCGCTGGCGGTATTGGCACCGATCATCGTGTACGTGTCCATCGACATCACCACACAGGCGTTTCAGGCCACGCCCAGGCACCACGCCGGCGCGATGGTGCTGGGGTTTCTGCCGTCGGTGGCGTACCTGCTGACCATCAAGGCGCCGGGCTGGATCGCGCCGGAGCAACTGGTGGTGTTGACCACGAAGGTGGATGGCCATGGCCTGCCGGAGCTGGCGGTAATCTTCGCGCTGGGCAATGGGTTCATCATCACTGCGATGCTGTGGATCGCCACGGTGGCGGCGATGATCGATGGCCGGCTGCGCCGCGCTGCGGTGTTTCTGCTGGTCGCTGCGGGCTTGACGCTGTTCGGACTGATCCATTCGGTGGACCCACGTGGCGGCATCTATCTGCCCTGGTCGCTGCAGGGCCTGGCCCGGGCGATCAGCTGGCAATTTGTCGGCGCCTACGTTGCGCTGTCGGTGACGTTGCTGTTGCTGTCGCTGCTGCCGGCACGCAAGGAGGCAGTGCAATGAAGCATCACGCGCGTGTCGGTCGACTGCTGCTTGGCAGCGCGCTGGTGCTCAGCGCCAGCACTGCATGGGCGGCCTCGTTCGACTGCAAACAGGCCAGTACGCCGGTAGAAAAACGTATTTGCGCGGTGCCTGCACTCGGTCTGCTCGACGATCAACTGGACGAGAGCTACCAGGCGCTGATGCAAACGACGCCGCGCGCTGCGGTGGCCGGTGTGCGCGAGCAACAGCGCGCCTGGCTGCGGCAGCGCAACGCCTGCGCGCAGGACGCCAAGTCGGACGGCTGCCTGCAGCGCAGCCTCAGCGCCAGGGCCGATGTGTTGGCCAAGGCGCTCACCGCGCAGCAACAGGCGCTGGACCGCATCATCGCCAGCATCCCCGGCAAGCCTGCGGAGGCCGCGCGGCAGTTGCAGGCCTACGACGCGCCGTTGGCTTCGGCATGGCTGGCATATCTGCATCAGTTCGTCCCCGCCGCCGGTGTGGACGCCGCGTTGGCGAACGCGCGCTTTGAAAGTGCGCGCAAGGCCCTGCGCAAGATCGATGATTTTGCGGCGTCGTTGCTGGATGACGCTGCCGGCACGCCGGCAACGCCACAGCCCGAACGCGTGCTCACGCTGCTGCGCATGTGGATCGAGCAAGACGGCAGCGGAAATCGGCCCTACGTGCACTGCTTCATTTTCGCGGCGGTGGGTGAGCCTGCGTACGAGGCATTCGGGCCGCTGTATGGCTCCACGCGCGACTCGTTTGCCCCGGTGTGCGAGCCGCCTGGTGGGTTGTTTGCGCTGGCCAGCTGGAAGCAGCTGGACGACGGGTTCGATTCCTTGATCGAAGCCTTGAGCAAGGACGCCGGTACCATCCGCTATGCCAGCTACGCCGAGTGGGGTGTGATTGCGCTGCGCGCCTCGGTGTCGCCGCTGTTGTACCTGCAACCGGCTTTGCGCAAGCGCTATGGCGATGATCCGGACCAGGCCATCGCCGCTTGGGACGGCAATGACAGCGAGTGGCCGGCCGCAGACCGCAAGGCGGTGCGCGCACTGTTGCCCAAGGTGCGCGCAGACACCGCGGCGTGGCTGGTGCGCGAAAAAAAGCTGCCTGCAAAACAGGCCGATCAGGCTGCCGCCGCAATCGTGGCGGCCTGGGTGAATGCGCGCTTGGACTTCGCCAATTGAGCGCGGTGTGCCGTACGTGGCGCTTCGTTTTTTGCGGCAGCGCTGCGTCGTGTTTCGTTTGAGCCGTATCTGCGGCGGGCGCGTGGCTGCCTGATGCCCGTGCGCCGATCAGGCGCTTGCTGCCTCGCGTGCGTGACGCTGTCTCGCCTCGGCATGCGCCCGCGCGGTCGATGAATGCGCTGCGGCCCCACATCGATGGAACCACCGCACCATCTCATGGTCACACCCTGATGTTGTCGATGTCAGGAGTTCCATGATGCAAACCAAGTCCTCGCGCTGGCCGTGGCTGTTGGCGGTGCCGCTCATTGCCGGCGCCGCCTGGTGGCTGTTCCGCGGGCCGTCCGATCCATCTGGTGCGATGCCCGCGCCCATCAGCCAGACCGCGAGCGCGGTGGCTGCCGCCGTCGCACCGTCGCCGCCTGCACCCGCCGCGCCGCGCCACCCGGTGCAGACGCCATCGGCCGATGCCGCAGATGCGGCGATTCCGGCATTGGCGCAGAGCGACGCTGCCGCATGGCAAGCGCTGTTGGACCTGGTGCAGCAGGACGACGCGCTGTCGATCGTGCTGCGCGGGCATCTGATCGAACGCGTGGTGGTGATGGTCGACAACCTCACCCAGCCCAGCATCAGCCGTCGCGCCTCGGTGCTGCAGCCGGTGGCGGGCGAACTGCAGGTCGCCAGCGCAGCCGATCGCAGCGTGATCGACCAAGCCAACGCAGCACGCTATGCGCCCTATGTCGCCGCGTTTACCAGCGTGGATGCGCAGGCGCTGGTGCGCAGCTATGTGCGCTTCTATCCATTGTTTCAGCAGGCCTATGCCAACCTGGGCGCGCCGGACCGTTACTTCAACGACCGCGTGATCGATGTGATCGATCATCTGCTGCGCACGCCGGAGCCGAGCCAGCCGATTGCGGTCGTGCGCGATGCGCGTGGCCGCTATCTCTTTGCGGATCCCGCGCTAGAATCTGCGTCGGTCGGGCAGAAGGCACTGCTGCGGCTGGGGCCAACCCAGGCTGCCGCGGTGAAGGCGCAGTTGCAGGCCATTCGCACAGCGTTGTTGCAGGGACGTTGAGGTTGGCGGTTCGGCTGCGTCGAAATCAAAGGCCGCGTTTGTGCGGCCTTGCATGGGCGATCTCTGGGAACGCGTAACGGTGCCCAATGACGCGGGCAAGTCGCGATAGCACCGGACGTGCAGCAACAGCGACTTACGCGCGTCAGCCGTGCATTGACCGAAATTGAAGCTGACCGGCACACGCGCGCTGCGTGATGCCGGGGGCATCGCCTATGCCGCGTCCAGTTCCGGATAGTGGCGGAAGATGCCGTTGGTGTTGAACGCTACGCGGCGCTCGGATGCGAGATACGCGGCAATGCGCGGGCGCTCGGCCACGTGCTGCTGCAGGGCCTTCAGCCCCGGCAACGTCTTCGACAACGTCGCCATGCGCTTGGGGAACATGTACTCCAGGCCGCTGATCAGCTGAAACAGCGATAGATCCACGTACGAATGGGTACCAAGCACATGGGTGCCGCCTGCCTGTTGCAGCACTTGCTCGAAGTAGCCGAGGAACTTGGGCAGCCGGTTGTCGCGCAGATCCTGGGCGCGTTTTTCCGCTTCGGCTTGTTGATCTTCGTAGTACAGCCCGACGCCGATGGGATGATGGGTGTCGTGCACTTCGGCCACCAGGTCGGCGATGGTCATCTGTAACTGCAATGCCTGCAGGCGCTGCGCCTCTGCCTCGGGCACCAACTGCAATTGCGGGCCAATGGCATGCAGGATGGCTGCCACCTGCGAAACCACTACTTCGCCCGCACGCAGAAACGGTGGTGCAAATGGGTATGCACCAGCGTTCTTGCCGTCCAGGAAGTCGGTCATGACCTCGTCGCCGTCGATGCGCGCGACGTCGGTGTAGCTGGCGCCGGCATCTTCCAATGCCAGGCGGACGAACTCGCCGCGGCCTTGCAGGCCGGTCCAGTAATAGAGCTGATAGTGCATGCGCTGCTCCGGTATCGGATTGGCGCTGCAGCGTAGGGAGCGGGCGGCTAGGCGAGTGTGATCGGGGTGTCAGCGGGGTGTGACCCTGCGCTGCATGGCGGCTGCGCCAGCAGCCAGGCCAGCTTGCGCGCACGCGGTTGGCGCTTGATTGCGCACTCCGCACGCGAGGCGCTGGCGCGGTCGGGGTAGGGGTGGCTGGCGAGGATGTGCAGCGGTGGATTGGCCCGCGTGTAGCGCGCACCGGTGCCCCGCACATGCGCCTGGAAGCGCCGCTCCAGATCGTTGGTGATCCCGGCGTAATAGCTGCCATTGCGACATTGCAGCAAGTAGAGATACCAGGGCTTGGGCGCGTCCATCTGCGCATTATCGCCGTAGATGCCGCGCTCGTGCAGCGCGCTCTCGCAAGGTCGCATCGCCGGCCAGTGCAGGCGCGACGGCGCGTGAGTGAATAACCACCTAAACATTGGTTATTTGACGCTCATGGCGCTGGCAAACAGCATGCCGTATCGCCATTGGCGGTCGAGGCGGCTTCGTGGCCAACGCGTGGTTGCACAGCGTGCAACCCACCCGAATCGCCGCGACACCACCTTCCACATCGATCGCTCCAGTCCACACGAAGGACCTCCATGCCTGTGCAACACCGGATCCCTGCAGGGATCGCTCCTGCTTCGAGGTTGTTGGGAACACCGCAGTTGCTGGCGTGGAGTCTTGCAGTGGCATGCGCACCGGCGCTGGCCAACGCGTCTAGCGAAGCCGCACCAGCGCCGGAGAGCGCGGCACAGACGTTGGGCGCGGTGACGGTGACCGCCACCCGCCGCGAAACGACCTTGCAGCAGGTGCCGGTGGCGGTATCGGTGGTGCAGGGCCAGACCCTGGATCGCGAGAACCGCAATAGCGTGGCCGACCTGCCGGCGCTGGTGCCTAGCCTGACCTTTCGCAGCGGCGCATCCAACAAGGACACCTCGTTGTTCCTGCGTGGCGTGGGCACCATTTCCACCTCGCCGGGCGTGGAGCCCAGCGTGGCTACGGTAATCGATGGCGTGGTGCTGGGCCGCCCGGGACAGGCCACGTTGGACCTGCTCGATGTCGAACGCATCGAAGTGCTGCGTGGGCCGCAGGGCACCTTGTTCGGCAAGAACGCCTCGGCCGGCGTGCTCAATATCGTCAGCAAGCCGGCGCCGGAGGTGTTTGGCGGCTATGTGGATTATTCCCACTTCGGCGGCGGCGACGAAGACCGCGTGCGTGCCAGCATCGGCGGTGCGCTGGTGCCGGAGGTGCTCAAGGCCAGCGTGTCGGCGGTGTGGGCCGAGTACGGCGGCAACGTGCGCAATGTGGCCGACGGGCAGACCGTCAATGGCTACCGGCGCGCCGGCGCACGTGTGCGGCTGGACCTCACGCCAAGCCCGGACTTCAGCGCGACCTTGCTCGCCGATTACCTGAAATCGCATAGCGATGCGCCCAGCGGTGTTGTCGTTGCCAGCACACGCGCCGACTTTGCCGCTGCGCTTGCGCCGGTGCGTGGCAGTGCCGACAACCGCCAGATCAACAGCGATTACCCCACCTTTCTGGATGACATCAACAAGGGTGCGTCGCTGCAACTGGACCGGCATATCGGCGAGGTGGTGCTGACCTCGATCAGCGCATGGCGGCAATGGGATAACACGCAGTTCCAGGATGGCGACCGCACTGCTCAGCGCAGTGCGGCGTTTCCGGCATCGCACGATCGTGGCGAGCTGGGTTACACGCAGTATTCGCAGGAATTGCGCGTGCAGACCCCGCGCGACCGTGCAGTGGAAGCGGTGGCCGGGCTGTACTACCTGCACGCCCGCAGCGACGAAACCTACCGCCGCAGCGTGACCACGCCCACCGCCAGCAATGTGGGTGTGGCCGATTACGACACCCGCGCGCAGACCTATGCGCTGTTCGGCGAGGCCACCTGGCATTGGCGCCCGGACCTGCGCGCCTTGTTGGGCGCGCGCGTCACCCGCGACACGCTCGAGTATCAGCATCAGCGCGTGTCCAGCGCGGCAACAGCGGTCACCGGGATTCAGCCCTCCACGGCCAGCGCCGGCAGCACCTCCGAAAATGGCGTTTCCGGGCGCGCCGGCCTGCAGTACGACATTAACGAGCAGACCACCGGTTACCTCACCTATTCGCGTGGCTACAAGGGCCCGGCCTACAACGTGTTCTTCAACATGCAGCCGCGCGACACGCCGGCGCTGAAGCCGGAGACGTCAAACGCCTGGGAGTTGGGGTTGAAGACGCGCGCGCTGGACGACCGGCTCAGTGCGAATGTGGCGTTGTTTCACACCGACTATGCCGATTACCAGGCCAACTTCTTCGATACCGTGGCCGGGCAGGTAGTGACGCGGTTGATCAATGCCGGGCAGGTGCGCACGCAAGGCCTGGAGCTGGATCTGGACTACCGGCCTACCGAGCGGCTCAGCCTGGCCGCATCGCTGGCGTATACGCAGGCGCGTATCCAGCGCTTCGCGTGCCCGGCGGCAGCGGCGGCCAACTGCAATGTCGACGGCAAGCCGCTGCCGTTTTCGCCGGACTGGAAGGGCAATCTGCGTGCCGGCTACCGCGTGCCGCTGCGTGGCAGCCTGGCCGTGGAGTTCAACGGTGATGTGAGCTGGCAGGACAGCGTGCAGTACGACCTCAGCCAGACCGCGCAAACCCTGCAGGGCCCGTATGCGATCTGGAACGCCAGCATTGCGCTGGCCGACGACGCGCATGGCTGGCGGGTGGCGGTGCTGGGCCGCAACCTGGGCGATCGCGCGTATGCGCCGCTGTTGGCCAATGCCACCGGCAATGTCTACCGCCTGGTCCCGCGCGACGATCGGCGCTACGTCGGCGTGCAAGTGCACAAGGATTTTTGAGGATGCAATCGATGGGTTTACACAGTGAGATCAAGCACACGCAGTGCGTCCTTCTGGGGGGGCGGCGATGAGCGCGTCACGGCAGCTGTCGCTGGGTGCCTTCCTGATGGCGACCGGCCACCACGTCGCGGCCTGGCGGCACCCGCAGGCGAGCGCAGACACGCTGGATTTTGCGCAGTACCGCGAGATGGTGCGCATTGCCGAGGCCGCCAAGTTCGATGCGGTGTTCGTGGCCGACAGCCTGGCCGCAGCCGGCGGGCCGACCGCGCCGCGGATGGCGCGTTCCAGCCTGTTCGAGCCGCTGACGCTGCTCAGCGCACTGGCCACGGTAAGCGAGCGCATCGGCTTGATCGCCACCATGACCACCAGCTACAACGAGCCCTATCACGTGGCGCGCAAGTTCGCCTCGCTGGACCATCTGTCCGGCGGACGGGCCGGGTGGAATCTGGTTACCTCCGACGCCGCCGATGAGGCGCTCAACTTCAATCGCGATGCGCATTACGTGCATGCGGAGCGCTATGCGCGGGCGCGCGAATTTCAGCAGGTAGTCGCCGGCCTGTGGGACAGCTGGGACGATGACGCCTTTATCGCCGACAAGGCGGCCGGCCTGCATCACGACCCGGCGCGTGCGCATGTGCTCGATCATCGCGGCACGCACTTTCAGGTGCGCGGGCCGCTCAACATCGCGCGCGCGCCACAAGGGCATCCGGTGCTGGTGCAGGCCGGTTCGTCCGAGCCCGGGCGCGCGCTGGCGGCAGAAACCGCCGAGGTGGTGTTCACCGCGCAATCGTCGCTGGCCAAGGCACAGGCGTTCTATGCGGATATCAAAGGGCGGCTGGAACAGTTTGGCCGCACGCACGATGCATTGAAGGTGCTGCCTGGCGTGTTCATCGTGGTGGGGCAGAGCCAGGCCGAAGCGCAGGAAAAATTCCAGCAATTCCAGGAGCTGGTGGAGCCTGAGGTGGGCATCGCGCTGCTGTCGCGCATGCTGGGCAACTTCGATCTGTCCGGCTATCCGCCGGACGGCCCGTTGCCGGAATTGCCGCTCACCGAAACCGGCCAGCGCAGCCGCCAGCAGTTGTTCACCGAACTGGCCGGGCAGGAGCAGTTGAGCATTGCCCAGCTCGGTCGGCGTATTGCCGGTGGGCGCGGGCATTACAGCCTGATCGGCACGCCAACGCAGATTGCCGACGAGTTGCAGGCGTGGTTCGAGCAAGGCGCAGCCGATGGTTTCAACGTGTTGGTGCCGCACCTGCCCGGTGGCCTGGCCGATGTGGCCACGCACGTGGTACCGGAGCTGCAACGACGTGGACTGTTCCGGCGTGAATATGCAGGGCGCACCTTGCGCGATCATCTGGGGCTGACACGCCCCGTCAATCGCTTCAGCGCCCGCTGATCTACCGGACACACCCATGACCTATCTCGCACATCCTGATCGTTACGACCGCATCGCTTACCGCCGTGTCGGCCGCAGCGGCCTTGTCTTGCCCGCATTGTCGCTGGGGCTGTGGCACAACTTCGGCGACAGCACGCCGATCGACACCCAGCGGCAGCTACTGCGCACCGCCTTCGATCTGGGCATCACCCATTTCGATCTGGCCAATAATTATGGCCCGCCGTATGGCAGCGCGGAGCGCAACTTCGGCCGTTTGCTGCGCGAGGATTTCAAGCCATATCGCGATGAATTGATCCTCTCCACCAAGGCCGGCTGGGACATGTGGCCCGGCCCCTACGGGCAGGGCGGCAGTTCGCGCAAATACCTGCTGTCCAGCCTGGACCAGAGCCTGCAACGGCTGGGCGTGGACTATGTGGACATCTTCTATTCGCACCGTTTCGATGCGGACACGCCGCTGGAAGAAACCGCCGGCGCACTGGCCAGCGCCGTGCAACAAGGCAAGGCGCTGTACGTGGGCGTGTCGTCGTATTCGGCGGCGCGCACGCGCGAGATTGCCGCATTGCTGCGCGAGTGGAAGGTGCCGTTGCTGATCCATCAACCGGCCTACAACCTGTTCAACCGATGGCTTGAGCACGAGCTGCTGGATGCCACCGCAGACATCGGTGCCGGGGTGATTGCATTCACGCCGCTGGCGCAAGGTCTGCTCACCGGCAAGTATCTCGACGGCGTGCCGGCCGATGCGCGCGTCAATCGCCCCGGTGGGCAATCGCTGCGGCCGGAGCATCTGTCCGACGACAACCTGCAACGCGCACGTGGATTGAATGCGATTGCGCAAAAACGCGGACAAAGCCTTGCGCAGCTGGCACTGGCCTGGGTACTGCGCGATGCGCGCGTGAGTTCGGCGTTGTTGGGTGCCAGCCGGCCGGAGCAGTTGGTCGAAAACGTCGCGGCATTGCAGAACCTGAACTTCAGCGCGGAAGAGTTGGCCGAGATCGATCGCTTTGCGGTCGAGGGCGGCATCAACCTGTGGGAAAAACCGTCAACCGATTGGCAATGAGGAGATCGTCGATGCGCATGCGTGTGGCCTGGGCCGTGATGTTGTTGATAAGTGCCGCGTGGTTGCCGTGCGCGTCTGCGGCCGACCCTGCACAGCTGCGTATCGGCTATCAAAAAGCGGTGTCGAGCCTGGTGCTGGCCAAACAGCACCGCCTGCTGGAGCAGCGCTTCCCGCGCACCAACATTACTTGGGTTGAATTTCCAGCGGGGCCGCAATTGCTGGAAGCCTTGAACGTGGGCAGCGTCGATCTGGGCGGGGCCGGCGATATTCCGCCGTTGTTTGCGCAAGCGGCCGGTGCCGATCTGTTGTACGTGGGCTGGGTGCCGCCGACGCCGAAGGCCGAAACCATTCTGGTGCCGACCAAGAGCACGCTGCGGCGCGTGGCCGATCTCAAGGGCAAGCGGGTTGCGTTTCAAAAAGGGTCCAGCGCGCATAATCTGCTGCTGCGGTTGTTGGCCAAATCCGGCCTGAGCCTGCGCGATATCACCCCGCTTTATCTGTCGCCGGCCAATGCGCGCGCCGCGTTTGCGGCCGGGCAAGTGGATGCCTGGGCGATCTGGGACCCGTGGTATTCGGCGTTGACGCTGGATGGCAGTGCGCGCCTGCTCGCCAATGGCGAAGGGTTGGGGTTGACCGGCGGGTTCTTTCTGTCGTCGCGCCGCTATGCCACGACATGGGGCCCGTTCGTGCAGCAGGTGATGGGCACGCTCAATCAGGCCGACGGCCTGCTGGAACGCGACCGTGCCGGCAGTATCAAGGTGCTGGCGCAGGTGAGTGGGCTGTCGCCTGCGGTGGTGGAGCGCACCTTGGCGCACCGCCCGCCGGCCAGCGTGCAACCGCTCAGCGCCGAGGTCATCAAGGCGCAGCAGGCCACCGCCGACCTGTTCTATGCGCAGCGGCTATTGCCCAAGCGCGTGCTGGTGGCACCGGCGGTGTGGCGCGCGCCTGCCACGGTTGCCGCGCAAGCGGCAGGCAAGTGATGCGCGCGGCTGCATCGCTGCACACCGGCAACGCGAAGGCGATGCAATGAGCGCTCGCGCATGGCGCTGGGGCAACCGGCTGCTGCCGTGGGTGTTGCCATTGACGGTGCTGGCGGCATGGCAGGGCGCCGCATCGGTTGGCTGGCTGCCGCAGCGCATCCTGCCGGCGCCGGATGCGGTGCTGCGTGCGGCGGCCACGCTCGTGCAAAGCGGCGAGCTCTGGCAGCACCTGGCAATCAGCAGTTGGCGCGCCGCCGTGGGCCTGGCCATCGGCGGCAGCCTTGGCCTGGCGCTGGGCCTGTTGACCGGTGTGTCGCGCGTGGCCGAACGCCTGCTCGACAGCAGCCTGCAGATGCTGCGCAACGTGCCGCATCTGGCGCTGATTCCGCTGGTGATCCTGTGGTTTGGCATCGATGAAGGCGCCAAGTTGTTTCTGGTGGCGCTGGGGACCTTCTTCCCGATCTATCTCAATACCTATCACGGCATCCGCAGCGTGGACCCGGCGTTGATTGAAATGGCACGCAACTACGGCTTGCGCGGGCCGCAATTGTTTATCGATGTGCTGCTGCCCGGCGCGCTGCCGTCGATTCTGGTGGGGCTGCGCTTTGCATTGGGGCTGATGTGGCTGACCTTGATCGTGGCCGAAACCATCTCGGCCAGCTCCGGCATTGGCTACCTGGCAACCAATGCGCGCGAGTTCCTGCAGACCGACATCGTGGTGGTGGCGATCGTGCTGTATGCGGTGCTCGGCAAGCTGGCCGATCTGGCCGCGCGCGGGCTCGAAGCCTGGTGGCTGGGCTGGCATCCGGCGCAACAACGGCGCGCGCAGGTGGCGCGATGACGGTGGCAGGCAATGGCTTGCCGCTGACCCTGCGCGGCATCGGCAAGCGCTATGGCGGCAGCGATGTGTTGCGCGGCATCGATCTGGAGATTGCAGCCGGCAGTTGTGTGGCCGTGGTCGGCCGTAGTGGTTGCGGCAAGAGCACGCTGCTGCGGGTGATCGCCGGTCTGGAGCGCGCCGATGCCGGTCGCGTGGATAGTGGCGATGCACCGTTGGCGCGTCGGCGCGATGCGGTGCGGCTGATGTTTCAGGATGCGCGGTTGCTGCCCTGGAAACGGGTGATCGACAACGTAGCGCTGGGCCTGGGCCGTGCCGGGCGCGCACAGGCGCAGGCAGCACTGGATGCGGTGGGGCTGGGCACGCGCGGTGGCGACTGGCCGGCGGCGTTGTCCGGTGGGCAGCGGCAACGCGTGGCGCTGGCGCGCGCATTGGTGCATCGGCCGCGGTTGTTGTTGCTGGACGAGCCGCTGGGCGCGCTGGATGCGTTGACGCGAATCGAGATGCAGCAGCTGATCGTGCAGCTGTGGCGGCAGTACGGCTTCACCCTGGTGCTGGTGACCCATGATGTGGCCGAAGCCAGCGCGCTGGCGGATCGCATCGTGGTGATCGAGCAGGGCCGGGTCGGCCTGGATGTGGCCGTGCCGGTAGCGCACCCGCGCGCGCCTGGCTTGCCGGCGCTTGCCGCGATCCAGGCGCAGGTGCTGTCGCGTCTGCTGGGCGCTGCGCAGGCAGGTGCGGCGGTAACTCCCGCGCAGGGCGATGCGGGGCAGGGCATCGCTGGTGGCGGCAGCGCTTTGCATGCGGCAGTGCCGTTGCGACGGATCGTGTAGCAATCGTCCGTTGGTCGGCCCCGTGGCCGATGCCAGACCGCGCTGCCCGCAGCTCGCGACGACACTCCGGGCTGGATAAGGCGGTCTCGGTGGCCTTGGTCTCGGTTCGTTCCGTGCCGATCAAACCTTGAAACCCCGCTCGGCAGCCGCATCTGCACGGTATCGCCGGCGTTGCCGGCCACCCGTTCAGAGGATTTCCCATGCGGATGGACAAGCTCACCTCGCGGTTCCAGCAGGCACTGGCCGACGCACAGTCGCTGGCCGTGGGCCGCGACCACAACATCATCGAGCCGGTGCACGTGCTGGCCGCGCTGCTCGACCAGAGCGGTGGCAGTACGCGCCCGCTGCTGTCGCAGGCCGGGGTCAACGTGCCGTCGCTGCGCGAGCGTCTTGGCGAGGCGCTGGATACCTTGCCCAAGGTCTCCGGGCAGGAAGGCAATCTGTCGATCGGCAACGATCTCAATCGCCTGCTCAACCAGACCGACAAGCTCGCTCAGCAACATGCCGATGCCTTTATCGCCAGCGAGTGGTTTGTGCTGGCCGCCGCCGACGATGCCAGCCCGCTGGGCGTGGCACTGCGCGCGGCCGGCGGCGACAAGAAGAAGATCGAAGCGGCCATCGACAAGCTGCGCGGCGGCGAAACCGTGCAATCGGAAAATGCCGAAGAGCAGCGCCAGGCGCTGGAGAAATACACCATCGATCTCACCGCGCGTGCGGAGAGCGGCAAGCTGGATCCGGTGATCGGCCGCGACGAAGAAATCCGCCGCACCATCCAGGTGTTGCAGCGCCGGACCAAGAACAACCCGGTACTGATCGGCGAACCCGGCGTGGGCAAGACTGCGATTGTCGAAGGCCTGGCCCAGCGCATCATCAACGGCGAAGTGCCCGAAGGTCTGCGCGGCAAGCGGGTGCTGTCGCTGGACATGGGCGCGCTGATTGCCGGTGCCAAGTTCCGAGGCGAATTCGAAGAGCGCTTGAAGGCGGTGCTCAGCGACCTGTCGAAGAACGAAGGCCAGATCATCCTGTTTATCGATGAGTTGCACACCATGGTGGGCGCGGGCAAGGCCGATGGTGCGATGGACGCCGGCAACATGCTCAAGCCGGCGCTGGCGCGCGGCGAGCTGCATTGCATCGGCGCCACCACGCTGGACGAATACCGCAAGTACATCGAAAAAGATGCGGCATTGGAGCGTCGCTTCCAGAAAGTGTTTGTGGGCGAGCCGACGGTGGAAGACACCATCGCCATCCTGCGTGGCTTGAAGGAACGCTACGCCGTGCACCACGGTGTAGAGATCACCGACCCGGCCATCGTGGCGGCGGCCACCTTGTCCAACCGCTACATCACCGACCGCCAGTTGCCGGATAAAGCCATCGACCTGATGGACGAGGCCGCATCGCGCATCCGCATGGAAATCGACTCCAAGCCGGAAGAACTCGACCGCCTGGAGCGCCGGCTGATCCAGCTCAAGATCCAGCGCGAGATGTTGAAGAAGGAAAAGGACGACGCCTCGCGTCAGCGCCTGGCCGATCTGGAAACCGATATCGACAAGCTCGAACGCGAGTTCTACGACCTCAACGAGCTGTGGAAGTCGGAGAAGGCTGCGCTGCAGGGCACCACCAAGGTCAAGGAGCAGATCGAGCACGCCAAGCTGGAGCTGGAAGCGGCGCAGCGTCGCCAGGACTACGCCAAGATGAGCGAGATCCAGTACGGCGTGTTGCCGCAGCTGGAAAAGCAGATGCTGCTGGCCAACGAAGTGGAGCATCACGACTTCAAGCTGGTACAGGACCGCGTGACCGCCGAAGAAATTGCCGAAGTGGTGTCGCGTTGGACCGGCATTCCGGTCAACAAGATGCTCGAAGGCGAGCGCGACAAATTGCTGCGCATGGAAGACGAACTGCACCATCGTGTGGTCGGGCAGAACGAGGCGATCAAGGTGGTGTCCGATGCGGTGCGTCGCTCGCGTGCCGGCTTGTCCGACCCCAATCGTCCGAGTGGCTCGTTCCTGTTCCTGGGGCCGACCGGCGTGGGCAAGACCGAGTTGTGCAAGGCGTTGGCGGACTTCCTGTTCGACAGCACCGAAGCGATGATCCGCATCGACATGAGCGAGTTCATGGAGAAACATTCGGTGTCGCGCCTGATCGGCGCGCCTCCGGGCTACGTGGGCTATGAAGAAGGCGGCTATCTCACCGAAGCGGTGCGCCGCCGCCCGTATTCGCTGATCCTGCTCGACGAGGTAGAAAAAGCGCATGCCGATGTCTTCAACATCCTGTTGCAGGTGCTCGACGATGGCCGTCTGACCGATGGTCAGGGCCGCACCGTGGACTTCCGCAACACGGTGATCGTGATGACCTCCAACCTGGGGTCGCATCAGATCCAGGAGCTCTCCGGCGACGGCAGTGCCGAGGCCTACACGCAGATGAAGGCCGCGGTGATGGGCGTGGTGCAGGCGCATTTCCGCCCGGAGTTCATCAATCGGCTGGACGACATCGTGGTGTTCCATCCGCTGGACAAGGCGCAGATCAAATCGATCGCGCGCATCCAGTTGCAGGGCCTGGAAAAGCGCCTGGCCGAACGCGGACTCAAGCTGGATCTGGACGATGCCGCGCTGGATCTGCTCGGCAACGTCGGCTTCGACCCGGTGTATGGCGCGCGACCGCTCAAGCGCGCGATCCAGTCGCAGGTGGAAAACCCGCTGGCCCAGCAGATCCTCTCCGGGCATTACATTAGCGGCGACACCGTGCGCGTGCGTGTCGAGGGCGGGCGTCTGGCGTTTACGAAGGGCTGATGAGGTTGGGCGATGGGTGGGTGTCGTACCGCCAATCGCATCGGAGCCATAGCGACGAAGCACCGTCTGTGGGCATCTCCACGCACCGGCGCCAACGGTTGACGCAATAGCGGGCACTGCGCAGGCAGTGCCCGTTTACGTTAGTGGGTTATCCCTGAGCCTTAGCTGCGGACATGCCCTGTCTTTCTACAAACCACCAGGCATTAAGACTGCCTGCGCATCCAGGCTGCGGCAGGTCGCGCCGGCAGCTTTCGCAGGCCTGCGGTTGCAACGACGGAATGCCTCGGTCAGAGTGCGCCGTCTTCGACCCAAGGTCTGAAAGCTGGGCAAGGCGCAGGGCGCATCGGCTCACTCCATGACGTTGCAAGCAATGCGTCAGCTCAGGCCACGTTGCAACGAACGATCGACGAATCAGCTATCGCCGGTGCCTCAGCCACCGACCACAACCGCCGATACGCGTGCAAGCGCCCTCACTGACCGAAGCGTTCGCAGTAAATGCGCAGGCGTTGCGCGTGTTGGGTTGGTCGGTGCGCGGTGTCGCATCCGGCGTCGGGACACGCCGTGCATCCGTCCATGGAGGCTCGGTAGCGGCATCCATGCCGTCACGGTCCCGCCCCCGGATACGCCACCACGCTTGCGCTGTTCGCCGTCGCCGATCGGCAAGCAGGGCCGGGCTCATCAGGTTGCATTAGGTGGATGGCGCAGGCAGTGCACGGCTGTGCTTACAACCGGGCGGCATGAGTTCATCACTGCGCGTTTGCAAACGGACGTGCGGTCCCGGCTATGGTCGGCATTCTTTCCGAGAGCGAGCCGCACCATGACCGACCCGCAGTGGAAGCCCGAAACCATCGCTGTGCATGGCGGGTATCGCCCCGACCCGACCACGCGCGCGGTGGCGGTGCCGATCTACCAGACCGTTGCCTACGCCTTCGACAATACCCAGCACGGCGCGGATTTGTTCGATCTGAAGGTGCAGGGCAATATCTATAGCCGCATCATGAACCCGACCAACGATGTGCTGGAACAGCGCGTCGCGGCGCTGGAAGGCGGCATCGGCGCACTGGCGCTGGCGTCGGGGCAGGCGGCGGTGACTTACGCCATCCAGACCATCGCGGAGGTGGGGGACAACATCTTGTCGTCCAGTGCGTTGTATGGCGGCACCTATAATCTGTTCGCGCATACGCTGCCGCAGTTCGGCATCAGTACGCGGTTTGCCGACTATCGCGACCCGCAGGCGTTTGCCGGCCTGATTGACGACCGTACCAAGGCGGTGTTCGTCGAGTCGATCGGCAATCCGCGCGGCAACATCACCGATATCGAAGCGGTGGCGGCCGTGGCGCATGCGCATGGCGTACCGCTGATCGTGGACAACACCGTGGCCACCCCGTCGTTGCTGCGGCCGATCGACTTCGGCGCGGACATCGTGGTGCATTCGTTGACCAAGTATCTCGGCGGGCATGGCAACAGTATCGGTGGCGCCATCGTGGACAGCGGGCGCTTTCCGTGGGCGGAGCACAAGGCGCGGTTTCCGCGGCTCAACGAGCCGGACGTGAGCTACCACGGCGTGGTGTATACCGACGCGTTGGGCGAGGCCGCCTACATCGGCCGCGCGCGCGTGGTGCCGCTGCGCAATACCGGGGCGGCGTTGTCGCCGTTCAATGCGTTTTTGATCCTGCAAGGCATCGAAACCCTGCCGCTGCGCATGGAGCGTATCAATGCCAACACATTGGCGATTGCGACATATCTGCAGCAACACGCGCGGGTGGCCTGGGTCAATTACGCTGCGTTGCCGGATCACCCCGAGCATGCGCTGGCGCAGAAGTATCTGGGCGGGCACGGCTCGGGCGTGCTGACCTTCGGCCTGCCCGGTGGACGTGCGGCGGGTGCGCGGTTTCTGGATGCGCTGCAGTTGTTCACGCGGCTGGTCAACATCGGCGATGCCAAATCGCTGGCGACGCATCCTGCATCCACCACGCACCGGCAACTTGATCCGGCCGAACTGGAACATGCCGGCGTCAGCGAAGACACCGTGCGCCTGTCGATCGGCATCGAACATATCGACGATCTGCTGGCGGATCTGGAGCAGGCGCTACAGGGAGCGTGAGGTTTTAGCGCAGCCAACACGCCGACTGTGCTCACCGCCAGGCGAGCGCGGCCGGTACTCGGTGCGGCATGGACCACGCGTCCACTCCGGTTCTTCCGCGCCGTCCACACCCACCTGACGACTGCTCGCTACGTTTTGTTGGCCACTCTTGGAACAGCGCTCCCGTCGGATACCAAGGCACGGCGTGCGCGCCACCGTCGCGCGTATCTTGGGGCGCTCGTACTGCTAGCGCGGAGCGGGGTTGGGCTGGGTATGGCAAAGCACGGTGCCCGCCGGTACTGGCTTCGGTAAGGGCGGCAGCGCGGCCGGGGATTGGCTCTTCGGCTCGGTCAGACATCCTGTCTGACTCGCCGCCGCGGCACATCCTTGTGCCGCTCTCCGCCAATCCCCAGCCGCGCTGCCGCCTCGGGACGTCGCTTCCATGACCCGGAAATTTTGGACACGCGAATGAAGTTTGGCTTGAAGCCCTTCTCCCGCCGGGAACGGCTCGCCCCTCTCCCGTCGGGGCGAGGAGGAATAGTTTGCGCGCGATGGGCGCGGGTGGCCTTGGAGCGCACGCGCCGCAAGCGCAAGCGCAAGCGCAAGCGTGGGCTGGGGCGCGGAGCGGGTGTGTGGGCGCGCGATCTCAATTACGGGGGCGAAGCCCACGCATATGTGCGAGATCAAGCTCGGTGGCGGACATACAAGTAATCCCAGCATGCTGCTTCCACACATGGCATGAGGCTGCGCTGCGTCCCCTCATCCGGCGCTGCGCACCTCCTTCTCCCGATGCGAGAAGGAATCAGTAGTCACCATCCCGGCGCGTGACGACGCGCTGCGCTTGGTCGGTCGCACCAGACCGCTGAGGCGCCAGCCAATCCTGCTACCATGCGCGCCCCTGAGGTGACTGCCGGCTGGCCGGTGGTTTAAACGGGAATCCGGTGCGCGCATCGCCTTGGGCGAGTCGCAATTCCGGAGCTGCCCCCGCAACGGTGGGCGAGACAAGGGTCTGCATGTCACGCCACTGTGCTTTGCATGGGAAGGCGCAGACCCGGGAAGCATCCGCTTCCGCTCGCAAGCCCGGAGACCGGCCTGAGGGATTGACCCGGCACGCGGTGGGCGTGGCCTTGCGCGTCCGATGCTGCTGCGTCGGGCGGCTGGCCCGTTGCTGCGTGTCGCCCCATTGCCCCCGCGCGGGTCGGCGCGGTTTCAGGAGCAGCAGTAGATGTCCCTTTCTTCCGTTTTGCCATCTCGCGCCGTGTTGGCGGCGGGGTTGTCGCTGTGCGTGATCAATCTCGCCCAGGCCGAAGCCGCCATCGATCTCGACGAAGTGGTGGTCACCGCTTCGCGGACCGCGCAGACCCAGGACCAGACGCTGGCGCCGGTCACGGTGATCGACCGCGCGCAGATCGAGCGCCGCCAGATCAATTCGCTGCAGGACCTGCTGCGTGGCGAAGCCGGGGTGTCGCTGGCCAATAACGGCGGCCCGGGCAAGGCGACCTCGTTGTTCCTGCGCGGCACCGAATCGGATCATCTGGTGGTGCTGATCGACGGCGTGCGCATCGGCTCGGCCACCGCCGGCGGTGCGGCGTTACAGGATCTGCCGATCGAGCAGATCGAGCGCATCGAGATCGTGCGCGGGCCGTTTTCCAGCCTGTATGGCTCCGAAGCATTGGGCGGCGTGATCCAGATCTTTACCCGTCGCCCGCAAGGCCGCTTCGTGCCGACGCTGAGCGTGGCAGCCGGCAGCGACAATGCGCGCCGTTATGGCGCCGGTGTCGCCGGACGCAGCCAGGGCGATCTGAGCGAAGCCGGCGGCTGGTATTCGGTCAACGCCGCGCATGACGAAACCGATGGCATCAATGCGTATCTGGACACCCGCTCCAGTGCCTACGATCCGGACCGCGACGGTTACCGCAACGATTCGCTGAGCGCGCAGGGCGGCTGGCGCTTCAATCGGCAGTGGGATGCGGACGTGCACGCTCTGCGCGCGCAGAGCCGCAACGAATACGACGGCTCGGCTTTCGGCGGCAATCTGTCCAAGGGCGTGCAGCAGGCCGTGGGCGGGCGCGTGCGCTATGCGCCCAGCGATGCGCTGACCTTCACCGCCAGCCTGGGCAGCAGCGCCGATTTCAGCGACGCGTATTACGAGGGTGCGTACCTGTCGACCTACGACACACGCCGCAAGCAGGGCTCGCTGCAGGCCGACGTCAACACCGGGCCGGGCCTGCTCACGGTCGGTTTCGACTGGCAGCGCGACGCCATCGCCAGCAGCGACACCTACGACGCCGATAGCCGCATCGACCGCGCCGCATTTGCGCAGTGGCAGCAGAGCTTCGGCAGCCAGTCGCTGCAGGCCAGCCTGCGTCGCAACGACAACAGCCAGTTCGGTGGCAAGACCACCGGCAGCCTGTTGTGGGGCTGGGACTTCGCCGAGCATCTGCGCGTGACCGCCAGCTACGGCACTGCGTTCAAGGCGCCCACCTTCAACGAGTTGTACTACCCGGATTACGGCAACCCGCTGCTGGGGCCGGAGACCTCCAAGAGCGCCGAGCTGGGGCTGCGCGGCAACTACGCCTGGGGCACCTGGACGCTCAATGCCTTCCAGACCCGCATCGACGATCTGATTGCCTACGACGCCTCGCTGGTGGATGCCACCCATCCGTTCGGGCAGCCGAACAACATCGACCAGGCGCGCATTCGCGGCGTGGAAGCGGGCTACGACACCCAGCTGGCCGGCTGGACCGTGCGCAGCGCGCTGACCTGGCTACAGCCGCAGGCCGATGGCGAGGTCAATCACGGCAACTGGTTGCCGCGGCGCGCGCGGCAGAGCGGGCGCATCGATGCCGACCGCAGCTTCGGTGCCTTCAGCGTCGGCGCCAGCCTGTTCGGTTCCGGCAAGCGTTACGACGATCTGGCCAACACCGAGCGGCTGGCCGGCTACGGCCTGCTGGATCTGCGCGTGAGCTATGCGATCGACGCGGACTGGAAGGTGCAGTTCACCGCAAACAATGTCTTCGACCGCCAGTACGAGACCGCACGCTGGTATGCGCAGCCGGGGCGCAACTATCTGCTCACCTTCCGCTACCAGGCGGCGCAGTAGCGCGCGGGCAGCCGGTGCATGTGCGATGGCGGGATGCATGCAGCCGATAGCGACCGGCCGCAGCATCGCGCAACTCCTCGCACTGGTGGCAGTGCATCGCTCCAACGCACCACTGAGCAAACGGCTGCAGCCGGACCGCCAGTGACCCGGCAGCATCAGTAGCAATGTGCCACTCGTACACTGCAGCATCTCCCGTTTGCCTGTCTCCACTGCTAGCGCATCTGCGTCTGTACTCGAAGGAACACCGATGACCCCGCTCTCCCGTCCCGCCGAACGTGCTGTCTTCATCAGCTTGATGCTGGTGATGACTGCCACCCGCTTCCATCACGTCAGCGACTGGCTGCATCTGCCGGATGCGTCGATGGCGGTGTTCTTTCTAGGCGGTCTGGTACTGCGACGGCATGCGTTTTTTGTCGCCCTGCTGGTGTTGTCGGTGGTGATCGATTGGGCCGCGGTCACGGTGGCCGGTGTCAGCGACTTCTGCATCACCGCCGCCTACGCGGCACTGCCGCTGGCGTACGCGGTGCTGTGGTACGCCGGCCGGGCCTATCACGCGCGCCTTCGCCCGGATGCGAGGTCGATGTGTATTGCGTGGGGGCTGGGCATCTTGGCCGCTGTGGTGTCGTTCCTGATCTCCAACGGCGCGTTCTACTGGTGGGGCGGGCGCTATGCCGAGCCGCATTGGGCGCAGTATCTGCAGCGCGCAGCGCAGTGGGGTGCGTTGTTCGTGCGCACCACCGCGCTGTATCTGGCGGTTGCGCTTGCCGGTGCGTGGTGTGTATTGCGCTGGCGTGCCGCGCGCACTGCAGCGCCGTTATCGGCCCCGCTGGAGCGGTCATGACGGTTGCACGGCAAACGCGCACGCCGGCACGCGCGCCACTGCAAGGCGCCGCCGCATGGATGTGCGGTAGCGCGCTGGTGTTGTTGATGGTGTGCACGCGCGGCGAGCATTTCGCCAGCGTGGATGCATTGCCCAGCGCATCCTGGGCAGTGTTTTTTCTGGCTGGTGCCTTGCTGCGCCCGCGGTGGATGCTGCCGCTGCTGTTCGGGGTGGCGTCTGCGCTGGATCTGATCGGCCTGGTCTCCGGCAGCATCAGCGATTGGTGTCTGTCGCCGGCCTATTGGGCGCTGGCGTTGGCGTATGCGGCATTGTGGTTGGGTGGGCGCGTGTATGCCTTGCAGCTGCACCGCGACGTGTGGCGCGATGCGGCCCGCCTGCTGTGCGCAGTGCTGCTCAGCGGCAGCCTGGCGTATCTGCTCTCCAAGGGCGGCTTCTACTTCTTGTCCGGCCGTTATCCGCAGGCCACGCTGGGCGGGTTTCTCGCGCGCGTGCCTGACTATTACCCGCACGCACTCGGCACACTGGCAGGCTATGTCGGCGTCGCTTTCGCGTTGCTGGCTGTACTGCGTGGCATCGCCACACGTCACCCGATTGGAGCAAGCGCATGAGCACACCCGAACACGACGACGCGCATTACCGCGAACGCGCGCAGCGCAAGAAGGAGTTGGTGGACCGACGCATCGCACGCGCGGTCATCGACCGTGGCGTGCTGCTGGTCAATACCGGTAATGGCAAGGGCAAGAGTTCGTCCGGCTTCGGCATGCTGGCACGCTCGCTCGGGCATGGCCTGTACTGCGGCGTGGTGCAATTCATCAAGGGCACGTTTTCCACCGGCGAAGAAGCGTTTTTCCGCCGCTTTCCGGATCTGCTCGACTACCACGTGATGGGCGAAGGCTTTACCTGGGAAACCCAGGACCGTGCACTCGATATCGCCGCTGCGCAGGCCGCCTGGCAACTGGCGCGCGGCATGCTGGCCGACCCGCGCTACGACTTCGTGCTGCTGGACGAACTCAATATCGCCTTGGTCAAGGACTACATCGCGCTGGACGAGGTGCTCGCAGCCGTGGCTGCGCGTCCGCCCGGACAGCATGTGGTGATCACCGGGCGCGGTGCGCCGGCCGGGTTGATCGAGGTCGCCGACACCGTCACCGAGATGCGCGTGATCAAGCATGCCTTCAACGCCGGCATCAAGGCGCAGCTCGGCATCGAGTTGTAGGCATGACCACGCGCGTGCAATTGCCTGCAGCTGCATCGGCGTGTGTCCTGTCATGACGCAGGGACGCCCACCATGGCGCTGGTGATTGCCACGGCCGCCGTGCTGCTGGATCTGCTGCTGGGCGAACCGCGGCGCGCGCATCCGCTGGTGCTGTTCGGCCACTGGGCACAGCGCGTGGAAGCACGCCTGTACCGCGATCGTCGCGGTGCAGGCGTGCTGGCCTGGTGCACGGCGGTGGTGCCATGGACGCTCCTGGCAGGCGCGTTGCAAGCGCTGCTGTGGTGGTGGTCGGCGTGGGCGGCAACTGTCTTTGCCGCCGTCATGCTGTATCTGGCGCTGGGATTGCGCAGCCTGGGCGAACATGCGCAGCCGGTGATCGATGCATTGCAGGCCGACGACCTGGCAGCGGCGCGTCTGGCCGTGGGCCGCATCGTCAGCCGTGACACCGCCGCGCTCGATGCCACGCAGGTTGCCGCCGCAGCGACCGAGTCGGTGTTGGAAAACGGCAGCGATGCGGTGTTCGCTGCGCTGTTTTGGGGTGTGCTGCTCGGCGCGCCGGGCGCAGTGCTGTATCGGCTGTCCAATACGCTGGATGCGATGTGGGGCTATCGCACGCCGCGCTACGCCAACTTCGGCTGCGCTGCGGCGCGTATCGACGATGTGCTCAATTGGGTGCCCGCGCGGCTCACCGCCGTGACGTACGCGCTGCTCGGCCGCAGCCGTACCGGCATGCGCTGCGCCTGGCAGCAGGGGCGCGGCTGGAAGAGCCCCAACGCCGGTCCGGTGATGGCGGCAGGTGCCGGCGCGCTGCAGGTGCAACTGGGTGGGCCAGCGCCGTACCACGGCCACTGGCAAACACGGCCGCAGCTGGGCGAGGGCATGCCGGCCAGCGCCGGCAGCGTGCGCCGTGCGCTGCTGCTGGTGCGTGCCGGGGTGCTGCTGTGGTTGTTGCTCTGTGCACTGGCGTTGGCGCTGGTGACGCCATGACCGGCCACAACTCCCTTGCGCGCAGGCGCTGCGTCGACCATCGGCAATCTCTGTGCAGTCACGCACCATCTCGTGGAGTCGCTCATGCTTGAACACGGAGGCCGGTTGCGCCGCGCCGCGCAGACTTACGGGATTGCGCTGTCGCACTGGCTGGATCTGTCCACCGGGGTGAGCCCGTTCGCCTGGCCCGTGCCTGCCATCCCGGAGCAGGCGTGGCAGCGCCTGCCGGAAGACGACGATGGTCTGGCCGAGAGCGCCGCGGCCTATTACGGGGCGCCGCATGTATTGCCGGTCGCCGGTTCGCAGGCGGCGATTCAGGCCTTGCCGCTGTTGCGCAGCCGCAGCCGGGTGGGCGTGCTGGCACCGGGGTATGCCGAACATACACACGCGTGGCGACGCGCCGGCCACACCGTCGTACCGCTGCCGGCGGGGCCGTTGCTGCAGACGGCGGAGACCTTCGATGCGGTGGTGCTGATCCATCCCAATAACCCAGGCGCAGAGACCTTCGATCGCGAAGTGCTGTTGCAGCTGCATGCGCGTCTGGCAGCACGCGGCGGTTGGTTGGTGATCGACGAAGCCTTCATGGATGCCACGCCGCACGACAGCGTGTGCGCGCAGACCCCGCAGCCTGGCTTGATCGTGCTGCGCTCGGTCGGCAAGTTCTTCGGCATGGCCGGCGCGCGGGCCGGGTTTGTGTGCGCGCAGCCGCAGCTGCTGGATGCACTGCGCGAGCAGTTGGGGCCGTGGACCGTGAGCGGCCCCACCCGCTGGGCGCTGCAGCAGGCGTTGGCAGATACCCAGTGGCATGCGCAGGCCCGCGAACGCCTGCACGCGGCATCGCAGCGGCTTGCGCAGCTGTTGCGCAGCCATGCGATCGCACCCACCGCAGGCACGGCGTTTTTCCAATGGTGTCGGCGCGACGATGCGGCCGTGTTGCATGCGGCGCTGGCGCAACGCGGCATCCTGACCCGCCTGTTCGATACCCCGGCCAGCCTGCGCTTCGGCCTGCCGCCCAATGCAGCCGCCGAAGCACGCCTGGATGCTGCGTTGGGTGAGGTATTGGCGTGAGCGCACGCGTGTTGATGGTGCAGGGCTGCACCTCCGATGCCGGCAAGAGCACGCTGGTGGCCGCGCTATGCCGCTGGTTGTATCGCCAGGGCGTGGCGGTGGCACCGTTCAAGCCGCAGAACATGGCGCTCAACTCGGCAGTCACCGTCGATGGTGGCGAGATCGGCCGCGCGCAAGCGGTGCAGGCGCAAGCCTGCGGGCTAGAGCCGCACACTGACTTCAACCCGGTGTTGCTCAAACCCAATAGCGACACCGGGGCGCAGGTGATCGTGCATGGGCACCCGGTCGCCACGCTGGATGCGGTGGGCTACCACGCTTACAAGGCCACCGCGCTTGCCGCGGTGTTGGCCTCTCACGCACGGCTGGTCGAGCGTTTCGAGGTGGTGCTGGTGGAAGGCGCCGGCAGCCCGGCGGAGATCAATCTGCGTGCCAACGATATCGCCAACATGGGCTATGCCGAGGCAGTGGATTGCGCAGTGATCCTGATTGCCGACATCGACCGTGGCGGCGTGTTCGCGCATCTGGTCGGCACCTTGGCCTTGCTGTCGCAGAGCGAACGCGCACGCGTTGCCGGGTTTGTCATCAACCGCTTTCGTGGCGATCTGGCGCTGTTGCAACCGGGCCTGGACTGGCTGGAACGCGAAACCGGCAAGCCGGTGCTCGGCGTGTTGCCGTATCTGCACGGCCTGCAGCTGGAGGCCGAAGATGCGCTGCCACGGCAGGCGCTGCACAAGCCGCACGCGCAGCTACGCGTGGTGGTGCCGGTGCTGCCGCGGATCAGCAACCACACCGATTTCGATGCCTTGCTGGCGCATCCGCAGGTGGAGGTGCAGCTGGTCGGTCCGGGCCAGACGCCACCGCCCTGCGATCTGATCGTGCTGCCGGGCAGCAAGGCGACGCGCCAGGATCTGCAGTGGCTACGCGCGCATGGCTGGGACACCGCCATCGCACGCCACCTGCGGTATGGCGGCAAGCTGCTCGGGATCTGCGGCGGTCTGCAGATGCTGGGCGAGCAGATCCACGACCCCGATGGCATCGAAGGTCCGGCCGGCAGCAGTGCCGGGTTGGGCTGGCTGGCACTGGACACGCAGCTGCACCCGCACAAGCAATTGCACCGCGTACACGGGCGGCTGGCGCTGGGAGATGCGGCTGCCAGTGGCTACGAAATTCACTGCGGTCTCAGCACCGGCGCTGCGTTGGCGCGGCCGTTAGTGCAGCTGGACGATGGCCGCAGCGATGGCGCCATTTCCGACGACGGCCAGGTGCTGGGCACCTATCTGCACGGCATCTTCGATCACCCGCAGGCACTGGCCGCGTTACTCGCATGGGCCGGCCTGGCGCAGGCAACGCCGCTGGATCTGGCGGCGTTGCGCGAGGCCACGCTCGACCGTCTTGCCGATGCGGTGCACACGCATTTAGACACCGCCGCGCTGAAGCGGCTCACCAGCAAGGAACCGGCATGCGGCAGTTGATTCTGGGTGGCGCGCGCTCGGGCAAGAGCGCACTGGCCGAACGCCTTGCCGCCAGCGCGGCCGAGCAGGTGTGCTATGTGGCCACCGCGCAGGCATTCGATGACGAAATGCAGCAACGCATCGCCCATCACCGCAGCCAGCGCCCGCCACATTGGCAGTGCGTGGAAGAACCCATCGCATTGGCCGCGACGCTGCAGGCGCTGGCCGCGCCCGATCGCTGCGTACTGGTCGATTGCCTGACGCTGTGGCTGAGCAACCTACTGGGCCAACCGGATGCTGGCGCATTTGCGCGCGAACGCGACGCACTGCTCGCAACGCTGCCGCAGTTGCCTGGGCAGATCGTATTGGTCAGCAACGAAGTGGGGCAGGGCATCGTGCCACTGGGCGAACTCACGCGTCGTTTCGTCGACGAAGCCGGCCGGCTGCATCAGGCATTGGCGCTACAGTGCGAACGTGTGGTGTTTGTCGTGGCGGGTTTGCCGATGGTGTTGAAGGGAGAACAGCTGTGAGTAGCGACTGGATCTTTGCCGCATGCGCGGTGCCGGATGCGCGCGTGCGCGCGGCTGCGCTGGAACGGCAGGAACAACTGACCAAACCGCCCGGCGCGTTGGGCCGGCTGGAGCAACTGGCCGTGCAATTGGCGGCCTGGCAACGCAACGCGCAGCCGACCGTGCAGCGCGTGTGGATTGCGGTGTACGCGGCCGACCATGGCGTTGCCGCCGAAGGCGTGTCGGCGTTTCCGCAGGCGGTCACCGGCGAGATGGTGCGCAATTTCGCACGCGGCGGTGCGGCCATTGCGGTGTTGGCGCGCGAACTCGGTGCGCGTCTGGAAGTGGTGAACCTGGGCGTGGTTAACGACCCCGGCGAATTGCCGCGCGTGCGTCGCGCCTGGATCGCACCCTCTAGCGCCAATATCTGCGAGCAACCGGCGATGACGCCCAGCCAGTTGCGCGACGCGCTGGCTGCCGGTGCGGAGAGCATCGCGCAGGCCAAAAGTTGCGACACGCAGTTGTTTGTTGGCGGCGAAATGGGCATCGGCAACACTACCGCCGCTGCCGCATTAGGCTGCGCGCTGTTGTCGCAGTTTCCGCAGGCGATGGCCGGCGCCGGCACCGGCCTGGATGCCGAAGGCATCGCGCACAAGGCAACGGTGATCAGCCGCGCATTGGCCTTGCACGCCGACGCCGCCACGCCGCTGGAACGGTTGCGCCGGCTCGGCGGGTTCGAGATCGCCGCCCTGGTCGGCGCGTATATCGCTGCCGCGCAGGCCGGCATTCCGGTGCTGGTAGATGGCTTCATCACCACCGCTGCGGCGCTGGTGGCCACCCGTCTGAATCCCGGCGTGCGCGAATGGCTGTTGTTCGGACACCGCTCACAGGAGCGCGGCCACGCCGCCTTGCTACGCGCCCTGGATGCCGAGCCGTTGCTGCAACTGGACCTGCGCCTGGGCGAAGCCAGCGGCGCAGCGGTGGCGATTCCACTGCTGCGCAGCGCCTGCGCCTTGCACAACGGCATGGCCACTTTTGCCGAAGCCGGAGTGTCCGACGCATGAGCACGCAGATCACCTTGCTGCGGCATGGCGACACCGGCCAGCGCAGCTATCGCGGCCAGCTCGACGACCCACTCACCGCGTTGGGATGGCAGCAATTGCGCGCAGCCACCGCCGAGGGCGAATGGGAGGTGGTGGTGTCGTCCACCTTGCAGCGCTGCGCAGCCTTCGCTACCGAACTGGCCGACGCGCGCGGCTTGCCGCTGCAGCTGGACGCACGGCTGCGTGAGTATCACTTTGGCCGCTGGCAAGGCGTGCCGGTGGCCGAGATCGATCGCGACGAAGGCGAAGCGCTTGGCCGCTTCTGGGCCGACCCGCTGCGCCACCCGCCTCCGCAGGCCGAGCCGTTCGAGGCGTTCTGCGCGCGGCTCGCCGCGGCGCTGGATGCGGTGGTCGCCACCTACCCGGCGCGCCGCGTGCTGGTGGTCACCCATGGCGGTGCTATCCGTGCAGTGCACTGCATGGTGGCCGGCAACGGGTTCGGTCGCATGACCGAGCTGGCGGTGCCGCACGCCTCGCTGCATCCGCTGGCCTGGCCACCGGCCAACGGCGTTGCCGCAGCGCTGCCATCGGTGCCGGCAGCAGCACCGCAGTCTGCACACGACGCCGGATGATCGATGGGCTGCTCGCGGCGATCGGCTTCCTGACCCGCATTCCGGTGCCCGGTGCGGTGTTCGCCCGGCCGGGCGTGCAGACACGTTCGTTGCCGTGGTATCCGGCGGTCGGCCTGCTGCTCGGTGCGCTGCTGTGTGGCCTGGCGTGGTGCCTGCGCGATGTCGCGCCATTATTGGGCGCGGCATTGCTGTTGAGCGCATGGACCTGGCTGACCGGCGCCCTGCACCTGGACGGGCTGGCCGACATGACCGACGCCTGGGTCGGCGGTATGGGCGACCGCGCACGCACCCTGGCGATCATGAAAGACCCCACCAGCGGACCCATGGCAGTGACCGCGCTGGTACTGGTCTTGCTGCTCAAATGCGCCGCACTGGCCACATTGCTGCCGCACGCACCGTGTCCGCTATGGCTGGCGCCATTGCTGGCACGTGCCGCGGTGGTGGCGGCCTTTTTGACCACGCCATATGTGCGCGCTGGCGGCCTGGGCAGCGCGTTGGTCGCCGCACCACGTACAAGCTTGTGGCTGGCGTTGATACTGGCGACTGTGGTCTGCATCGCTGCCGGTATGGCGATCGCGGCTCTGTGCCTCGGCACTGCTGCACTGATCTTCGTTCTATGGCGCCGCGCCTGCATGCAGCGCCTGGACGGCATGACGGGCGATACCTGCGGCGCGCTGGTGGAACTGACCGAAACCGCAGTGCTGGTGATGCTGGCGCTGTGGCTGGGTTGAGCCGCACGCTGTCCAATGGGGTGCAACATTCCGCAAGATCGGGACCGCGCCGGCACGCGATGCAGTCGATGCTGATGCCGTCACCAGGGAGCCAACACCATGCATGCAGCAGACTCAGCAGTTAGCAGTTGGCAACGCGGCGTGGAGCGCGTCATCGCGCATCTGCAGGCCAGCATTCGCAGCGGCGCCGCATTGCCGGATCTGGCCGAATTGGCAGGCATCGCGCACCAGTCGCCGTATCACTTCCATCGGGTCTATCGCGCCCTGACCGGTGAGGCCGTGGGCCACACGGTGGCACGCTTGCGGTTGAGTCAAGCCCTGCATTTATTGGGCAGCGACGATGCGTCGGTGACTGAGGTCGCGCTCGCGGTGGGTTACCAGACACCGCAGGCGCTGGCGCGTGCCTGCCGCAGCGCACTGCAGGCCAGTCCCACCGTCTTGCGCTCGGCGCCCGCATTGCGGGCCAGCAAGCTGCAGCAGTTATCGACGCCGGCAACGTTGGCAAACAGCCCGTCAGCACCGCTGCAGGTTAGCGTGCAGACGCTGGAGCCATTCGAATTGGTGGTGCTACGCAAGCGCGGCGCATTCGACGACCTGGATCGCGGCTTCGGCCGGATTGTGGCCTGGGCGGCGCGCGCCGGCATCGTCGACAGCCTGCAGTGTCTGGTGGGATTGCCGCTGAGCGATCATCGCGACGTTCCGGCGCACGCGCATCTGTTCGAATGCGGTGTGGGGTTCGACGCAGTGGCCATGCCAGCAGCGCCCTTGCAGTTGCGCCGTCTGGACGGCGGACCGCACGCCGTCCTGCGCCACGTGGGTTCGTATGCCGCGCTGGAAGATGCGCTGGACCAACTATTGGCTGCCTGGCTGCCCGGCAGCGGCTACCTGCTGCGCGATGCACCGCTGCATTACCTGTATCTGGACGATCCGGAAGAAACACCCGAAGCGATTCTGCGCGCCGATATTCGGGTGCCGGTGGCGGCGATCCAAAAGCGTGGTTGAGGTGACGGACGCAGTGCCGCACGCGTAGCTGAGTTGCAGAGCGATTGTGCAAGCTGTTGCCTTCGCGCGAAACATCTGCATGCGCAGGGCCGACATGCTCGCTGAGTTGCTTTCAGAGCCGCCAACAAAACGTAGCGAGCAGTCGTCAGATTGGTATGGACGGTGCGGAGGAACCGGAGTGTAAGCGTGGTCCATGCTGCACCGAGCATCGGCCGCGCCCGCCTGGCGGTGAGCACAGTCCTTTTGTTAGCTGCTCTCAGTCGATCGCCGGCAAAAACACCTTCTGCGGCGGCGGATGCATCAAAAATTGCTGGTGCGAAATATTCCACGCATAAGCGCCTGCCAGCGGAAACGCGAGGCAGTCGCCCGGGGCCAGTGCGGCGACGGGTTGGTTGCGCGCCAGGACGTCCTTGGGCGTGCAAAGCTGGCCGACCAAGGTCACCGGGGTGTCGCTGATGACCGGCGCGTGCGTCCCGCGCAGCACGCGGAATGGGTGGTCGTGCGCTTGCGCGGCCGGCGTGCGGAAGTGATGGGTGCCGCCGCGTGCGATCGCAAACCAAGCGCCGTGGCTGCGCTTGAGGTCCAAGACCTCCATCAGGTACCAACCGCAGCTGGCGCTGACGTAGCGGCCCGGTTCCAGGCGCAGACGCAGCGCGCTGCCGTGTTCGTGCAGCAACGCGGGCAGCCCGGCACAGAAACCGGCCCAGTCGAACGAGGACTCCGGCGCCAGATAATCCACGCCGAAGCCGCCGCCCGCGTTGACCCGCAACGGCCCGAGCGCATAGGTCTGCCGCCATTGCTGCACGGTGCGCAAGTACGCAGCAACAAGATGCAGTTGCGCGCCGGCATCGCGTTGATGCGACATCAGATGGAAATGAAAGCCCTCCAGTCGCAGCGACGGACTGGCGCGCAGCAGCTGCATGGCGGCGTCCAGATCCTGCGGGTCCAGGCCGAATGGCGAGGGCTGCCCGCCCATCATCAACCGCGTGCTCTGTGCGCCGGGCACGGCGATGTTCATGCGCAGAAACACCGGGACGCAGCGGCTGGCGTGTGCCGCAATCGCAGCCAGCCGTTGCAGCTCGCCGAGGCTTTCCACGTGCACGGTGCAGTCGGGCAGGGCAGCGGCCTGGGCCAGCTCGCTGTCGAGTTTCCCCGGCCCGCCAAACAGCAGCGCTGCCTGCGGTTGCTGCGCATGCAGCCAGGCCAGTTCGCCACCGGACGCGGCTTCGAAGCCATCCACATGCGGCGCCAGCGTCTGCAGGATCTGCGGCTCTGCATTGGCTTTTGCCGCATAGAACAGCTCGCACTGCGCCGGCAGCTGCGCGCGCATCCAGGCCGCATGCGCGTGCAGTGCGGCCAGATCGTACAGGTACGCGCAAAGCGGGCCATCGCTGCTCGCCCGTAGCTGCGGTAGCGCGTGGATCACTGCAGCGGTATCGATGTGCAGGCTCATGCGGCGACCTGCCGTGCGGTGGCGATGTGTACAATCGGGTTGGGTAATGGGGTGTAGTCGGACTGACGGTCGGCCCGTTGCAGCAGGCGCGTGCCGAGATTGTTCTTGCCCGGCAGCGGGGCGCCGTCGATCAGGCCTTGCAGCGCCGGCTGCGCGCCATGGTGTTGTTGCCAGCGTGCGGCGAGCTCGCCCACGCACTGCCAGAGCCGCACTTCCAGCACGCCATCGCCTTCGGTCAGATGGAAGATGGCTTCCGCCAGATTGTTCACCAGCGCGCAATAGGCAACGCGGTTCCAGCCTTGTTCCGGCGTGTAATACAGCGATTGCCGCGCACGTTCGCCCACACCCTGCAAGCGGCTTTCCGGCCAATGGTGAGCCAACAGCTTGGTGCCTTCCAGATCGCGAATCCACACGCGCGTCGGCCAGCCCTCGGCAAAGCCGATCACGGTGTTCTGCAGATGCGGTTCCAGCGCGATGCCATGCTGGAACAGCGCGCTCCACACGCCATCCAGCAACAGGCCTGCATAGGCGCGGAACCACAGCAGCGTGGCGGCGTGGCGGTCCATCTGTGCGCTGCTCAGCGCCTGCAAACGCTGGGCACACACGCTGTTGCCCTGCGCATCGCAGGTAAACAGGGCGGCGGCCACCTGCGGCTGCCAACGTGCGCGTTGCGCAGCAGGAATGGTCTTGCGATACAGGATGCCGAAGCTTTCGGACAACGCACGTGCGGCTTGCGGGTCGGCATCGTGCAGGGCGCGGTCGATCTGCGCGACATCCAGCGACGTGGCGGCAGGCTCCAGCATCACGTCGAAGCCCGGTACCTGCGCCGCCAGTGCCTGCCAGCTGGGCGCCAGCAGGTCGGTCAGCGCGACCGCACTTTCCAGCTCGTACCACGCATTCTTGCGGACGCAATTGGTCAGCCGCACATGCACCGAGCACTTGAGAAAGTAATCCAGCTGCGGGTGATACAGCGTCCGCACCGACGAGGTGGGCCTTAGTGCATCGCCGCGCAGGCCGACCGGCGTGATCCATCCGCGCGCTTGCAAGGTGCGCAGTAACGGGTCGTCGAGCAGGCGTTGCGCCTCCCACGGATGGCAGGGGTAGAGATCGTCGCTGCCGGACAGCTGCCTCAGGCTGGCGCGCACGTCCTTGCCTTGCACGCGCAGCAGGCGTGAGTCGATACGGAACCAGAACAACTGAAATTCCGCACGCGCTTCCGGTGCACAGGCGAGCACGTGGTCAAGCGCCACGCCTTCGCGGCTTTTCGGTGTGGGATGCAGCGCGTGTCCCCACAGCATTGATTGCTCGGCATCGATCATCGCATCGCCGGTGGGTGCGGTGCGGTGTGCCTGGCGCAACATCGCCGCAGTGATCGCCACGCTGTTGGCGCTTTGCGCAAGCAGCTCCGGATTGACCGCCTGCGTGCTGCCCAGCGATTGCAGCAGGCAGCGCGCCAACGCATGCGCGTCGAGCGCGTGCCACGGTTGGCCGGCACTTTTGAGAAACGGTGTGGACGCGAAGCGGCAGCGGCCCAAACGGTCTGCGTAGGCAATGCGCACGCACACCGCGCCGCTATCGCCCAGGTCGATGCGCAGCCAACGTTGCTCGGCCATGCGCGGCCCAGGGCGATCCAGCCCGCGGTAATCGAAATCGGCTGCGCGTTGCGGGATGGCAAACTCGCGCAGGTAGCAGTTCAACCAGCAACTGCAGGCCTGTGCATCGGCCATGCTGTCGTACCAGGGGTCATGCATCGTGTGCAGCGACATCGGCAGTTCTCCTTGAAGGAAAGCGCACCGCAACGGTGAGCGCAGCGCCAGCCGCAGCCACTGCAGCGGCCAGGAAAGGAAGTGCGGGGCCGGCGGCCTGGGCCAGCGCACCCGCTGCAGCGCCAGCGGCCACGCCGGCCCACTTGCCGCAGGCATCGAAACGGCCGAACAGGCGACCGGCGCCCTGGCCGCTGGCGACCAGCGCCAGGCTGCGATTGAGCCCGCGCAGGCCGAACAACATGCCAACGCCGAACAGCAGCCGCGCCACCGCCAGCGCGACGGCGTCGTGCAACAGCGCCTGCCACAGGCAGGCCAGCGCAAACAGCAGCAGCCCCGGGATCAGCCATGCCTCGCCATCGCCGCGCCGCCACCACGGCAACACCACCAGATAGACCAGATGCGGCAGGCTGTAGAGCAGGCCGGCAAGCGCGTCGTGACCGGCACCGCGTGCAAGCGCATAGGGAATGAAGTACGGAAACGTCACCACCATCGCGAAGCAGAACAGAAACTGCGCGAGCAACAAGGCCGGCCACAACGATGCTGTGGCGGCCAACGGGCGTGTTGCAGGTTCGGTGGCTGACGACGACGTCGCTGCAGCGCGTGGACGCGCGTTGGGCTGATCCGCCGGCAACCGCCAGGTCAATGCAAATGCAAGCAAGGGCAGCAACGCGAGCGCGCGGTAGAGCGACTGCGCCGGACCCAAGGCGAGGGCCAGCCCCAGCAACGCCGGTGCGCTGACCATCGCCAGCCGCGCCGAATACTGCGTCCAGTCCAGTGCGCGCGCCAAGGGGCCGGCCTGCGGTTGGCTGGCCAGATATGCATTGGCTGCCGCCAGCGAGCCCCCGCAGGTGCCTTGCACGATCAGGCCGATCACCAGCCAGCTCAGCGAGGGTGCGAAGCCGGCAATCGCAAAGCCCAATGCCAGCCCCAGTTGCGCGCGCAGCAACGAGCGTTTGCGTCCGTAGCGGTCCGCCAATCGCCCCCAGGTGCTCGCCGTCAACGCAGTGCACAAGGTGGGCAACACATACAGCACGCCGCTCCAGCCCACCGCCGCGGTAGGCGCCAGTTCGGCCAAGACTTGCGGCAGAAACAGCGGCATGCCCAGGGCGGTGAAGGCCGCCAGATAGTGGGCCGCCAGCACCGGGGCGAGGATGCGTTTCATTGCTGACTACCGGCATGGCGACGCGGTTGCGGCTGTGTGTGCGCAAACGCGTTGCCGAACGGATTGGGTGCGCTGTCGCCGTAGAACTTGTTGATATCGGTCGCACCGGTGAGCTGCTTGCTTAGCAGGCTGCCGGCGCTGAGCAGGTACTTCACCGGCAGCCGTGGTGCGGCCAGCAGGCGCCGCGCGGGCGCGGTGTCGATGCCATCGGCATCCAGCGTTGCCAGCGTCTGCGCAACCTGGTCCTGCAGTTGCGCAGCCAGCGGCGCGCGCAAGGCCGGCTGCCAGTCGGCTAGACCCTCGAGGACCGCCTGCAGATCCAGTTGCAGCACGATGGTGCAGAACATCTGCGCCAGCGCGTGTGTCTCGTCCACCGCGATCCGTGCGTCCTGCAGCGCGCCCAGGGTCTCGATGTCCGGCAGCTGCGCGCGCAATTGCGGCATGGCGATCCGCGCGGCGTCGTTGTCCTTCATCAACAGGCGCGTGGGCTGGCCATGCGCATAGACCAGCACGCTGTTCTGTTGATTGGCTTCCAGCGCTATGCCGTAGCGCAGCCACAGCCGCAGATGCACCGCAAGCAACAGTTCGGTGTACTCGCGCCACCAGGCCTGCACATCGCCATGCGCAAACCGGTCGGCCAGATGCAGCGCCAGCGGCCGGCCGTCGGGCATCGGTGCGCATAGCGCGGCCACCGGGACCAGCGTGGTGGCGTCCAGCGGCGGATAACGCCGCACCAGATAGGCCAGATGCCGGGTGTCGCCGACATGCCCGCCATGCGACTCGTCCACGAACACGCAACGTCCCTGCAATGCGGGGTCGTGCGCGTCGATACGGCGTAGCGCGCGCTCCAGCCAGTGCCCGTCGTATAGCGTGGAAGGTTTGATCAGGCGCAGATTCAATGCGCCCAGCGTGCGCATCGGGATCGGCAGCTTGAGATGCAGATGCGGATGCTGCAGCGGCACCAGCGTGCGCACCGACAGGGTGGGGCGCACTTCCAGCCAGGCCTGCGGTGCGCGCAACGTCCCGGGTGGAAGCGAGAAGCCCGGCTGCTCCAGACGCTCCCAGACCAGCGGATGCACCGGCCAGGCGATGTGCGTCGCGGCGAGCGCGGGCGGCAGGCCCAGGGTGGCGAAGTCCGGCCATAACGCCTCTGGCGGCGCGCTGGTGCAACTGGCTAATGCACGCGGAATCGCCAGCCAGCGCAGCGCGAAGGTGGGCGCAAATTCCGGTGCGTAGTGGCGCAGTTCGTCTGCGTCCAGGCCGGCCTTGGCGCGTGCGGTGGGGTAGAACGGATGATCGCGGTAGCTGGCCAGCTGGTCGCAGCGGTACGCGCGTTTGGCGGCGTCGTCATGCTGCAGCGCCTCGGCCAATGCGGGCGCCTGCGCGACATAGGCCTGTTGCGCAAGACCACGGTGCGCTGCGGCGCACTCGGCTTCGTCGGCATAGGCACGATGCAGCTCCTGAGTCTGCACATCCAGCTCGGCGCTCATGCGTTGCAGCCACGCACGCGCGCCCTGTTCGACATACGCAGCGTCGGAACCCTGCACGATCCAGCGATCGCCGCAGGCGCTGATGTCCTGCAGCACGCCGTGGCGATGGATCGGCAACCACAGCGTGCCGTTGGGCAGATGCGCGATGCGCCACCAGCCGTCCACCGGGCTGGGGTCGGTCCACGCGGCCAACACGCTTGCGTCGGGCGTGGCTGGCGTGCCACGGCTGACGATCGCGCGCAGGTCTTCGCGCAGGCAGGCATCGATGATGCGGGTGGCGATGTAGCGCTGGTCGGCGGTGCTGCTCATGCGTGCACCTGCGCGTTGTCGATGCGCCAGTGCAGGCCCGCTTCGGCATGCACCACGGCCTGTTGCAGCGCCTGTGCATCGCTGGCTACGGCGCTCAACACGCCCAGGTAATCTTTGTTGGAATGGCTCAGCTGGATGCGCTCGCCCGGTGCACGCATGCGCCGGTACTGCACGTCGCTGTGTGCATCGTGATGACGGCGGTCTTCGCTGGCGGTGACCAGCTCGCCGTCGCGCTCGGCCACGTAATAGCGCAGCAAGGCATGCGCGCGGTCGCTACGCAGCTGCGGTAACGGTTGGCCAAGATGCGGCGCCAGCGCTGCGGAAAACCATTGCCCGCCGAACATGCCATCGAGCAGAAATTCGCGGCGGTCGCCGATGCTGCGGTAGTTGATCTCCACCAGCATCGGACCATCGTCAGTGAGGATGAATTCGCTATGGCATAGCCCAAATCCGACGCCGAAGGCGCGCAGCTGCTGCAGTGCCTGCGCAATCACCGGGGTCTGTACGTGCGCATCCCACTGCGCTTCGCATTCGACAAAATGCGGCGGTGGCGACAGCCGCACCTTGAAACCGCCGATGGCGTGCAGCGTGTGCCCATCGCCCAGCGTTTCCAGGGTGAACAACGGTCCGTGCAACATGCCTTCCAGCAACACGGTGCGCTGCGGGTGGCGCTGCCACAGGTCGTCCAGATAGCTTTGCAATTGCGCAGCATCGGCGCAGTGGCGTACATCCAGGCTGGCCACGCCTTCGCGCGGCTTGGCCACCACCGGCCATGGGATATCCGTTGGCACTGCGGCGCCCGACGTCAGCGTGCAGAACCACGGGCAGGGCAGGCCGCGTGCACGCAGGCGTTGCCGCATCGCCGCCTTGTTCTTGGCGGCGTAACACACCTGCCAGTCCTTGCCCGGCAGCCCAAAGCCGGCTGCCACAAGCGCAGTGCTGGTCTGCAGATGATCGCTGTTGCTGAAGACCGCGCGCGGCGCAATGCCGGCGTCATGCAGAACATCCAGCACGCCCAGCGGATTGAAGACATCGCATTCGATTACCCGCTGCGGCGCCTGCGCAGGGTGGTCGCGGAAATAGGCCAGGTGATCGAGGCGATGGTCGGTCAGCAGCCACACCGGGACGCCTTGCGCGTGCGCGGCCGGCAAAAAGCCGTCGGTGATGGCCGGGTGGCAGACATGGGTGAGGATCACCAACGGTGCAGCGGATGTTGCAGTCATGGCAGTTCTCGTTCGACAGGGCGGTGGGAAAACCGGTACTGAAACGGGCTGCCTGGCGCCATGATCGGCGTTGGGTGGCCTGCGATGCATCGATCGCAATGCCGCGTGCTGCGGCGCTGATGCGTGCTTCGTGCACGCCGTGTTTCTGGCGGCGGCCACAGCGGGATCGCCGTTGCCGTCGTAGGCGACCGATGCCCCTGTACATCGGTCGTATGGTTCTACTGCTCCGTGCAGCGTGACGCTGATAAAACGGTGCAACCCTCGATCAGGTGCGCGTGGCGGCGACGAACAACTGCGCGAGTAGCACTTGCTGGTTGCTACCGCCTACCGTGCGCACCGCGGTTAGAACGTGTACTCCAGACCTGCAGTGAACGTGCGTGCGGGTGCGGCCTGACGGCCCCATGGGCTGGTGTCCACGCCGCGGAACCAGTACTGCCGGTCGAACAGATTGTTGATCGCCAGCGACGCGCTGAATTTTTGTCCATCGCGTTCGAACAAGGTATGGCTCACCTGCGTGTTCCAGACCATGTAGGCGGGCAACTGGCCCACCGAGGCGATGGCGTTTTCCTGCAAGGTGTTGGCCGCATCGCTGAAGGCCTTGCTGAAGTAGTAGCCGGAGAGCGCGACAGTGGTATGACCGAGCGCATAGTTGCCGCCCAGGGTGATCTGGTTGCGCGAGGTGTAGGGCACACGGAAACCGCGGAACGCCCCCGATTCCTGGCTGGCATCCAGGTACGCGTAGCCTGCGTTGAGGGTGAGCGCACGCAGCTGTTCCGGGCTCCATTGCAGTTCCACCTCGCCACCTTGATGGCGGGTCTTGCCCAGATTGCGGAACACGCGGGTGGTGTTGTCCAGCTGGATCTGTTGATCGAAGTCGATCAGGTAGCCACCGACCTGGATGCGGGTACGGTCATTGGGTTGATAGCGTGTGCCGGCTTCGTAATTCCACGCCAGCTCGGCATCCAGATTGTTGCCGAAGATGATCTGGGTGACCTGCGGCGCGCGCATAGAGCGCTGCCCGTCCGCATAGAAGAACCATTGCGCGTTGGCCTGGAAACCGACCGTCAGGCCGGGCAGCACGTCGCGGGTCTGGTTGAGCGTGCTCACCCCGGTGGTGCGGTTGAAATAGCGCGAATCCAGGCGCTCGTAGCGCAATCCGGGCGTGATGGTGATGCGCTCGTCCGGCAGCGTGATCGCATTGCTGACATAGGCGGCCAACGCACGGTCTTCGAACTGCCAATCGCGCACGCTGGTGAACAGGCCATCGCGCAAGCGTAGGTTGCCAACCAGAAAATCGATGTCCTCGCGTACCGCGCGCACGCCGGCGGTCCACTGCTGACGCACGCCGCCGGCCTCGCCCATGCTCCAGTTCAGCCGTGGCTCGCTGCCCACCACGCGGAAGTCGCGCGGCGCGGTCTGGCGCAGTTGCGGCGGCAGGTCCGAGCGCCAGGTTTCGGTGGCGGCCTGACGCATGCCGACGATGAAATTACGGCTGCTGCGCGCGCTGAAATTGGTCCAGGACAACCGAACATCCTTCATCGGCCCCCAATCGCCCAAGAGTTGCTCATAGCTCAACGATGCACGCGTGGTGCGTCCGTTGAAGCTATCCAGCGGGCGCGTGGATTGGCGCGGGTCGCGCCGATAATCGTCCGGGCTGAGCGCACCGGCCAGATCCATGTCCACCAGATACCGCTGCACGCTGGCCTTGATCAACTTGGTGTCGTCCAGCCACCACTCCGCACGCACGCGCAGATTGCTGATGTCGGTATCGCTATGCGCACGCCAATACTCGCCCCAGGTGCGATTGGCATCGACCTGCACGCCGAAATTGTCGGTGAGATAGCCGCCGCTGCTCAGCGCGCTGTCCTGCAGAAACTGGCCCTGGCCACCGGCAGTGACCTTGTGCGCCAGCGTGGTGCTCCACTCGCTGGGAATCTCCTTGCTGACCAGATTGATCACCCCGCCCACATTGTTCGGCCCGTACTGCACGGCCGCGCCGCCGCGCACGATGTCGATGCGATCGATCTGATTCAGACCCACCGGAAACAACGACAAGCTGGTCTGGCCATACGGCGCCAGCGCCAGCGGGATGCCGTCTTCGAGTACCTGCACGCGGCCGCTGCGGCTTTCGTACAGGCCGCGCAACATGATCTGCGGCAGTGCGCCGGTGCCGGTTTCGTCGAAGATCTTGATACCCGGCACACGTTGCAGTGCATCGTCGAGCGAACGATTGCCGCCAGTGCGCAGCTGCTCGCGGTCGATCACCTGGCGGCTGCCCGCGTAACGTTGCACGTCATCCGGTTTGGAACGGCCAAGCAGGCTGCCCTGCACCTGGATCGCGTCCAGTGCGCGGATCGGTGTCTGGCCATCGACGACAGTGGCTTCATTGGCAGCCGGCGCATCAGTGGCAAGCGCCACCTGCGGCAGACCGCAGCAGGCCGCGGCGATGGCGAGGGTCAGGGTGTGCAAACGGATCGGCGACATCTACGGCGTGCTCCTGCAAGCGGGTAGGGAGGCGGGCGCGTCGAAGGTGGCCAGATGGCCGCGCAGCGCGCGTTGAATCAGGGCGCGATCTTCGCCGGCGAGTAGCCAGCGCAGATCCGGTTGTTGCAGCCAGTGCGCGCGTTGCGCATCAGTGCGTGGATTGGGGCAGAACGGCACATCGGCGGCGCGGCAGTGCGCGTGCAGCTGCAGCAGCAAGTCCCACACCTGCGCATGCGTGGGCTGCGGGCCCAGGCCCAGGTCCAGTGCAAGATCGAGCGCGCCTTCCATCACCAGGGCCACGCCGGGCACAGCGAGAATTTCCGGGAGCGCGGCAACGCCGGCAGCGCTTTCGATCATCGGTACGATGCGGATGTCGCGGTTGGCCTGGGCGATATACGTGGGCAGATCGACGTTGCCGAAGCCGGTGACGCGGCCGCCGGTGATCCCGCGCCGGCCCAGCGGCGGGAACCGCGCCGCGGCGACGGCGCGCGCCATCTGCTGCGCCGATTCGGCACGCGGCACCACGATGCCGCGCGCGCCGGCATCGAGCACCCGGCCGATCAGTTTTTCGTCCACCTCCGGCACCCGCACCCACGCCTCGCAGCCGGACAGCTCACAGGCGCGGATCGCGTGTTCCAGCTCGTCCGGCGCGCGCAACACGTGCTCCAGGTCCAGCACCACAAACCCATAGCCAATGCGGCCCAGCAGCTCGCACAGCTGCACGCTGGGCAATGCATTCAGAACGCCAACCGCGTACGCCATGGAAGAGGCTGCCAAGGAAACGGGCGCTCATCCTGCTCTTGATGGGAATGATTATCAAGTGTGTTGGGTGGTTACTTTTCGTGACTAGGACACTTGCGCTCGTTGCCATTGTCCCTGGGCTCCACGATGCAGGGAGGCTGAAGATCAGCGTTTCTAGCAGCGGTTGAACCCAAACAGATGCGCTCTATTCGTTGGATAGTGTTGCATCGCCATACACGAGTGGCAGCATGATTTAACTGTAGCAATTGGTTTGAGTGTTGCGAGCTCTAAGCCTATCGCCATAGTTTGCGTTTTCCAGCCAAACGTCACGTGGATGAATGCATTCCGGGTGTTGGAGATATAACACTTGTGTAATTGATGCCGAAAAGACCTAAGGAAAGACGTAATAGTTAGTGAATCTTGCATGCTTCATGGAAGCGGCGTAGGCTCCTGCGAAAGGATGCTGATTGGCGAAAACACCATGTGTCGCAACTACGCCCTATTGCTTTGCGTATCCCTCGCCATGACATTGGGCGCTTGCGGTTTAAAGGAGACGAGCATGCAGTCACAGGATAAGCAGGTGAGTGACGCTGACGGCGATCCTGTTTACCGGAAGAATCCGCATCCCAAGCAGGCTTATCGGATTACGATGACTATCGATGATGCGCCGGGGTCGTTTGAGCAGGTGTTAGGTAAAGCGTTCTACGATATGACGAACCGCGATCAGTGCGCGCCTTTTGATGCGTCGTTAGGTATGTCTACAAAGCCAAAAGAGCATGCAATACCCATTGTTTTTCAGAAGATCAATAGCACGGCCTACGCTGCGATGGTTTATGCGGATGGCATGGTTGATGCTGACTACTACGGCAAGGGTGTCTGCCATTGGGAATTTGGAGGTCTCGGCGTTTCCCTAAAAGCAACAGGGAGTAAGGTGGAAACGGTCTTTTCGCCTAGTCTGGAAAAAGAGTATCTTTATAAAGATAAGTCTAAAAAGATATTTTTTTGGTCAGGCGGATATCCCAGCAGTAAGCTGGGAGGTTACGTCGACTTTGGTGAAGAGTTTGCTGAAAAATATGCAGAGCCAAATAGAAGTAACTTGTTTCTCATAACTCTCAACGCAGAGAGGGTTGCCCCGTGAGCCTCACTAGTCAGCAGTATGCCGCGCTGACGCGCGATGCATATGACAAGCCTGAAGATACTGGAGAGCGAAGCGCTGTTGTAGATATTGGCGGTTTGCCTGTCCGACGTCTGCAATACGTGGACAAGCCGTCAGGCTACCAAGGCTTGATCTACGAGAGGGTCGACACCGGTGAAATGGTAGTTGTCCACCGAGGAAGCGAGTTTGATCGCCAGCCCATCCTGGACGGCGCACTCGCCGACGGTGGAATGGTCGCGACTCGCCGCAATGCGCAGATAGCGGACGCCATCGCGTTCACCAAGGACGCCTTGGAATACGCAGAACAAAAGCATGTCAGTACCGGCCAACCAGCGCCCGATGTGACGGTTGCAGGCCACTCGCTCGGCGGCAATTTGGCGCAGGTCACCGCGCATCACTTCAGCCTCAAGGGCCAGACCTTCGACGCCTACGGTGCGGTCAGTCTGGATCGGCGGATTCCGGAAGGTGGCAACGATGTTATCAATCACGTCATGGCCGGCGATGCGGTCAGCGCTGCCAGCCGGCACTACGGGCGGGTCGAGATCTATGCCACGCCGAATGAAATCGCTACGCTGAAAAAGTCCGATTACGCCAATGACAACAGTGTGCTGGACGCGCGCGATCCCTTGTCTGCTGCAGTCAGGTTGGGCGAGTCGCACCGCATGCACAACTTCCTTCCGGTCGATGGCGCTGGCAAACCAGATCGCTCCGTGCTGGAAGACCCGACAACACAGCAGCTGGCACGGCAATACGCGCCGATGATCGCAAAGTATCGCGATGACATAGAAGCGCTGCGCTCAGGGGTGACGTTGTATTCGCGAGGCGCGCCGGGCCTTGTTCGCGATGGAGTTGACCACCTGCGTGGTCCGGTGGAGCCGGGTGTTGGGCGCCTGGAAATGGAAGCGCCGAGCTGGCAGCAGCAGATGCAGGAGTTTCAGCGCGACCGCGAGCGCAGCCATGCACCGCAGGCATGGCAGGTTCCGCTGAGGGAAGACGTGCAAGTTGATCGAGCGGTAGCACCGCAGGGGGGCGGATCTCCATCGGTGCGGGAAGATCCAGGCGCGTTCCTTGATCGCATGTTGGCTGCTGCACAAAGCGGTGACCGCGACCAGTTCCGGCAGATGACCCAGGTATTGGCCAGCGAGCCGCCCGGCCGTGCGCTACGCGCCGAAGCCGTCGATGCGGTGAACCAGCACGAACAGCAGGCCGCGCAGCAAGCGATGCAGGCGCAGCGGCAGCAGGCAGAGACACAACAGCAGGAAACGATGCGCGTCGGCGCGCGCAGCCTGTAGTCGTCATCAGGAGAAAGGCAGGACGCACGATGAACGCACAAGATCCGCTTGCGCTGGTTAGCAAGGCAGCCTCGCTCATGGAGCAGTTCGAGCGCCGATGCATCGAATTGGAACAGCAGCAGAACCGCCTCGCGCAACAGCTGGAGCAAGTTGCACAGTCGCTGCCTGGCGTGATGACCCGGTCGGCGGAACAGACGCTGCAGCGTGTGCCCGATACATTGATTCGGAGCATGCAGCAAGGAATGGAGCAACCCGTCGCCGGTTTCGAGAAGCGGCTGCAGCAGGCTGGTAACTTGATCGGTGAAGGCGCGCACTCCTTGTCCGATCAACTTAAGCGCATCGAGCGCGGGCAGCGCGTATTGTTGTGGAAGGGTGTGGCCGTCGTTATCGGGAGTCTGCTGCTCTTACTGGCTGGTGGCGGATGGTTGCTGACCCAGTATCGCGATGAGATTCGTCACAATCAGTTGCGTGCCGAATTACTGCGCGCCTACAACGCAGCCGATGTCACCCTATGCGACGGCAGGCTCTGCGCCAATGTAGAGACAAAGGGCGCAACCTATGGCGACCGACGACAATATCGGCCAGTGAGGCCACGCTGATATTCTGCGTCACTCACCAGTTCACCGGCCGCACCGCTCATCCTGCAAATTCGGCGGACGCAGCGAGCGCAGGTCTGTCAGACATCCACTCCTGCAGTGGGCCGGCGCAGCGCCTGGAGTTTCGGCCGGGGTAGTTGCCGCAGGAATCTAGCGCCCGGTGCGCATCGCACCTGTGGTGCTGCGGCGCGATGTCTACGTTTGCCCAATGGCTTTATCTGCAGTGTCGTCGGCTTCGCCGCCCGGCGGCGATTACGACGCCGGCACGTTCAACGCACGGTACGGCGGCGTGGACATCACCATCTCGGCCAGCGAGTAGGCCAGTTCGCGTTCGGCCAGCACTGCGCCGTCGGCGCCGTGTTCGAGCAGATGCTTGACCTCGGCATCGCTATGCGCGCGCGCCAGCAAGGTCAGCGACGGGTTGATCGCGCGCAGCTTGGCCAGCGCTTCGCCGGCTTCCAGCGGTTGCGGGATCGCCAGAATCGCGATTTTTGCGTTCTCCGGACGTGCTTCGGCCAGGACCCGGTCTGCCGCTGCGCTGCCACGGATGCCGGGAATGCCGGCTGCATGTGCCTTGGCCACATGGTCGCCGTTGTCGTCGATCACCAGCACCGGCACGCCACGGCTGCGCAGCAGCTGCGCCAGCGCACTGCCCACGCGGCCGTAGCCGATGACGATGGCATGCCCGTCGGCTGGCAATGGCGGGCCGGGCGGCAGTTCCGGCTCCACCTTGGCCGGTGCATCCTGCGCCTGCTTGGCCTGCCAACGGTCCAGCCACGAGAACAGGAAGGGGTTGGCCACGATCGACAACAACGCGCCGGCCAGGATCAGATCGCGCCCGGTCTCCGGCAGGATCGCCAGTTGCACGCCCAGCCCGGCCAGGATGAAAGAAAATTCGCCGATCTGCGCCAGGCTGGTGGAAATGGTCAGCGCCGTGCCGGTGGGATGGCCAAACGCGCGCACGATCACAAACGCCGCCAGCGACTTGCCCACGGTGATTGTCAGGAAGGTGGCCAGCACCTGCCACGGGTGCGCGATCAGAATCATCGGGTCGAACAACATGCCTACCGACACGAAGAACAGCACCGCAAATGCGTCGCGTAACGGCAGCGAGTCGCTGGCCGCCTTGTGGCTGAGCTCGGATTCCTTGAGCAGCATGCCGGCGAAGAACGCGCCCAGCGCAAACGACACGCCGAACAACGTGGCCGACACGAACGCCACTCCCAGCGCGATACCGAGCACGGCCAGGGTAAACAGCTCGCGCGAGCCGGTCGCAGCCACTTTTTCCAGCGACCACGGAATCACTCGCCGGCCGATCACCAGCATCGCCGCGACAAACGCCACCATCTTGAGCAAGGTCAGCCCGAGCGCGGCCAGCAGCGAGCTGGACGCGCCGTCATGCGCAGCTGGCGTACCGGTCCCGAGCGCATCCGCCAGCGCCGGCAACAACACCAGGGCCAGCACCATCACCAGGTCTTCGACGATCAGCCAGCCCACCGCGATGCGGCCGCGCTGGGTGTCCAGCAGGCGGCGTTCTTCCAGCGCGCGCAACAGCACCACTGTACTGGCCACCGACAGCGCCAGGCCGAACACCAGGCCATGAATCAACGGCCAGCCCATGCTCCAGGCCAGCGCCCAGCCGAGCAGCGTGGCCACCACGATCTGCGCCAGCGCACCGGGCACCGCGATCCACTTCACTTCCATCAGGTCTTCGAGCGAGAAATGCAGGCCCACCCCGAACATCAGCAACATCACGCCCAGCTCGGACAGCTGGTTGGCCATGGTCTGATCGGCCACGAATCCCGGTGTAAACGGCCCAACGCAGACGCCAGCCAACAAGTAGCCGACCAGCGGCGAGAGCTTCATCTTCTGCGCGAGCGTGCCCAGGATGAAGGCGACCGCGAGGCCGACGGCGATGATGTCGATGAGGCTGGTGTCGTGGTGCATTCCAATCCGTTGTGAGAGTGTCCGAAGTGATGAAACGGCGTGACCAGCCAAACGAACTGCGCCGGGCAGCGCCTGCGGGCATCGCGAATGAAGTGCTGGAATCCGGCGCGGGGGACCAGGGCCGCAGAGCGGTCCGGTTGGCCGGACGCCCATAGTACACAGCGCATGATTAACGCGATGCGACACGTAGCGCATGCGGCCGCGAGGGGCGATCCGTTGGCGACGGTGATGCGGGTCGCTCGAACCGATGCCAGCACTGCCAACCGACGGACCGCTGCGGCCGCTGCGTCGCCCGACAGCACATCCATCGATAGCACATCCATCGACAGCGACCACCATCGACAGCGCACTGCGACTGAGCCGCAGCGCTGAATAGCGTCGTGACGACGCGCCACGTAACCATGGCCGATTGCACGTCCCCATGTCACCCGCACAGGCAGTGGTTTGCGTGTGCACGCCATCGCTGGCCCTTGGTTGCAACAGGCGCGAATCGATCGCTACGCGGCTACGCGCGCGTCTCGCAATGCGCAATGCGCAACGCGTGCGACGTTGCGCATGCAACGCGGCAATTGTGGAGGCGGTCGCGCGCTGTCATCGATGCGCACGCGCGATGACGCAACGGCGCCGCCGCACAGGGTTTGAAGTTTGACGACACGGCTTCGCGCCTGTGTCAGGCAGATGCGCAACGACGGCTGACAATCCAGGCGTCGCTTCGCGCAAGCGGTCTGCACTCCCTCCCCCATGCCACGCCTCAATCGCTTCCCCCGCGATCAGGCTTCACGAGCCCAGGTCATGCATCTCAGCGACTTCGCAACAGAACAGTTTCGTCAGGACCCATATCCGACCTATGCACGCCTGCGCGCCGAAGGGCCGCTGGTGGGGGTGGCAGAACGCCGCTTGATGACCGGCCACTACGCGGTGGTCGACAGTCTTCTCAGCGACCGACGCGTCGGCCGCGATTATCTGCAGAGCATCCGTCTGCGCTATGGCGAGGCCGCCGTGGAGATGCCGCTGTTTCAGGGCATGAGCCGCATGTTCCTGATGGTCAATCCACCGGTGCACACGCGTCTGCGCGGGCTGATGACCCAGGCATTCAATGCGCGGCAGATGGAGTCGATGCGTCAGGTGGCCAGCGATACTGCTGCGGCGCTGATTGCTGGCTTCCGCGCACAGGGCCAGTGCGATGTGTTGCGCGACTTCGCGTTTCCGCTGCCGATCAGCATCATCTGCCGCATGCTCGACATCGATCCTGCCGACGCCATCACGGTCGGGCAGGCCACCAGCGCACTGGCCAAGGTGTTCGACCCGTTGATGACGCCCAAAGAGCTGGAAGCCACCAGCGCGGCGTATCTGCAGTTGGAAAGCTACTTTCATGCGGTGATCGAAGCGCGTCGAAGCAGCGACGGCGACGATCTGATCTCACGCTTCATTCGTGCAGAGGACCAGGGTCAGCGGCTGAGCAGCGACGAGATCGTCTCCAATGTGATCCTGCTGTTTTTCGCCGGCCACGAAACCACCTCCAACATGATCTGCAATGCACTGGTCGCCCTGCATCGGCATCCCGAGCAGTTGGCGCTGCTGCAACAGAACCCGGCCTTGCTGCCCAACGCTGTACTCGAATGCCTGCGTTACGACAGCTCGGTACAGATGGCCGCGCGCACGGTATTGCAGGACTTCGAGATCGCTGGGAGCGCGTTGCGCGAAGGTGAGATGGTGTATCTGATGCTGGGCGCGGCCAATCACGACCCGGTGCAATTCAGCAACCCGCAAGTGCTGGATATCCGCCGACAGGAAGGGCGTGCGTTGTCGTTCGGCGGCGGTATTCACCACTGCCTGGGCAACCGGCTGGCCTTGATCGAAATGGAGGCAGCGCTTGCTGCACTGCTGGAGCAGTTGCCGGCGTTGCGCCTGGAGCAACCTGAGACGCTGACATGGAATGACCGCGCCAATCTGCGCGGCGTGGATGCCTTGCCGGCGTCGTGGTGAGGTAACGCGTGCTGCCTTGCACGAGCCGCGCGTTAGGAACTGGCACACGCGTGGATGCGATGACAGCGACAGGCATCGCCAAGCGATCGGCGATGCCTGCACCACGCCCGCGCTGATCGGAGTCTGCGATCAGCGCGGGCGCTAAACAGCCAACACACTTCCCGAATCAGAACCGATAGGTGACCCGGCCATACCAGTAGCGGCCGTTGAAGCCGAACGGCGACAGCGACGAATATTGCAGGCCGCCGGCACGGTCGTCGTAGGCGGTGGTGAGCTGCGCCTTGGTCGGGTACTGGTTGGTGATGTTGTCCGCACCCACGGTGAAGGTGAACGCGTCCCAGGTCTGGCTGGCGGCCAGATTCAGCAGCCAGCGCGCGTCATAGGTCTGGTCCTGGCTGCCGTCGGCCGGGTCGCTGATGCGCTTGATCGATCCGTAGCGGGTGGCGTTGAAGTTCAGTGCGAATCCACCGATCGACCAGTCCGCGGCGGCCATGTACTTGGTGCGCGGCGTGGCATCGGTGAGCAGGCCCTGGCTGGCGCGGCCGAAGTTGGGGTTGGACAGCTCCAGGATGGTGGTCTTGTTGTAGTTGGCGCTGGCGCTGAGATTGAGCTTGCCGTAGTTGCCCAGATCGGCGAGGTAGCTGTTGATCCAGTCCACACCGCGGGTGCGGCTGGTGGCGCCGTTGACGAAGAACTGCACCGCCGCCACCTGGCCGATCGGCTGCGCAAGCTGCAGCTGATCCGAATACAGGATCTGGTCCCAGATGCGGATCTGGTAGACGTCCAGGCTGGAGGTGAAGTTGGCGGTGGGCTGCCACACGCCGCCCAGGCCGTAGTTGGTGGATTTTTCCGGGCTCAGCGGGCGGGCGCCCAATGCGACAGCCACCGGGTCGGAGGTGCGATAGGTGCCGACCTGCACCAGCTCGCCGTTCTGGATCAGCGTGACCACCGAAGCGTAGTTCTGTTGCGCCAGCGACGGGGCGCGGAAGCCGTTGGAGATGGTGCCGCGCAACGAGAACGTATCGCTGAAGGCGTAGCGCGCCGACAGCTTGCCCGAGCGCGTGGAGCCGGCGTCACTATAGTTTTCGAAGCGCCCGGCAATGCCGCCGGAGAGCTTGTCGGTGATGTCCGCTTCCAGGTTGGCGTAGACCGCATTGCTATGACGACCGAAGCGACCGGCCACCGAGGGCTCCAGGCCGGAGAACACCTGCGCGCCACCGGGGTAGGGCGCGCCGGTGTCGGGATTGATGGTGTTGGGATCGAAGAAGTACGAAGCCGGCGAGCCAGCGGTGATCTCATAGCGGTCCTGACGGTGCTCGGCACCGAAGGCCACATTGACCGGATACGCCAGGCCCCAGTCGAAGGACTTGTTGACGTCGACATTGACCGTACCCTGCTCGGTTTCGAAGCCGCCGGAGTTGAAGTTGGTCGGCGAGGCGCCGGTGGTGTAGTACAGATTGGTGTTGATGCTGTTGAGGATGTTGAAGGTCATGTCGTTCTTGCCGTAGGTGGCCGACACGTCCCAATTCCATTCGTTCTCGGTGCTGCCCTTCAGGCCCAACACGGCCGAGCGGTCGTTGGTGGGGTTGTAGATCTGCGGCAGAAAGCCGTTGGGATAGATCGCCTGCACGTTGCGCGCGGTGTTGTCGGCGGCGCGGTAATAGCCGTTGGAAGTGACTTCGCGACGGCTCATGCTCAGATGGCCGTACAGCTCCACATTGGGCGAGAACTCATAGCCGAATGCGGCCAGGCCCTGATAGAAGTTGGACGCCGGGTCGCCATGGCGCTGATACGGCACACCGCCCGGATTGGGCGTCCCCGGCACGGTGGTGGCGCGGTTGGTGTTTTCGCCGCGATTGGTGCTCATGGTGTTCTGGTAGTTCCACGACAGCCGCACCCAGCCCGGCGCGGTGTCGCCGCCGCTGCCGCCGAAGGCCAGGCCCACTGAACCGTCGATGCCGTTCTGCTCGCCATCGCCCTTGTCCATGATGCCGCCGTTGACCGAGATGCTGTTGCTGCCCGTAGCGGCGCCGTGTTTGAGCACGATGTTGACCACGCCGGCGATGGCATCGGAGCCGTACTGCGCCGATGCGCCATCGCGCAACACTTCAATCCGCGCAATCGCCGACATCGGCAGCGAGTTCAGATCGGCCGGCGCCGAGCCGCGACCGACATACGGGTTGTAGTTGATCAGCGAAGAGGTGTGATAGCGCTTGCCATCGACCAGCACCAGCACCGCATCCGGCGACAGCCCGCGCAGGGTGGCCGGGCGCGAGGCGTCATTGCCATCGGAGATCGCCGGGCGCGGAAAGTTCAGCGACGGCAGCAGCTTGCCCAGTGCCGTGGCGATGTCGGTGGCGCCGGTGGCCTGCAGCGATTGCTCGGTGATGATGTCGATGGGCGATTCGGATTCGGCCACGGTGCGGTCGCTGACGCGGGTACCGGTGACGATCAGGGTGTCCAGGGTTTTCTGCGGCGGGGTCGATTGCGACTGCGCACTGGCAGCGAACGAACAGACGGTGAGTGCGACTGAAATCGCCAGCGAGAGTGCGTTGGAGGTGTGCATGGGAATCAAGGCTCAAAGGGGATGAAGGACGCAGCGGTGAAGTGCGTGTAACCGGGAGAAGACAACTGCGTGGGGTGATCGGGCATGCATGCTGGGTCTTTGCAGATGCAAAGCGGCAGGCGCGGCAATACCGGCGATCTGCAACGCGCCATGCAGCGCGTTGTGCATCCTTGCGGGGCGTCCTTGCGAAAGCGGCGAAACGAAGATTCGATTGCCCGCACTCCCAGTTGCGAGAGTGCAGGCGCAAGACCGCTGCAGTCGGCAACGCGCTGCACTGCGCTGCCGTGCAAGGGAAGCATCGGTCGCTAGCGACCGATGCCTGCGATTACCACTTGTAGTTCACGTTGGCGTACACCAACGCACCGTTGAAACCGAACGGCGAGGCGCTGCTGTAGGGCAGGTAGGTGCGCGTGCCCAGCCCGGCTTCCTGGCGGTCCGGGTACTCGTTGAGCACGTTGTCGCCACCGACGGTGAAGTTCCAGGCGCCCAGCTTGTAGGAAGCAGCCAGATCCAGCGTCCACTTGGCCGCGTAGGTCTGGTCGCTGCCGGCGTTGGTGCCGAAGGTGCTGAACTCGCCCCAGCGCGTGGCCGTGCCGGTGAACGACCAGTTGCCCGGCGCCCAGGTGCCGCCCAGGAAGAACTTGTCGCGCGGCGTGCCCTCGGTGATACGGCCCAGTTCCGCGCGGCCGATGCGGACTGCATTCGGGTCGATCGCCACCAGCGCTGCCGGGTTGTCGGCGATCTTCTCTACTTCGGTCTTGTTGTAGTTATAGCCGCTGGTCAGCTCCGCGCTGCCGCCATCCAGGTTCCAACGGTAGGTGCCGACCGCATCCACGCCCTGGGTCTTGGTGTCCACCGCGTTGGTGAAATAGCGCCCGCCACCGATGCCCGGGAAGCCATTGGCCTGCAGATAGTTACGCGCGGCGATGGAGGTCAGGTTCTCCGATAGCACGACGCGGTCATCGATATCGATGCGGTACGCATCGACGGTGATGTACAGGTTTTCGACCGGTTGCAACACCACGCCCAGGCCGTAGTTCTTGGATTCCTCGGCCTTCAGCGGTTCGGCGCCGAGCGCGATGGCGGCCGGGTTGTCGGTGCGGAAGGTGCCGATCTCGAACGGAATCGCCGTCACCGAGCCGTTGGGCTGGGCCACGTTGAGGAACTGCGTGGCGATCGACTGGAAGTTCTGCTGCTGCAGCGACGGCGCACGGAAGCCGGTGGAGGCGGTAGCACGCAGCGCTACCTTGTCGGTAAACGCATAGCGCAGCGACAGCTTGCCGGTAGCGGTGTCGCCGAAGTCGCTGTACTTCTCGTAGCGCCCGGCCAGGCCGGCCGAGAACTTCTCGGTCAGATCCGCTTCCAGATCCACATACGCCGAATGGCTGTTGCGGTTGTAGTAGCCGGCATCGGAGAGCTTGAAGCCCGGAAACACCTGCGCGCCAGGAATCAACGCGCCGTTTGCAGACGGAATACCGCCGTTGGCCGACGAAGCCGCATCGCCAGGCGACTGGTTGAACTTCTCGCCGCGCCATTCCGCACCGAAGGCCAGCGTGACCGGGTAGGCCAGGCCCCAATCGAGGGTCTTGGTGAAGTCGGCGTTGAGCACGTTCTGGGTGACTTCCAACGTACCGGCATGGAAGTCGGTTGGGCTGGTCACGCCCAGGCTGTTGTTCAAGCTGTTGCGCACATCGAAGGTGAGATTGTTCTGGCCGTAGTTGTAGCTCAGATCGATGTTCAAGCCGCCTTCGGTGGAGGTCTTCAAGCCGCCGACCCACGACACGTCCTTGCTGACGTTGTAGATCTGCGGCAAGAAGCCGTCCGGATAGATTTCCGGGCGATTGCGGTTGTCGCCGGCAAAGCGGAAGTAGCCGTTGGACAGCACTTCGCGCCGGCTGACCATGCCGAACGAGTAGAAGGTGAGGTAATCGGTGGGGCTGTATTGGCCGTTGAACGAGATGGCGCCCTGGTCGATTTCCGGGTCGCCATAGCGCTGCTCCACGCGGCCGCCGAACGGCAACGCGCGGTTGGTCTGATCCGAATGCCCGGCCTGTGCGGCCAGATGCACCTTGCCGGTGCCGGCGAAGCTGAAACCGGCGTCGCCGGACAGCTGATACTGCTCGCCGTCGCCAGCGCTGTACTTGCCGTAGCGGCCATTGACGCTGCCGCCTTCACCGCTGCCCTTGAGCACGATGTTGATCACGCCGGCAATCGCATCGGAGCCGTATTGCGCCGACGCACCGTCGCGCAGCACTTCGATGCGCTCCACCGCAGCGATCGGGATGGTGTTGAGATCGGCTGGCGACGAGCCACGGCCCTGGGTGTCGTTGAGATTGATCAGCGCGGTGCTGTGATGGCGCTTGCCGTTGACCAGCACCAGCACCTGATCGGGCGACAGGCCGCGCAGCTGTGCCGGGCGCACCGCATCCGAGCCGTCGGAGATGGCGGGCCGGGGGAAATTGAGCGAGGGGATCGCGCGTGACAGCGCGGTAGCCAACTCGGTGGTACCGGTCGATTCCAGTGCCTGTGGCGAGATGATGTCGATCGGCGATGCCGATTCGGCCACGGTGCGGTCGGCCACGCGCGTGCCGGTCACGATCAGCGTGTCGAGGGTTTTCTGGGTGGGAGCTTGCGACTGCGCAACTGCGGTTGAAGCGGAAAACGACAAGGCAACAACGACAGCGACTGCGAGTGGACTGGACTTGCAATTCATGCGGTAACAACTCCGAGTGGGGAACGGATGCAGCGCAGTGGGCCCCCTCCCAGGCCGCGTCCGTTGCGGCAGCTGCGGTACGTTCTCAACCATTAACCACGCGTAACCACATGTCAAATTTTGGTTACGTTCCGCATGCAACTGTCATCGAACGTATGCTTATGCCAACGTTGTCATCGTGCACCAAAGTGAGGCGTCGATTGCAGTTCCCTACGCTGGGCAACGGATTGCGTTGCCCCATTTTGGGCATCGATACCAGTTATGAAACTTGTGCATCAAAACGTGATCTGCACCGCATCGGCACTGCGTTGCGCAGGACCGTGGAAGACCGCCTCGATGTTGTTGCCATCCGGGTCGAGCACAAACGCCGCGTAATAACTCGGGTGATAAGGGCGCAAACCCGGCGCGCCGTTGTCGCGCCCACCGTTGGCCAGCGCGGCGTCATGGAAGGCCTGCACCATCGCAACGTCGCGCGCCTGGAAGGCCAGATGATGGCGACCGGTCAACACGCCTTGCGCCACCGTGTCGCGGTTGGAAACGAATAGTTCGTCGGCCCAGAAGTAGCCATCGCCGTCGCCGCCGATGGGAATGCCCAGGACCTCGAGCACGGCTTGATAGAAGCGGCGGCTTGCCGGCAGGTCGTGTACCACCAGATGCAGGTGATCGATCAAGCGGCCGCGACACAGCTGCGATGCTTCCATTGGCGTGCTCCGGCAATGACAGGAGTACCGGTCTTAGCACGCATCGGGCGTACGCCCCGTCATTGCGTTGCCTGAGCTGTGTGGACGCGCATGGCAGCCAGCCAGCGCACCGCAGCTTGATGGCAAGCCTGTGGTGCGCGTGCTGTGCACATGTCATGCAACGCAGAGCGGCATTCGGCGAGCGGTTGCGCCTGTTTGTGCGTCTGTCACAAGCGCATAACCGCATAACCGCATAACCGCATAACCGCAAAAACGCACAAGCCCCGGGCTGGCCGGGGCGTGTGGTCAAACCTTGGATGTCGACGCTGCAGCGCTGCACAACATCACAACATCAACGTGCAGCCGCGTTCCGTCGTCAGCCGTCGCTAGCGGCGTTGGCCGTGTTACCAGCGGTAGTTGATCCGCCCGTAGACATACGCACCGTTGAAGCCGAACGGCGACAGATTGCTGTACGCAAACTGCCCGCTGGTGGAGTTGGCGAAGTTGTTCTCGTCCGGGTACTCGTCCAGCAGGTTGTCTGCGCCCAGCGTGAGCGTCCAGCGATCGACCTTGTAGCTGGCCGAGGCATCCACCACCCACTTGGCACCGAAGGTCTGGTCGTTGACCGCCGCCGCCGGGCGCGTGCTGTATTCGCCGTAGCGGGTGGCGCCCAGCGCCAGCGTCCAGTGCTCGGAATTCCAGCTGCCGTTGACCAGGAACTTGTCGCGCGGGAAGCCTTCTTCGATGCGCCCACGCTCGGTGCGGTCGATGCGCTCCAGGCTCAGCCCGTTGGCCGACAACGCCGCCGGGTTTGCCGCCACATTGCGCACTTCCGTTTCGGAGTAGTTGTAACCGGCGGTCAGGTCCACGCTGCTGGCGGCCAGCTGCCAGCGGTAGCTGCCGACCACGTCCACACCACGGGTGCGCGTATCCACCGCGTTGGTGAAGTAGCGCCCGCCGTTGATGCCGAAGATGCCTTGCGCTTCCAGCAGGCTGCGCACGCCGGCACCGGTGAGGTTGGACGACAGCACGATGCGGTCGTCCACGTCGATCTGGTAGGCATCGATGGTGAGGTAGAGCGCATCGGTGGGCTGCAGCACCAGGCCCAGGCTATAGGACAGCGAGGTTTCCGCATCCAGCGGTTCGGCACCGAAGGCGCGCGCCACGTTGCTGTCGGCCGGGAAGGTGCGGATTTCGAACGGATTGGGGTTGCCGGCCAGGAAGGTGGTGCTGGTGGACTGGAAATACTGCTGCGCCAGCGACGGTGCGCGGAAGCCCGAGGCCACCGTGCCGCGCAACGCGATCTTGTCGGTGAACGCATAGCGGCCGGACAACTTGCCCGAGGCTTGGCTGCCGAAGTCGTCGTAGTCTTCGTAGCGGCCGGCCAGCCCGGCGGAGAACTTGTCGGTGAAGTCGGCTTCCAGGTCGGCGTACAGCGCATAGCTGTTGCGCGAATACTGGCCCGACACGCTGGGGGCGAATCCGCCGAAGCCCTGCGCGCCACCGGCCAAGGTACCGTTCTGCAGGTACGAACCCACTTCGCCCGGCGACTGGTTCCACTTTTCGTTGCGGTATTCGGCGCCGAAGGCCACTGTCACCGGATACGCCAGGCCCCAGTCGAAACCGCGCTTGACGTCCAGGTTGACGATGTTCTGCGTGGTCTCCAACGCGCCGTCGTAGAACGACGTCGGCGAGGTCGGCCCCAGGCTCACGTTGAGCGTGTTGCGGGTGTGGAAATCGATACGGTTGTAGCCGTAGTTGTAGCTGGCATCCCAGTCCCACCCGCTGGCGGTGGAGCCGCGCACGCCGGCCACCAGCGAGCGGTCCTTGGCGTAGCTCTGGATCTCCGGCAAAAAGCCTTGCGGGTAGATCGACAGGATGTTCTGGCTGCTGCCCGGCGCGCGGAAGAACGCGAACGAGGTGATATCGCGGTTGCTGGCGGTGGCGAACGCGTAGCCGGTGATGCTGTCGCTGAACTGGTATTCGGTATTGAGCGAGGCGGCCTGCGCATTGACGTCGGGGTCGCCGATCTTGAATGCCTTCTGGCCCACGGCCGGCTGCGACACGCTGGGTGCACCGGCATAGCCGCGGGCGCGGTCGGTGGGGTCCTGCTGATTGAGCTGGGCGGCCACGTGCAGCCAGCCGCGGTCGCCGCCGTAGGCCACGCCGGTGTCGCCGGACAGCTCGTAATTGTTGCCGTCGCCGGCCGAATACTGGCCGAACCCGGCCTGCAGGCTGCCGCCCTTTTCCGCGCCCTTGAGTACGATGTTGACCACGCCGGCGATGGCATCGGAGCCGTATTGCGCCGAGGCGCCGTCGCGCAGCACTTCCACCCGCGCGATCGCCGCCACCGGGATGGTGTTCAGATCCACCGCCGCCGCGCCGCGGCCGATGGTGCCGTTGAGATTGAGCAGCGACGAGGTATGGCGGCGCTTGCCATTGACCAGCACCAGCACCTGGTCGGGCGACAGGCCGCGCAGCTGGGCCGGACGGATCGCGCTGGTGCCGTCGCTCAGCGCCGGGCGCGGGAAGTTCAGCGACGGCAGCGCGCGCGCCAGCGCGGTGGCCAGTTCCGGGGTGCCGGTGGCCTGCAGTGACTCGGCGCTGATGATGTCGATCGGCGATTGCGACTCGGCCACGGTGCGGTCGGCCACGCGGGTGCCGGTGACGATCACCGTATCCAGGGTATTGGCGGTGGCCGGCGCGGCGTCCTGCGCCAGGGCGGGAGAAGCAAGCAGTGCAGCGACCACGGCGGTCGCAAGCAAGGACAGGGGGTGGTTCATGACAACTCCGAAAACGGCAGCCCAAGCGGGGCCAACTAGACTGGGCGGGTGGCGATCACGGCCGTGCGAAGCGCGCGTGTCGTTCAACCTGAAGGCGCTAATTATTCGTTAACGCTAGAATGGCGTCGCAGGAATGCTGCTCATCTGCTCATTCCTTTTCGTTCTATCGGACTGTCCATCAATGATTTCCCTGCGCAACTTCTCCATGCGACGCGGCGAGCGTCTGCTGTTGTCCAACGTCGACCTGACCATGCATGCCGGCTACCGCGTCGGCGTGGTGGGGCGGAACGGTACCGGTAAGTCGAGCCTGTTTGCCGCGGTGAAGGGCGAACTGGAGGCCGACAAGGGCGACGTGGATCTGCCCGGCAAGGTGCGCACCGCCAGCGTCTCGCAGGAAACCCCGTCGTTGCCGGACCCGGCGCTGTCGTTCGTGCTCGGCGGCGATATCGAGGTGTCCGCGGTGCTGCAGGAAGAAGCGGCAGCCACCGCCCGCGAAGACTGGGAAGCGGTCGCCAATGCGCACCAGAAGATGGCCGAACTCGGCGCTTACGATGCCGAAGCGCGTGCCGGCAAGCTGCTGCACGGCCTGGGCTTTCCGGCCGACACGCACCACCGCGCGGTGTCGTCGTTCTCCGGCGGCTGGCGGGTGCGGTTGAACCTGGCGCGCGCGCTGATGATGCCCAGCGACCTGCTGCTGCTGGACGAGCCGACCAACCACTTGGACATGGACGCGGTGCTGTGGCTGGAGCAATGGCTGCTCAAGTACCCGGGCACCTTGCTGTTGATCAGCCATGACCGCGAGTTTCTGGACAACGTGGCCACCCACACGCTGCATCTGCATGGCGGTACCGCCAAGCTGTACGTCGGCGGCTACACCGATTTCGAGCGCCAGCGCATCGAACACCTGCGCCAGCAGCAGATCGCGCACGACAAGGAACAGACCGAGCGCGCGCATTTGCAGAGCTTCATCGACCGCTTCAAGGCGCAGGCCAGCAAGGCGACGCAGGCGCAGAGCCGCATGAAGCGCCTGGCCAAGATGGCCGGCACCGAGGCGGTGCGCGCCGAGCGCGAATTCCGCATCCAGTTCGCGCAGCCCAATCGGCTGCCGTTTTCGCTGATTCGGTTAAACCATATCGAAGCCGGCTATCCCGCTACCCTTCCCCCGCTGGCGGGGGAAGGTGCCCGGAGGGCGGATGGGGGGAGCGCGGCAACCGTCATCCTCCACGACGTCGGATTCGGCCTGGAGGCCGGCGACCGCATTGGTCTGCTCGGTCCCAACGGCGCGGGCAAGACCACGCTGGTCAAGACCCTGGTCGGCGAGCTGGCGCCGCTGGCGGGCGAGCGCAACGCACATCCGGACCTGCGCATCGGCTACTTCGCCCAGCACACGGTGGAGTCGCTGCACGAAGGCCAGTCGCCGATGGATCACTTCCGCGATCTGTCGCCGGATGGTTCCAATCAGGCGTTCCGCGATTTCCTGGGTAAATGGAATTTCGCCGGCGACCGTGCGTTCGAAGTGGTGGATGGCTTCTCCGGTGGCGAGCGTGCGCGTCTGGCATTGGCCTTGATCGCCTGGCAACAGCCCAACGTGCTGCTGCTCGACGAACCCACCAACCATTTGGACCTGGAAATGCGCGAGGCCCTGGCCGAGGCGCTGAGCGACTTCGAAGGCGCCATCGTGATGGTCTCGCATGACCGCCATCTGATCGGCCTGGTCTGCGACAGTTTCTGGCGGGTGGCCGATGGCGTGGTCGAGCCGTTCGATGGCGATCTGGACGAATACGCTGCCTGGCTGCGCAGCCGTCCGGCCGCGCAAGGCACCAAGCAGAAGATGGCCGAAGTCGCACCGACCCCGCCACCGCCGACCAAACCACTGCCGCCGAAAAAAGCCGTCAACCCGCACAAGCTGGCCAGCGCCGAAAAGCGTGTGGGCGAGCTGGAAGCGCTGCTGGCAGAGCTCGACCGCGAACTGGCCAACCCAGGCAACTATGCCGACACCGACAAGATGGCGGTGCTGGGCCGCGACCGTGAGGCGACGGCGCAGCAGCTGGCCACAGCGGAAGCGGCGTGGATGGAGTTGATCGAGGGCGCGTAACGCGCAGGCGTTACGATGCGCGTCGGGCCAAGCACAAGGAAGGAGCGAACATGATCAGCGCCACCATCAGTCTGGAAGACCACCTGGCCGCACAGCGCCTGCATGCGCGGCAGACGGGCAAGCTGTTGATCGTGATCCTGGTGGTCCTGCTGCTGATCGGGGCGGGCATGCTGCAACTGATCGGGGCCAGCGAAATCATCGGGTCGGTGCTGCTCGGCGGCGGTGGCGGCGGCTTGATCGGCCTGGCCGTGTTGCACGCGTGGGGCTTGCCGCGAAAGATCAAACGCTTGCACGCCCAGCAGGCCTCGCTGCGGTATGCCTACACGTTTGCGTGGGACGAGACCGGGCTGGAGATCACCTGGGTGGACGGGCGGCTGCGCCGGCCCTGGTCCGATTACATCCGCTACCGCGAGAATGAGCGCGTGTTGTTGCTGTATCACAACGACCGCTTGTTCGAGCTGTTCGCCCCGCACTGGTTCGCCGACCAGGCGCACTACGAGGCATTTCGCCGCGTGGCGGTGCAGGGGATCGAGGCGGCGCGCCGCTGAGCGGCACCTTGAGCTCGCTTAACCGGAGCGCTGTTGCTCTGCCACCAGCCAATCGCGCAATCGGGCATCGGCATCGCTCTCCGGGCGCGAGCGCAGCCGGGTGAGCCAGTAGCGCCCGGCGTCGATCTGGATCGGGAACGGGCACACCAGGCGCCCCGCGTCGAGATCCTGGCGAAACATCGGCAACGGCACCAACGCCACACCGCTCCCGGCCGCCGCCGCGCTGGCCAGGGTCAACGACGAATCGAACATCGCCCCGCGTGCGGCGACCTCGGCCACGCCCGCCGCGCGAAACCACTGCGGCCATTCGTCCAGACGATACGAGCGCAATAACGGCAGCTGCGCCAGATCGGCCGGCGTACGCAAGCCACGCGCCATGCTGGGCGCACATACCGGTGCAAACGGTGCCTCCATCAGCGCCTGCGCGATCTGGCCCTGCCAGTCGCCGTCGCCGAAACGGATTGCCAGATCCAGTCCTTCGCCGGCCAGATCGACCCGGTTGTTGTGGGTGGACAGGCGCAATTCGATATCCGGATGCGCGGCATGAAACGCCGGCAATCGCGGCAGCAGCCAGCCGGTGGCGAAGGTGCCCACCACGCCCACGCTGAGCACTTCGCGATAGCGCCCATCGGCAAAGCGCTCCAGGGTGGCGGCGATGCGGTCGAAGGCCTCGCCGAGCACCGGTGCCAGTGCCGCCCCTTCGTCGGTGAGCGCCACACCGCGTGGCAGGCGGTGAAACAGGCTGGTGCCCAGCTGCTGTTCCAATGCCTTGATCTGGTGGCTGAGCGCGGCCTGGCTCACGCACAACTCGCCGGCTGCGCGGGTCAGGTTCTGATGGCGTGCGGCCGCCTCGAAGGCGCGCAGGGCATTGAGTGGAAGGCGAGGGCGGGGCATGCATAGAGATTAGTTCAATTCATGTCAGGGATCGAAACATCGCGATGGTCGGCTGCTTCGTGCGCATCGATACTGCGGGCTCCCTCAAGGAAGCAGACACATGGTGAATCGGCGAGAGTTCTTATGCGCAACTGGCGCGGGCATGCTGTTTGCGGCGTCCCGGCCCGCACTGGCGCTCAGCCCGGTGGTGACGGTGGACGGCCTGCTGCGGGCGCAATGGGCGGAAATCGAACGTGGCACCGGCGGTCGCCTGGGCATCAGCCTGCTCGACAGCGCCACCGGATGGCGCATCGGGCAGCGCGAGAAGGAGCGCTTTCCGATGTGCAGCACCTTCAAATTTGTATTGGCTGCCGCGGTATTGCAGCAAGTAGACCGCGGCAAGCTGTCGTTGGCGCAACCGGTCAAGATCCGTGCCTCGGACATGCTGTCGCATGCGCCGGTGACCGAGCGCCATGTCGGCGGCGCGCTGAGTGTCGGCGAACTATGCCGGGCCACGATGATCTATAGCGACAACCCGGCCGCCAACCTATTGTTCCCACTGGTCGGCGGCCCGCCCGGCGTGACCGCCTTCTTGCGCAGCATCGGCGATGCCAAGACCCGCAGTGACCGCTACGAGCCGGAGATGAATGGGTTCGTCCCCGGCGAGCCGCGCGACACCACCACGCCTGCGGCAATGGCGTCCACGCTGCGCACGCTGCTGCTCGGCGATGCCCTGCAACCTGCCTCGCGCAAGCAGCTGACCGACTGGATGATCGACAACCGCACCGGCGACGATTGCCTGCGTGCAGGGCTCACGCGCGACTGGAAGATCGGCGACAAGACCGGCAGCAACGGCACCGACACCCGCAACGACATCGCGATCCTGTGGCCGCCGAAGGGCAGGGCGCCGCTGTTGCTGACGACGTATTTGAACGGCGCCAAGGTCGACGACGCTGGGCGCGATGCGGCGTTGAAGGCGGTCGCGGTGGCGGTGCGGGAGACGCTCGCGCCTTGAGTGCCGCGACGCGGCGATTCCGCGTGGTTGGGGTGTCGCTATCGCGCCGTTCGGCGCGCGTGGCAGTCCAGTGGATGCCGCCGTTGGCTGGCGGCATCGCGCACTGCCCGCCGTACGCGGTAGCCGCGCCCGCATTGCCGATCACGACATCCAGTCCTCGGCGCATGCGCGGCCAGGCCTGTGGTCGCACGTCCCGCGCGTTCCACGCATCGCATCCGCTTCTATCCCATCCTCGCCACCCACTGGATCAGCACAATGCGTACTCCCCTCTTTTTGGCGGTCGTCGCCGCCGCACTTGCGCTCGCGCATGGATCGGCGAAGGCGCAGATCTGGCAACCGGCACCGGGCCATGTGCAAGTGCCGATCTGGCCTGGCAAGGTGCCCAATGGGTTGCCGCATCCGAAACCGGAATCGGTCGGTCCCGGCCCGGGGCGCCCGTGGTGGCCCAGGGCCAACGATGTCAGCCGGCCGACGATGACGGTGTATGCGCCCACGGGCCGCAACACCGGTGCGGCGGTGCTGGTGTTCCCCGGTGGCGGCTATCAAGTTCTGGCCATGGACCTGGAAGGGACGGAGATCTGTGATTGGCTGACCTCGCGCGGCATCACTTGTGTGTTGCTGAAGTACCGCGTACCCAACTCGGGGCCGACCTGGGTCAACGGCGGCCGCTACTATCCGAAGGTACAGACCGCGCTGCAGGACGCGCAGCGCACGCTGGGACTGGTGCGCCTGCATGCGGTGGAGTGGCGGATCGATCCGCACAAGGTCGGGGTGATCGGGTTTTCCGCCGGCGGACATCTGGTCGCCGCGGCCAGCACGCATTTCGCAAAGCGCACCTATCCGCTGGTGGACGCGGCGGATGCGGAAAGTTGCCGTCCCGATTTTGCCATCGCGGTCTATCCGGGCCATCTGTGGGCGCACGAAGATGAGGATCATGCCAAGCGCGATCCAACCCACCTACAGCTGCGTCCAGACATCACCGTGAGCGCCGATACCCCGCCGACCTTTCTGCTGCAGGCCGAGGACGACGAGGTGGATGGGGTAACGCAGTCGCTGGCCTACTACGTTGCGCTGAAGCAGGCCGGCGTGCCGACGGAAATGCATCTCTACGCGCAGGGCGGGCATGCCTTCGGTCTGCGCGCCAAGGAGCTGCCGATCGCGCACTGGCCAAGTCTGGTGGAGACGTGGCTGGGGACGATCGGCGTGTTGGCCCCGGCCGCAGTGCACTGACCGCCGCTGCCCTGCTTGCACGGAGTGACCTTCGCTCGCGATCCCGCACTGCGCGCAGCCTTCGCACGGCGCAAGGCCGCACGGCTCAGCCCAGTGGGCCAATCACGATAGGCCTGTCCTGCTGCAGCCGCGCCGGCCCACCCATCGCCGGGTCGCTGACGCTGTCTGCACCGGTTTCGATGCGACCTGCCAGACGTTGGCTTGCGCCGTCGTGTTCGACCCACAGGTCGTACCAACCGCCGCTGGCTGCCGCTTTCCAGCTGCGTTGCCAGGTCTGGCCGCCCGCAAGCTGCAGTTGCTCGCGCGGTTGCGCCTGCGCATAAGCGGCCGGTTGCAGTGCGATCTGGATCGGCGTGGTGCCGGTGTTGTGCAACGACAACGACAGCGCCGCCGGGTCGTCCGCTGCCTGGGTGATATCGGCCAGCAGCAATGCAGCGCTCAGGTCGCCGCGATAGTGGCGATGGAATCCGTTGGGGCCGATCAGCCACAGATCGTAGCGGCCATCGTAGGTGGTCCAGTCGCCGTCCAGCGTGGCACCGTTGCCTACCGTGTAGCGGCGCGGGATCGCCGCCAGGTCGTAGCGGTCGTAGACATGCAGCACCGCCGCCGCGCCGCTGTTGCGCAGGCGTAGCTGCACCTCGCCGCGCGCTTGCACATACGCCAGTTGCACGCTCGGGCGATACGGCACGGCGCGCGAACGGCGCACGCCGAACGGTTGCTCGGGCGATTGCAACGTGGCCGGCAGCGGCGGCAACGTGTGCTCGCGCAAGGCTGCTGCGCGCGCTGCCGCATCGCCCACATCGGGTAGCGATGCGACGAATGGGCGTGCATCGGCGTTGCGGAAATCGAACGCATTGGTCAGGTCGCCACATACCGCGCGCCGCCATGGCGTGATCTCTGGCGCCTGCACGCCAAACCGTCGTTCCAGCAGGCGCAGCACCGAGGTGTGGTCGTACACCTGCGAATCCACCCAGCCACCGCGACTCCACGGCGAAATCACATACAGCGGCACGCGCGGACCAAGCCCGTAGGGGCGGCCGTGCAGTGCGGGCAGATCCACTTTCTGCTCACCGGGTGCAGGCTGGCGATGGTAGTCGTCGTCGGTGGCGACGGTGGAAGCGCCGGCAAACCCGCCGGTTGCGCGCGGGTCCGGCGATGGCGGTGCAGGCGGAGGCATGTGATCGAAAAATCCATCGTTCTCATCGAACATCAGCAGCAATGCAGTGCGGCTCCACACCGCCGGGTTGGCGGTGAGCGCATCCAGCACGCGTGCGGTGTAGGCCGCGCCTTGCGCCGGGCTGGACGGGTCCGGATGTTCGCTGCCGGCCGCATCGGCAATGACAAAACTCACCGACGGCAGCCGATCGGCCATCACGTCCGCGCGCAGCTGCTCCACGCCCCGCGTGCTGATGCCACGCGCACGCAGCTGCGCATCGTGACCGGGCGCGTTGCTGTAGGCCTGCCGAAACGCCTCGAACCCGGCCAGCGGGTTGTCGGTGAAGTTATCGGCCATGTCCTGGTAGATCTGCCAGCTCACGCCCGCGCGCTGCAGCTGTTCCACATAGGTGGTCCATCGATACGGCTCGGCAAACCCGCCCAGCTCCGGAAAGTTGTCGTGCGAGTTACCGATCACCGGCCCGCCATGGCGCCCGTGCGGATCGTTGCCGCCGGTCCACAGGAACACGCGATTGGAATTGGTGCCGGTCTGGATCGAGGCGTGGTACGCATCGCAAATGGTGAACGCATCGGCGAGCGCGTATTGGAAGGGAATATCCGCCCGTCCGTAATAGCCCAGCGCGTGATTGTGTTTGGCTGCCGCCCACTGCCCGAGCCGGCCGTGGTCCCAGGCCTGTTGTGCATCCGGCCAGCTATGCGGCGTGCCCTTGACGCGCATGAAGCCGAATTGCGCTGCGGTATCCAGTGCAAACGGCGTGAGCCATTGCATGCCGTCTTCGCTGGGCTGCAACCACACCGTGCGCGATGGCGCGCCCGGTAGCGGTGGGGCCGGGATCGGAAAGCGATCACCGAACCCGCGCACGCCGGGCAGCGCACCGAAGTAATGATCGAAGGCGCGGTTTTCCTGCATCAGGATCACTACGTGCTGCAGGTCGTCCAGTGTGCCGCTGCGGCGGTCCGGCGCGATGGCAGCGGCGCGCGCGATGCTGGGCAACAGTGCGGCCGCACCGCTGGTCAGGCCGGCTTGCAGCAAACGGCGGCGGGGCAGGTCGATCATCGTGTCACCTCTGAGTGGCTGAACCCGTCCAAGTGCCTTCCCCCGCCTGCGGGGGAAGGTGCCCGCAGGGCGGATGGGGGCGCTGTGCTCCCACCCCAGCCCTCTCCCGCAAAGCGGGAGAGGAAGACAGTCCCGGCGTGTACGTCAGCATGGCAGGTGGCCGTTACAGATCCAGCGTCAGAGTCAGCCCCAGCGTGCGCGGCGCGGCGATGAAGGCGCTATTGAGTGGCTGAACCCGCCCGAGTCCCTTCCCCCGCCT
>NZ_JAYGQQ010000017.1:0-47148 GCF_035012785.1 Xanthomonas sp. WHRI 8932A
GGCTCATGTCGCTCGGATAGGTCTTTTGGCGCATCCGCATAGTCTGCACTGATCAGGAAAGATCGTGAACAGGTTCTTAGACAAGACCCGTGAGGATGAAGCCCTTTCAGAGATCTCTGGAATGCGTGCCCTGCACGATCGCATCAGACACCAGGATCCGGAGATGTCAGATCGTCGGCTTGAGGGAGAGCTGCTCCAACGCTCTACAACCCGTTGCGTGGATAGAGATGCAAGCCCACCGCAGTTCGCCAATGGCATGACATATGAAGAGCTAACAACGCGTCCGTTCGCACGCAATGACGCACTGACCAAAACCGTGGAGCAGTGCTTTTACGACAGCAGAGGGACGCTAGGGCCGTATGGCGATTCAGACTATCGCAACTACTACGGTGTCAGCGCAATCAGCCACATTGCAAAGAACTACGAGCACCTTGCTCATGATCGGCAGCCTCCGGAGGTTCGCGTCGACCTGAAGTCGCTCGGCCTGGAACCGAAACAGCTAGAGCGCAATGGATTAGATCTAGGGTCGGCATCAACCTTCAACCTTGTCGATCTGGGCAAGGACGGCTATGGCATGGTCCAGCTCAAGGAAACCGGTGCACGCGGCAACAGCACGCCGAACCTTGCGACGCCCGCTGCACCGGCGCTCTCACTGACACCTGCAGACGCAGGCCATCCAGACCACGCGATGCATCAACAGATTCGCAGCAAAGTTGAACAACTGGATACCGCCAACGGCCGCACCTTCGATGCAACCAGTGAGCGGATGACGGCTAGCCTGCTGACGTTGGCCAAGGACAATGGCCTGACTCACGTAGATCACGTGTTACTCAGCGACAAAACCAGAGACTTGCCAGCAGCCCAGAACCTGTTCGTGGTGCAGGGCGAACTACATAACCCGGCCATGCTGCGTGCACACATGCCAACATCGGAAGCGGCTCAGCGGCCGGTGCAGGAGAGCTTCGCTCAGCTCGAGACGGTCAACCAGCGTTTGGCGCAGGAACAGTCGTTGGAACAGCAACGTTTACAAGAGCAGCAACAGCGCGGGCCAGTGCCGATGCTGTAGGTAGGCAAGCGCATAGGCCATTTCCTTGAACGTAAACCTTCTTAGTCATTGGGCACGATAAAAATCTGTTTTAATTCAAGGGGTGATTGTTAGAGCCAAATGATTGAACTGATCCCGCTACTTAGATTGAAAATCAGTAACGATAAACTTTTGCAAAATCAGCAGGAAAACCCTGCAGTCCGCGAGAAGTAAATGATTTAAAAAGTTTTTCAAGGCTTTCAAGATCACCGCCCCCAAAATTACACTTGTAATTCCTTCCCGGTTTAAAAATATGCCGGAGTTTCCACGGAATAAGATAGGGGTTGCCACCAAAGTAAATGTAGTCACTGCTGACCAAAACGTGATCTGCTGAAGTATCTCTGCGGAGATTTGCCTGGTTTAGGACGCCACTTTCCAGGCTGTGATGGGAATCCTCCTGCACCCAAGAATTACCTTCCCTATGATAAATATTATCACCGACGGCATGCTTCAAACTGCCAAAGAAATCGGGTTTTTTATTCAAAAATCTGGTATCTTTCCAATAATCGTCGAAACCCATTTTCTCATTTACTCTCATCGCAAATATAAGGTGATCTGGAAGTCGATTTGCGACCCCGATTCCAAATATTAAATCTCCCACCGCAGCACTCTTTCTGACGCCTGGCTTACAGGTAGCCAAAGTGCAGAATCCTCCGAATGGATTTGGCGCAAACCCATAATCTCTTTTTACCTTATATACGAATGCTCTCATTGACATTTGATCCTCCCTATTCTCCTAATCGCTTTACCTTCCCACACCTTTTCAACTAACGCTTTTAATATCTCAGGACTATTTATCCCAACAAGTGAATCTGCAATTGAGTCAAGGTCCTTACCAATTTCTTCCCCGACCTTGACTGCTACAACCCTTTTCCCAGCAATTGCCGCGTATTGCCCCAATCCGCCGAACATGTTGAGATCATTATCAGGAATCAAAAACATGACAACTTCAGCACCATCGATGCACTTTTTCACTCCTGGATCTGAGAAGTCTTCCAACTTTATGACTAAGGCGACTGCCTGAGTGATTTCGTGCATGCAAACTTGGTGTTGTTCCACCTCCAACTGAGCATGCAAATCATCCGCGCGGCCTTTCATTTCACCAGTAAAAATCAAGCAAGCCTTCATTTTTATCCCTTGATTTAATTAAAATAATTCTGACTGCGAAGATCTACATTTAGTACCATATTCGATTTCCATAGTTCTTCGAAATTCGTTCTGCCCGCCATAGCTAGGATGTCTTACGCACACCATTTCTATGTCGTATTTTCGAAAAACTCTAGCCGCATCATTTCCTAGGGAAAATACTTTTTTAAAATTAAAAATCCCGAGTAGGCGCTCAAGAATCCAGGCGCATTCTTTATATTCATCGCGGGTGTGACACCTATTGCCCATAGGATCTGCTGAATCAAATGGATGAAATGGAAAAATATTCCATAGGAAAGGGGCCTCGTCCAATCGAGAAATCACTCTCCAAATTTCAGCAGCTGTTCTTTCTACAACGAGATTAGTGCGTGTTGCCTTAGACAAATTAAGAGAAGGAAACACTTGCGCCAAGGCTGATAAGTGGGGCTCATCTGTTAGTGGTATGCCGGTTCTGCGTCCGCCTCTATATCCAAGGTCCCGACCAACCCAAAGGCACTCCGGATTTTTTTCAAAAGCGGAAACCAAGTAATTCTTAAGGTTTTCTCTGCGCAGTAACGCAGACTTACTATCATCGTGTACAGGACAAGAATCACGGTATGGATTAAATACGCGAGGCATTTCAAAGCTAGAAACACTATCGACAAAATTATTTATTTCGATTAATTTTGCCGCGCTTTGCGGGCTGAGATTTTTTTTCATGGTCAGTCTATTTAAGTGGCCTAGCAATTATACTCCTTTCGTTAAGATTGCACTCCACATACCCACCGCCCCAGTCGGTTAGTTTCCTGAAGACCTTCCATCCTTCTGAAATTACATTACTCCACTCGGCTGCTGAAACATCTTTAATATCCAGCCGCCGTGAAATAAGCATCAATGTCTGGGTGAATTCATAATCAACTCTAGATGCACTTTTCATCTGGTCGTGGTCCATACCATACTCAAATATCAATGCAGCTAACGCTTCTTCAATGACTATTGCTCTTCCACCGTCTTCGTTTTCATCAAGCACTACATTACTCTTGCGCTTAATTTTCATTAGCTTTCTAAGAACTGGAGACCAACCGAGCATAGCGACAAAGGTCAAGTGAAACGCGTCGTGAAATCTGTATCCATCTGGAACGTGTGCATTATCCGTTAACGGATCGCCAAGATGGCTTCCATCCTTCATCATAACTGCTTTTATTTTTCCGTCATATTCGACTTGTTTTACCTCAATTGTAAATGCCCGAGGAAACCTTTCAGCCTCATCATTTGACTCGTCTCTAGCAATGTCGCGCCGAACTGGCTCACCCCAGAATCCCTTAGTTTTCTTTAAGTTTTGATCAGCAATTTCAGCAAGCTTGAGATCAAACTTATTTGCCAAGATGGCTACATACCAAAGCAAGTCTCCCAGCTCTTCCGCGAGGTGCTGCTTATGGAGTTCGTATCCGGCCCCGTCACGTAAATGTTTTTTATAAGTAGTGGCTAAGGTCCCTAATTCTCCTGCTATCCCAAGAAGTGCTACAACGACATCTTTTCTAGGCTCATTATCGTAGTTGGCGCCAGTTTTATCGGTTTCACTGGCAGCCGCTTGGAATTCATTTAGGTCCACACTCGCTCCTTTAATAATTTAGTTGTGATGCACCAACGATCCATAGATCTCGCGCACGACGCTGTTGCCTACCTGCTGGCGTTTCCATTGCTTGGACTGCACCAGCGCGCGGCGCTCATCTTTGCGCTGGATCAGGTCGATGCCGCCGTCTGCTCCACCCGGGCCGGCTTTTGGCACAACGCAGCCTTGGCTGCGGAAGGCTTCGCCCGCTAGCAGTTTTAACTGGCACCAGCCGTTAGTGGCTAAGCTCGTTATTATTGTGTAGGTGTCCAGCAGCTTTCGGTGCTGATAGTTGTCGATGAACGAAACGAACGCGGCCGAGCAACACATCGCGAACCTTATACAGACGAGGGGTGCGAGCGCTGCGCTGATGCCTTGATTGAAACCTTGTGTGACTGAACTGCTTTGCTGCGACATTAGCTATGCCCCGCCGCCATGAATGGCGAAAAAATCACCACCCCCATAGCGAGCCCAAGCGGCCATAGTAATGACCGCACAGCGGTGAACCCGGTCTTCCCCGTCTGCTTTCGATGCATGAAACCCCCGTTCCAGTCTGGACACTACCGCTGTGTAGCAGTTTTGTCAGTGGGGTACCCGACATTTTGTCTCAGCGGTGTCATCCGCTGTGATTGCACGCATCAAATTGCATGGTGAGAGGCGCCCGCCTCAGTGCGAACGCCTCCATCGAGTTACTGCAGCGTTCGCTTATTTCTTCTTGTCCTTTTTATCCGGTGCTTGACTTAAAGCGGACGCGGCCGCTGTTTTTGAATCCTTGCCGGTGCTACCACTTTTCAAGACCTTGCTTGCGGCCTTGGCCGCTTTGGGGCCGGTTTTCTCGTTGGTCGCCATGCGTGTGACCTCCTCGCCACCCCAGTGGTGGCGAGGCGAAATTATGACGATTATGGTGGCCGTACAAGTCTGGTCGCAGCGCGCGAAGCGGCAGATACTGCAAGACCGCCGATGCGTTATCTGGGCTAGTTATCTGGCGATGTACGCGCTGCTGTGTGCCTGATGTTTCAGTGTCGTCGTGCAGCTGTACTGCGCCAAGCCATCACTGCTGCGACGGTTCGGCCAGCGGCTGCCGTGCCTCGCCCCAAGTGAGCATTGCATCCAGTGCGGGGCACAGCGCCTGGCCCCATGGCGTGAGGCGGTAATCCACCTGCGGCGGTACCTGTGGGTAGACGGTGCGTAGCACCAAGCCATCGCGTTCTAGCTGGCGTAGTTGTTGGGCCAGCATCTTTTGCGAGATGGCGGGAATCAGCCGTTCCAAGTCCGAGTAGCGCTGCACTTTGCCGTCGAACAGGTGGAACAGCAGTAGCAGTTTCCAGCGACCTTCGATGAGTTTGAGCAGGGCTTCGACATCGCATGCGGCGGTGTCTGGGGTGTGCGGCTTTCCCATGGGTGCGTGACTTACCTTTGCGTGCGTTCTTGCGGCAGGTGATGCCGCTGCCGATCATGGCATACCCCTTTACACCGGACATCGCTGCCATGTCGCTTGCCCTGCCTCACGCCATTGCCTGCTTCTTTGCCGCCAGCAACGCCGGCGATGCCACCGAGCTGTTGCCGCACCTTGCCATTGATGCGGTGGTGCACGATGAGCGACGCGAGCACCGTGGCGCTGCGGCCATTTCGGCGTGGCTGGCACAGACGCAGGCCACCACGCCGTATTGCGCGGTGCCGCTTGGCGTGCACACCCAGGGCGAGCAAGTGCGTGTCACTGCACAGGTGTCAGGCGATTTCCCGCAGAGCCCGTTGCAGCTGGAGCATGTGTTCCAGTTGGTGGACGGCAAGATTGCGGCGTTGCAGATTCATTGACTAGGCATGCCGGCGTGTTGCGCCGTTAGCACGTGCCAGGTGCTCTGCTGCCACAGCAGTCGGTACTACGTTTCGCCATGACGAGCGCTGCCGCAACGCGATCGATGCGCTGTCGCGTGCGTACTCACCGGCAGCGGCGATCACCGTTTACCACGTCTTCCCACTTTTGGAGCCAGCCAGCTGATGCATGCCCTTATCGTTGTTGCCCATCCCGAGCAGCGCTCGCACACACAGGCGGTGGCCGCGCAGATTGGCGAAGCGCTGCTGGCCTCAGGCGAGGCGCATACATTTGAAGTGGCCGACCTGGCGCAGGAAGGCTTCGACCCGCGCTTTACGCCGGCCGATGTTGCGCTGTTTTCGGGGCAGGCCGGAGCGCCGCCCGATGTGGCGGCCGAGCAGGCGCGGCTGGATCGCGCAGATGCGTTGGTGCTGGTGTTCCCGATTTACTGGTGGTCGTTTCCAGCGCTGCTCAAGGGCTGGATCGACCGCGTATTTACGCTGGGCTGGGCGTTCGATGAAGACGCTAACGGCAAGATCGTCAAGAAGCTGGGGCGTCTTGGCGTGCATGTGGTGGCGATCGGCGGTGCGGACGAGCGCACCTATGCGCGGCATGGCTACTTCGGCGCGATGAAGACTCAGATCAATCACGGCATCTTCGATTTTTGCGGTGCGCCGGTGCGCACCACGGAGTTGCTGACAGTGCCGGACCCTGCATTCCCGCAATCGCACTTTGCCACCGCGCGAGCGGTGGGTGAGCGGGTGTTTGCTGAGAGCGTGTAGCGAACGCTGCAGAGCGGCGTGCTGCGATCCTGCAGCCGTGGGTCAATAGCCGATGTGTCTGCCACCGCAGCAGATTATTCCAACGGCCGTGGCGACGGTTGCCGGTTCTTGGCGTAAGTCTGGTACAGCCCTGCGGCGCGCTCGTCTGCGACGACGTTTTCGATGCTGCTCAGCCCCTTCGCGGCGATGGCCGACGACGCCTTGCCATCGCCCAACAGGTAGGCCAGGCGCAGATACGCCGCGCTATCCACCAGGTTCTTGTGCTCGGTGTCGCTGGCGTAGACCTCGGCCAGGCCGTAATAGGCGTACAGGTTTCCGGTGGCTGCGGCCTTGCTCAAGATCGCCAGGCCTGGGTAGAAGCGGCCGCTCACTGCGGTCTTGGTGCCATAGAGCACCGTTGCGGCTTTGTTGCCCGCTTGCGATTCAGCCTTTAGCTGGGCCAGGTCCAGGCGGTCCAGTCGCGCGCGTTCGGCGTGCGAGGGGTAGCCGTGGGTCAGCAGCCACTGCGCTTCTGCCTGCGAGTTGGCCACCAACGGGTGGCTGATTGGGCACGCGTGTGCACCGCGCTCGCACAGGTACTGCGCTGTGTCGGCGCCGGTTGCAGCTGGATGGGAAACCGCTGCTGGTGTTGGGTTGTTTGATGCGGCAGTGCGGTTGGCCGTGGCTGCGTCGTGTCCGGGCGCACTGGCGGTTGATGCGGTATCGGCTTGGGTGTGTTGCTGTGCGCGTGCGCAGCCGGCCAAGGCCACTGCAATGATTGCGGCGAACAACATGCTGGTGGGTTTCATCTCACTCTCCTTGTGGATGCGGTGACGACGGCAGTTGCCCGTCATCGCCGCCATTGCGCATTGCTGACGAATGCGCACCTTGGCGTGCAGCGATTGCGTGGTCAAGACCGATGCAGCCACGCTGCCTGCGATCAGGCCGGTGCGCCACCGTCGCCATTGATCGCCCATTGCGCGGCAAACGCGCGTTGATACGCCGGCCGGCTTTCGCCACGGGCGACGTAGGCCTGCAGGTTGGGGAAGGCGTCCAGCAGGCCGGTGAGTTTGATGCGGATCAGCACGGAGATCATCAGCAGGTCGCCGGCGCTGAAGTCGCCTTCCAGCCAGGTGCTGTCGCGCAGATGGGCGCTCAGATGCTGCAGGCGGCGGTTGATGCGTTTTTGCAGCAGCGGCAAGCGCTCTGCCATCCACGGTTTGTCGGCTTCCAGCAGCAGGGCGTTGCCCAGTTCCAGCATCGGCGGCTCGACGGTGTTGAGCGCGGCAAACATCCAGGCGATGGCACGGGCACGGGCGTTGTCGTCGTGCGACAGCAAGCCAGCATGGTGCTGGGCGATGTGCAGCACGATGGCGCCGGTTTCGAACAAGGCCAAGCCATCCTGCTCGAAGGTGGGGATCTGGCCGAACGGGTGGATGGCCAGGTGCGCCGGTTCCTTGATCGCACGGAACGGCAGCAGGCGCACCGCGTAGGGTTGGCCCACTTCTTCCAACGCCCAACGCACACGGGTGTCGCGCACCAGCCCCTTGCCGCCGTCGGGCGAGCGCTCGAACGCGGTGATGGTGATCGTCATGGTCGAAAGACTCCGTGTGGCCGGCGGCTGAGGGCCTAGCGTACGCCGGAGAGACGCGCGGCCGCTGCGGGCAGTGACTCGCCTCGATGACGCGTGGATCGGTTGTCTGTCTCGCCTGCGCTGGCGCCGCACAGGTCGCGGCAAGCGCCGCATCCCTACGCATTGGTATGGCCGTGGCAGGTGCCCTCGGCCTGGCGGCGGCAGCAAGTGCCCGACCAGCCAACGCCCGCTGACAGCGCCGACCGCAGGCACGGCCCGCCCGAATCGTTTTTGCACTGCACAACGGTCGCGCCCGGTTGCCCGGTTGGCGGGGTGTTTTTAGGCGTAAAGCGCCTGCGCCTTTGCGTAATCAGGCCGATTGAGACGTTTTGCCATCCTCGTCTCACTTACCCGTTATACCGTGCTCAACATCACACACTTGTGTGACGGAACGCACATTTATAGCCGGAAAGGAGAGTCGTCATGATCGATCAGGGACTGGGTTTGCAGACGCAGCCTATGGGGACGCGAGGTGCTGCAGGGCATGCATGGGCCGGGTTTTTCCGCAGCGTGGCAACACCATTTGGCAATGCCCCGCCGGGTCGCCTGCCACCCGCGCCCCGGCCAGACAGCCTCACCCTCAAGCGCCTGTTGCGTAAAAGCGCGCGCCGCCTGGTGCGGACGCTGCCCTGGCGGCATCAGGACCGGCTGTATTTCTTGAACACGTTCGGGCGGCTGCCCAATCTGTACCACCCCACCTGCTTCAACGAAAAAGTGCTGTACCGCAAATGCGTGCACGGCGATTACCCGCTGTATCAGCGCCTGGCCGACAAGGTGGCAGTGCGGCCGTATGTGGCGGCGCGGATCGGCCAGGCGCATCTGATTCCGATGCTGCTGGACAGCGCCAACCCCGACGATCTGCTGCGCCTGCCGCGCTGGGAGCAGACGGTGATCAAGGCCAATCACGGCGCGAGCATGGTGGAAGTGGTGCGCGATGAGCCGGACGCGGCGCAGCGGCAGCGCATCGTGGCGCGCTGCAAGGACTGGCTGCGCACCGACTTCTCCGACATGGAGCGCGAGATCCATTACCACAACATCCCGCCGCGCATTCTGGTGGAGCAGTACATCGGCGACACGCAGCAGGTGCCGGTGGATTACAAGTTCCATATGTTCCGGCAGCCGGATGGCCGGTTTCAGTACGTGCTGCAGGTGATCTACGGCCGCTTCGACACACCCAAGCTGTCGATGACCTTCTTTGTCGACAACCTGCACACGCCGTTCCACCGCATCCGCGACGACGGCCGCTCGCCGCCATGCGCACCGGCGCTGCTGGAGCAGGCGCTGGAATTGAGCAAGGTGCTGGCGAGCGACTTCGATTACGTGCGCGTGGATTGGTATATCCAGCAGGGGCAGGTGTATTTCGGCGAACTCACCTTCACTCCCGGCGCCGGCATGGTCACCGGCCTGGACCGCGGGCTGGACCGGATGATGGGCGATATGTGGGTGCAACGGCGCGCACCGGTGGAAGCGCGATTGCCGGCATATGGCATGGGTATGCGGGTGCCGGTGCGGTGAGGCATGACCGCAGGCGCAGCACCGATGCGATGACGATGCAGCGCACCAGCGATGCCTGCAGCGTTTCGGTGCGCCATGCACAAGCGTTGCTGGTGGCGGTTAGTGATGTGCTGATGTGCACGTTGCGGCAGTACGCGCGGAACGCACGCGATGCCGAGGATTCGATCGATCACGCGATCGCCGCCGCGCTGTATCCGCAATACGGGGCACCGCAGGCGTGCCTACCCGGTCGGCTGGGCCACGCCTGCATGTTTGGCAAACTCGCCAGCGGCCCAGTCCAGAAACACACGCACCCGTGGCGACAGTTGGCGGGCGCGGGAATACAGCAGTGACACCGGGTTGGACGGTGGCGGTGTATCGCGCAGGATTTCCACCAGCGTGCCCTGTTGCAGGTCGTGGGCCACATGGAAGCGCGGCACCTGTGCAATCCCCAGGCCCAGGCGGATGCCGGCCAGATAACTCTCTGTGCCGGTGACGGTGAACAGGCTGGGCGGCGCAAACGTGCGCAGTCCTTGCGCGGTCTGAAACTCTAGCGGGGTGATCACGCCGGTGGTGATGGAGCGCAGGCCAACCATGCGGTGCGCGTGCAGCGCATCGAGCTGCGTAGGCATGCCGAAACGCTGCAGGTACTCCGGCGTGGCACAGGTCAGGCGTTCGAGCACGGCAACGCGACGCGCGACCAGTTCGCTATCGCGCAGCGGGCCGTAGCGCAGCACGCAGTCGATGCCTTCCTCCACCAAATCCACCCAGCGGTCGCTCTCGCTCATCGCCAGCTGGATCTGTGGGTATTGCGCAAAGAACGCCGGCATCCCGGGCAGCAAAAAGTGACGCGCCAGCGTGCCCTGCACCTCCACCCGCAGCAGCCCTTTGGGTGCCACTCCGCGGAAACCGCCTTCGGCATCGTCGACGTCGTCGAGAATGCGCACGCAGCGTTGATGGAAGAGCTCGCCATCGAGCGTTGGCCGCACCACCCGCGTGGTGCGTTGTAACAAGCGCACGCCCAGACGCGCTTCCATCTCGGCGATGACCTTGGTGGCGGTGGAGCGCGGAATGTCCATGTCGTTGGCGGCCGCGGTGAAGCTGCGCCGCTCCACGATGCGCACAAACAAGCGCATGGCAGCGAACCGATCCATTGCACCCTCTGCCCACTGTTCGGGCGCTGGAAACAGTGCTGTGCATTCTAGTGTGATTATCGCCGTGTCATTGCGTTGGATAGTTTCGCAACGCCGCAGCCCGCGGCTTTGACGGAAAACTTCCCATGACGCAGCAACACAAGGTCGCGTTGGTTACCGGTGCCTCACGCGGTATTGGCGCCGCCATTGCCCAGCGCCTGGCCGGCGATGGTTTCACGGTGGTAATCAACTATGCCGGCCACGCCGCCGATGCCGAACAACTGGCGCACAGCATCGAGGCGGCCGGCGGCCATGCCATCACCGCGCAGGCCGATGTCAGCGACGCGGCCGCGGTGGCGGGCTTATTCGATTCGGCCGAGTCCGCTTTTGGCGGTGTGGATGTGCTGGTCAACAACGCCGGCATCATGCAGCTGGCCACGCTGTCAGACAGCGATGACGCGTTGTTCGACAAGCACATCGCGATCAATTTGAAAGGCACTTTCAACACGCTACGCCAGGCCGCACGGCGGCTGCGCGATGGCGGCCGCATCATCAACCTATCCACCAGCGTGGTGGGGCTGAAGCTGGAAACCTACGGCGTGTATGCAGCCACCAAGGCGGCGGTAGAAACGCTGACAGCGATCTTGTCCAAGGAATTGCGCGGCCGCGCGATCACCGTCAACGCGGTGGCGCCGGGGCCCACAGCCACGGCGCTGTTCCTGGACGGCAAACCACCGGAGCTGATCGAACGCTTGTCCAAGGCCAACCCGCTGGAACGCCTTGGCAGTCCGGAAGATATCGCTGCGGCGGTGGCGTTTTTGGCTGGCCCCGATGGCGGCTGGATCAACGGGCAGGTGCTGCGCGCCAACGGCGGCATGGTCTGACCCGCTATGGCGCTCCGCATTGCGCACGCTGCTGGCTTTCCCATCAAGGAGCAATGACATGAGCAAACGCATTCTGGTCACTGGCGCGTCCAGTGGATTCGGACGACTGACTGCCGAAGCGCTGGCGGCCGCCGGCCACACCGTCTACGCCTCCATGCGCGATATCGCCGGCCGCAATGCCGGTGTTGCGCAGGAGATCACCGACTTGGCAGGTACGCGACAGCTGGCCTTGCATGCCGTCGAGCTGGACGTGCAATCGCAAGCGTCGGCCGACGCGGCGGTGGCTTCCATCGTGGCCAACGCAGGCGGGTTGGACGTGGTGGTGCACAATGCCGGGCACATGGTGTTCGGCCCGGCCGAAGCGTTCACTGCCGAGCAGCTGGCGCAGGTCTACGACATCAATGTGCTGGGGACGCAGCGAGTGAACCGCGCGGCGTTGCCGCAGTTGCGAGCACAGCAGCAAGGCCTGCTGGTGTGGGTGTCCAGCAGCAGCTCGGCAGGCGGCACGCCGCCGTATCTGGCGCCCTACTTCGCGGCGAAGGCGGCGATGGATGCGCTGGCGGTGCAGTACGCGCGCGAGCTGGCGCGCTGGGGCATCGAGACCTCGATCATCGTGCCCGGTGCCTTCACCAAGGGCACCAATCACTTTGCCCGTGCCGGTGCCCCGGAGGATGCCGCACGCGCAGCTGCGTACGAGGCAGGCCCGTATGCAGGGTTTGGCGAACAGGTGCAACAGGCGTTTGCGCGGATCGTGCCGGAGGATGCAGACGTGGCCGAGGTGGCTCAGGCCATCGTGCGTGTGGTGGATACGTCATTCGGCAAGCGCCCCTTCCGCGTGCATATCGACCCGGCCGGTGATGGCGCCGATGTGGGCTTTGGCGTACTCGATCGCCTGCGTGCAGAGATGCTGCACCGTGTGGGATTGGGCGATCTGTTGGCACCGCGCGTGGTGAGGTGATGGGATGCGGCAGGGGTTGGGAGCGCCTGCCGGCTGTGCGGTTGCGCTGACTGCGCAGATGCAACCGCGCGCGGCAGTGTTGCTGTTTGGGTGCCTGCGTGGTGGTGCTCGCACCACGCCGGCACCCTTGCTGCAGCGCTGCAGTGAGCTGGCGCTTGCGCGGACTGGCGTTTGGCCGTGCAGGCCTGACGTTGGATCGCGCCCGGGTGCGCTCCAATGCGCCAATCCAGACCTGGTGTGTTTCCTCAACGCTTACAAGGACGTCGCTGTTGTTGATCGGTTCGTTGCGCATCCTCTGGCCCGTGGCCCTGGTTGGCCTGATGGCTTCCTGCAGCGAACCCTTGCACTGGTCCCTGCGCCCTCTGATTGGAAGCCGACGTCGTAAGGCGATCGACAGATCCATGACATGTCGCTGCTATCGAGCAGGCAGGCAGACGCGACTGGTCGACGACAACGACAACGACAACGACAACGACAGCACGCTACACCCCACCCAACGGCCGCAGGCACAGCCAGATCGCATACCAATGCGACAACGCCCCGCCCAGCACGTGGGCGTGCCAGATGGCGCGGTTGTAGACCAGGGATTTGCGCACGTAGAACGTCACGCCCACGGTATAGAACGCGCCGCCGGCAACGATGAGCCAGAGCACGGCGCTGTCCAGGCCGGCGATCATCTGGTCGACCACCACGATTCCGGCCCAGCCCAGCAGCAGGTAGATCGCCACCCAGAAGCCCTTGGCGATGCCGGGCAGGCAGAGCTTGGCGAACACCCCGAACAAGGCCACGCTCCAGACCGTCAGGATCATCGCCCAGCGCCAGCTGCCATCGAGCGCGACCAGAAAGAACGGCGTGTACGAGCCGGCAATCATCACGAAGATGCCGGCGTGGTCGAACTTGCGCAGCATCGGTTGGCGCAGCGGCGGGGCGAAGTTGTACGCCGCCGAGCAGGCGAACATGGTCAGCAGGCCCAGCGCATACACGCAGGTGGCCAGCAACATGGTCTGGTTGGCGTGGGCGCGCCACACCATCCAGATGCCGCCGACGACGGACAGGAACAGGCCGGCGGCATGCACGATCACATCGGCACGGCGGGCAGCAGGGGTTTTGTAGTGCGGAGCGATGGCGCGGGGGGGCACGGGCACGGCGGGTCTTCGAGGGGGAGGGCGCCCAGCAGCGTGCAGCGTCGGCGTGACGCGGTGGGGGCAACAGGATACCCGCTTGCTGAATCCGCTCAGTGAGGCAGGCTGGGCGGTTGCGCGCTGGTTTGACGGACACACGCTTCTCTGCCCGGACGACCACGACGATGGACTTGATCAGGACGTGGAATCTCCCCATAGCCCTGTCGCGTTGACTGCTGGGCTATCTAAAGAACCTTTCCACAACGCGCCCGCTTATTAAGGCATCCTTTAATAGCCCGCACTGGTAGTAAAGGATCCTTGCATGACACGTGTCACCGGCACATATGCCGTCATCAAGACGCATGACGAGACCGTACGGGCATTCGTTCCGGCTCCGCTCCCACCAGCTGCCCCTGTGCTGGATTCGGCTGCGTATCTGGAGCGTAATCGCCTTGCAGAGGTCGCACTGGCACGGCTGACGGGGATGGCGGGCCTGGTGGCGTCGAGCGAGTGGTTGATCTACAGCGCTGTTCGGCAAGAAGCGCTGTTGACTTCGCAACTTGAAGGCACGCAGGCCACCCTGACCGATGTCTTCGACGATGAGGCGGGGCTGGCGGTGACCAATGCAGACGATGTGGAAGAGGTCACCAACTATCTGCAGGCGTTCAAGTTCGTCCGCGAGCAGTTGCATGCGCCAACAGGACTGCCAATCTCGCTGCGCTTGCTGACCGAGGCCCACAGGATTCTATTGGCCGGCGTGCGTGGCGCCCACAAACTGCCGGGCAGCATGCGCACCAGTCAGAATTGGATCGGCGGGACCCGGCCTGGGAATGCCGCATTCGTGCCACCGCCGGCCGATCGCCTGGCCGAGGTGTTCGGTGATTTGGAGCGTTTCATCCATGACACACAGCCCACGCTGCCACCGCTGGTACGGATTGCGTTGGTGCACGCGCAGTTCGAAACCATCCATCCTTTTCTGGACGGCAACGGCCGGATCGGGCGGTTGTTGATCGCGGCCCTATTGGAAGACTGGCAGTTGCTGCCAGAGCCGTTGCTGTATGTGTCCGGCTACCTCAAAGCAAAGCAAAACGACTACTACCGGCACCTGTCAGCCATCCGCACGCATGGCGATTGGGAAGCATGGGTCGCGTTCTTTCTGGAGGCTGTGGAGGCCTCGGCCGAACAGGCCCAGCGCAACATTGTGGCGATCGCCGCCTTGATCGCCGCCGATCGCAAGCGCGTGCTGAGTACCGGCAGCAGTACCTTGCAAGCGCTACGCCTCTACGAGTTGCTGCCCACCATGCCCAAGCTCACCGTCGACCGTGCCCAGCAAGCGCTGGAGGTTTCCTATCCCACCGCGCGCGCAGCCGTCACGACCTTGCAGGACATCGGTGTGCTGGTGGAAACGACCGGTCGCGCGCGCGGGCAGAGCTTCAGCTACCAAGCCTATGTGAACTTGTTGCGGGCTTAGAGCGACAGCGCACTGGCCCTCACGGCACCCGTTGCTGAATCCGCTCAGTGAGGCAGGCTGGGCGGTTGCGCGCTGGTCTCATACCCTGAGACACCTCCCCTGTCTCATGCCCCTCTTTGGGAGCTGCCGTATGCCTCCGTTTGCCCTCGCTCCCCGCACCGAAACCGCCGAACGCGCGCTGGCCACCACCGATGGCCGGCCCAGCCGCGATGGCGCGCTGCTCACCGAGCGCCTGGAACGGCGTTACCACGACCGCATCACCGGCAGCTTCACCCTGCCCGGGCGCGAAGGCCGTTACGCGCCGATCCCCGACGATGTGCCCAGCGCGCTGGCCGATGCCTTGCACGCGCGCGGCATCAGCCAGCTCTACAGCCATCAAGCCGAAGCCTGGGCGGCGACGCAGCGCGGCGAGCATGTGGCGATCGTGACGCCCACCGCGTCGGGCAAATCGCTGTGCTACACGCTGCCGGTGGTAAGTGCGGCAATGACCTCCGGCGCCAAGGCGCTGTATCTGTTCCCCACCAAAGCGCTGGCGCAGGACCAGGTGGCCGAGCTGCTGGAGTTGAACCGCGCCGGCGAACTGGGCGTCAAAGCCTTTACCTTCGACGGCGATACGCCCGGCGATGCACGCCAGGCGATCCGCCTGCATGGCGACATCGTGGTGAGCAACCCGGACATGCTGCATCAGGCGATCCTGCCGCATCACACCAAGTGGGCGCAGTTCTTCGAGAACCTGCGCTATGTGGTGATCGATGAGATCCACACCTATCGCGGTGTGTTCGGCAGCCATGTCACCAATGTGCTGCGCCGGCTCAAGCGCATCTGCGCGTTCTACGGCGCCAACCCGCAGTTCATTTTGTGCTCGGCCACCATCGGCAACCCGCATGCGCACGCGCAGGCCCTGATCGAAGAACAGGTGCATGCGATCACCGAATCCGGCGCGCCCACCGGCGACAAGCACGTGCTGTTGTGGAACCCGCCGGTGGTCAATGCCGATCTCGGCCTGCGCGCGTCGGCACGCTCGCAGAGCAACCGCATTGCGCGCATTGCGATCAAGAGCGGGCTGAAGACGCTGGTATTCGCGCAGACGCGCTTGATGGTGGAAGTGCTGACCAAATACCTCAAAGACATCTTCGACCATGACCCGCGCAAACCGGCGCGTATCCGCGCCTACCGCGGTGGGTATCTGCCCACCGAGCGGCGTGAGGTGGAGCGGGCAATGCGCGCGGGCAACATCGACGGCATCGTGTCTACCTCTGCGCTGGAACTGGGCGTGGATATCGGCGCGCTGGACGTGGTGATCCTCAATGGCTACCCCGGCAGCGTGGCGGCCACCTGGCAGCGTTTCGGCCGCGCCGGGCGGCGCCAGCAACCGGCGCTGGGCGTGCTGGTGGCCAGCTCGCAGCCGTTGGACCAGTACGTAGTGCGCCACCCGGATTTCTTTGCCGATGCCTCGCCCGAACATGCGCGTATCGCGCCGGATCAACCGCTGATCCTGTTCGATCACATCCGCTGCGCGGCGTTCGAATTGCCGTTCATTGCCAGCGAGCCGTTCGGGCCGATCGACCCGCTGGTGTTTCTGGAAGCCCTGGCCGAGAGCGAAGTGATCCACCAGGAAGGCGACCGCTGGGAATGGATCGCCGACAGCTACCCGGCCAATGCGGTGAGCCTGCGCTCGGTGGCCGACGGCAACTTCGTGGTGGTGGACAAGACCGACGGCAAGCAGCAGATCATCGCCGAGGTGGATTATTCCGCCGCTGCGCTCACCTTGTACGAAGGCGCCATCCACATGGTGCAGAGCACCCCGTACCAGGTGGAACGGCTGGATTGGGACGGCCGCAAGGCGTACGTGACGCGCACGCATGTGGACTACTACACCGACAGTATCGACTACACCAAGTTGAAGGTGCTGGACCGTTTTGACGGCGGCGTGGCCGGGCGCGGCGACTCGCATCATGGCGAAGTGCATGTGGTGCGGCGCGTGTCCGGCTATAAAAAGATCCGCTACTACACGCATGAAAACATCGGCTACGGCCCGGTCAATCTGCCCGACCAGGAGCTGCATACCACGGCGGTGTGGTGGCAGTTGCCGCAGGCCACCTTGGGCAAGGCGTTCGCGTCCAAGCAGGATGCGCTGGATGGATTTCTGGGTGCGGCGTATGCGCTGCATGTGGTGGCCACGGTGGCGGTGATGGCCGATGCGCGCGACCTGCAAAAGGCGGTGGGCAATGGCGACGGCGCGTGGTTTGCGGTGGCCGACCAGACCGGGCGCGGGCAATTGCGCGGTGTGGAAGAAGGCGAGCAAGGCGCGGTGGAACTGCAGCAGGCGTTCGTGCCCACGGTGTATCTGTATGACAACTTTCCCGGCGGCGTGGGCTTGAGCGAGCCGCTCTGGCTGCGTCAGGCCGAGCTGCTGCAGCGCGCGGACGAGCTGGTGCGCGGTTGCGATTGCACCGCCGGCTGCCCGGCCTGCGTAGGCCCGGTGCTGGCTGCGCATGAAGAAGGCAAGGGTGAATCGCCCAAGTCGCTGGCGCTGACGGTGCTGGCGCTGTTGTTCGATGCCAATGCGCCGTTGCGGCATGCCACCCAGGTGGACGACGACCTGGCGCTGGACGTGCTTGCATGAGGGTGAGTGCAGACCGGCTGCGGCTGCTGCGTCGGCAGGCCGGGCACGCGGATGTGCGCGAACCTGTGGCGGTTGCACATGGCGATGCAGCGCATGGCGCCGATGCCTTGCCTGCTGATGCCATGCCTGCGGTTGCTACGGCCGGCGATGGTGTCGGTGGAGGGGCGGAACTGCATTCCAGCGCAGTTGAACCGCTAACCAGTGATACGGCTGTTGCGGGTGATGTGCGCATGGAAGCCGCACCTGTTATGCATGCAGCGGCGGCGCCGACGCGTGCCCCGGCAGTGCCGGTGGCTGGCAGCGATGCAGGCGTCAGCGCAGACCGCCTGCGTTTGCTACGCCGTCAGGTCGGTGGGCTGACGCCTGCGCCGCGCACGCAGGATGCGCTGATGCCGACACGCGCGCAGCGCCAGTCCTCGGCCGGCATCGCGTCGCAAGAGGGGCGCACCTCGCCGCGCGCTGCGGCGCAGCGCGTGCAAGCAGCCAGCATCGACCCTGCCCATGACCGGCCCCAGCAAGCAGCCACACCAGCAATGGCACGCCGCGCGTTGCAGCAGCCGGTTGCAGCACCTGCGCGCGATAGCTCGGCGTTCGCCTGGGTGGACCACGATGTGCGTCACAAGCCGGCAGGCGCGGCGGCCGATACGGCCGCGCGCGTGCCGGCTGTGCGCGCAGCACCTGCGGTGCCTACATCCAACCCGGCACCGCAGCGACGCACCGATATTGCAGGCCTGCGCAAGATGATCGGCCTGCGCGAACGTGCGGTGTCGGCGCACACACCGCTGCGCACGCCGTCCACCGATCGGCACCTGCCCGGCGACGAGATCGCACCGGGATTGCATCTGATCGAAGCGTTCCTGCCGCAGCCGATTCCATGCGAACCGCTCTCGCTGGCCTTCGCCAAACGCGAGGATGCGCTGCAGCCGGAGCACGTGCTGTTCTTCGACACCGAAACCACCGGCCTGGCCGGCGGTACCGGCACGCGCGCCTTCATGATCGGGGTTGCGCAGTGGTGCACCGATGCCGCGCAAGGCAGCGGCCTGCGCGTGCGCCAGCTGATGATGTCCACCATGGCCGCAGAGAGCGCCATGCTGGAGTTGTTCTGCACCTGGCTCACGCCACAGACGGTGCTCTCCAGCTACAACGGCCGCTGCTACGACGCGCCGCTGTTGAAGACGCGGTACCGGCTGGCGCGGCGTGGCGACCCGATTTCTGCATTGGATCATGTGGATCTGTTGTTCCCTACCCGCCGCCGGTATCGCGGCACCTGGGAGAACTGCAAGCTGTCCACCATCGAGCGGCAGCTGCTGCGCGTGGTGCGCGAAGACGATCTGCCCGGCTCCGAAGCCCCGGCCGCGTGGCTGAGCTATCTGCGCGGCGGCAGCGCGCGCAACCTGCGCCGCGTGGCCGAGCACAACCACCAGGACGTGGTGACGTTGTCTTTGTTGATGCAGCGGCTGGTGGCGGTGGAGGCACAGGACAGAGAAGTGATTCCGTTGATGGAGTCGGTGTAGCGGTCTTCCGCGAGCGCCGGCGATGCTGGCGGATCAGAGCGCATCAGATCTGGATATCGGTGATGCGGTGCGCTGGTGATCACGATCCGGCGGCAAAAGTGCCCTGCCCCGCCACTTCTCATCGCGGTGCGGCTGCTTTCGCGTTGTTGCGGAGCGCAGCGAGCAGCATGCGCAGGTGTGCGACGAATCGTTGTGCGATGGCCGGCAGTCTGTCTCTCCGCAGCGTGTGTGCGATGGGCAAGATGCGGCGTTTCGGCATTCAAGCCACGCAAAAGTTGCGACCCGAACGCTTGGCCGTCTTTGCGAAGAAGGCCGCCTTTTCAATGCAAAAGATGGGGCGCTGTCATATTCGTTTTTTTCGGCGGTCTTACAGTGCAGTTGCCGTTCCGTCAGCTGCGCTGGTTTCCAGCGTTCTGCAGACCTAACCACTGACGCATGCGCAGCCTGCGAGTTCGCCGCCGTGCTGCGCTGTGCGCAGTTGTCGGTTCGTCAACTCGCCGCAGGAGCTGTCATCGACGCACACCAACGCACTGCGATGTGGCCGGAGTGATCGCGCACGTTGTGGGTTGACCCTGAATTTGAAGGATTGGCCGCATGGTTTCATTGTTGGATACACGGATCAGCCGACGTCGCCTGGTGGCAGCTGCCGCTGGCGCCTCGTTGCTGGGCTCGGCCCTGCCCGCACTGAGCGCCGCGCCACCGCCGGATGTGGGGCGCAAGTTCCTGCGCTCCCGTCAGCCGATGGCATTTGCCGGCAATACCTTCGTTGGCCACCTCGAACAACAGGGCGATGGCTACGACAGCTTCGATCGTGTGCTGGACATCTACCGCGAACTGCCCGGGCACCGCTTCGCGAACAAGTTCGCGCTGCTGCCGCCCAGCAGTTATCACGTGACCCTGCTGGGCGGGGTCAACGAAATCGACCGCGCACGCGGGCCCTGGCCAAGCGATCTGGCGCGCGATGTCGCGTTGAGCGAGATCAATGCCGATGTTCTTGCGCGACTGGCGCAACGCACTGCCGCGCCGTTGGGTGCGTGCCGCTTTGTGGTGAATCCGGCTGCGGCAAAGACCGGCAACAACGACAATCTGCTCATCCCGCTGCAACCTGCGGATGCGCAGACCGCACAGCGCCTGGAAACTGCGCGCCAGGCACTGATGACGCTGACCCGCTTGCAGCGCCCGGACTACATCAACTTCCAGTTTCACCTCTCGTTGGCCTACCTGTGCGAGACGCTCGATAGCGCAGACCAGGCTGCCTATCGCGTTGCAGTGGGCGACTGGCTCAAGCGACTTGCGGCAGCGGGCCAGATCACGATCCCGCGCTTTCACTTTTGCACGTTTGCCGATATGGAGGCGTTTCGGATAGTGCGGGAGGTGTGAGGGCTGGGATTCGGGAGTGGGGATTCGGGATTGAAATGAGGTGTGCGATCTCGCCAGTCCCCCGTGGGTGGTGCCTGAGAGCGGCTGATAAAACGTAGCGGGCAGCCGTGGGGTGTATTGGGGAAAAAGCGCTCAGAACCGGATATACGGGTGGTGCACCGCGCACCAGCCGCACTCAGCTGGCGGGGAGCGCAATGGTTTTTTGTCAGCAGCTCTACGGGGCGCAGTACAACGGCCAACTTTCTATACACCCGGCATTACACGTTTGCACTGACGGCAGTGGATCGGAAGATGCGATCGCGCAGCTGTGCCACGCATTCTCGCGCTCGGCCTGCTTCCACAACAAGTGCGTGTGGAAGCAGACGCGGCGTCCAGAGCGCATCCGCAATTGCACATGCCGATGACGCGATCGTGACTTACATGGAGATGTGCAGATCTGCACCGCCGCCGCACAGCGGCGTACTGTCGCTACGACTCACCGTGTGGCGTGCAACGGCACCCGCACTTACGGACGCGCTTCCACCACCTCTGTACGCATCTGCCAGGCGGCGAATTCCTGCTCGAAGTCGGCCAGGGTCAGCAGCCCCATGCAGGCATGAGCGCCGCTTGGCAGCACCTGCCCTTCTGCCAGTTTGCGCACCAGCAGGATCGCCGCGAAACAGGGGATTTCCGGGCCATGCAACATCGCTGCGGTGAGGTCCCAACGCACGGTGAGCGGCTGTCCATCGCGCTCGCCGATCAGCTCCACGCGCATGCCGCCCAGGTCGGTGCCGAAGCGGTCGAACCAGCGCCCTGCGCGTGCGAACGCTGGCGCCAGACGCGGTATCGGCACCGGCACGCCGCGCTGGCGTAACCAGGCCAGCGCGGCCAGGCAGCGCTGCAGAAACGGCACCTCCAGCGCAGCGCGAAATTGCACGCTGCGCACGCCGGGATAGCGCTGCGGCAGCAGGTCGTGATCGGGCACATCGCAGGGCGATGCCAGCCGCGGCGCCAGCTGTGCAAATTGAACCCGCTGCGGCGATGCCCAGCCCACTGCGGTCTGCCAGCGGCCCTCGCTCCACCACGTAAACGGCGTGCCGCAGTACGACAGCGCCGCACGCACGGTGGCCAGACCCAGCGGCGTGCCCTGCGCGGGTGCGATCACCATGCCAATGGCGTGCAGGGTCGACAAGCGCGGCAGCAGTGCGTCGATCACTGCACTGGACAATGCGGGCAAGGTGCTGGCACCACTGATCGCCACGCGGCCAGCGTGCTGTGCCAGGTCGTGCAACGCGGCCGGAAAATCGCGCACGAACGCGCGGCCGTCGGCCAGGTCGATGTAGTGCATGCCGGCCTGCAGACAGCTGCGCGCCACCGCATAGTCCTGGCCCTGGAATGGCCCGGCGGTGTGCACCACCACATCGGCCGCGGTAGCGGCCAGGCGCGTGGCGAAATCGGCGGCAGTACTATCCAGCCGGCATGCGGAAATACGGCCAGGCGCGGCGTCGGGCCAGGTCGCGGCGATCGCGCCGGGATGGCGCCCGGCGGCAATGACATGCAGGTGTGGCAAGGCGGCCAGCGCCCGCACGATGCGCGCACCGAAGTGCCCATAGCCGCCCAACACCACCACCCGGTACGTCATCGCCCGCTCGCCCTTTCGCCAATGCCCTGCAGTATCGGCGAACCGCGGCCGCCGCGATCAACGCGTCACAGGGCTTGCCAGGCCGTTGCGGATCGCCTCACGCATGGCGTGCCGCGCCTGGCCGTCTGCACGCGCGCTTGCCGCGGCCTGTTGCGTGGCCAGATCGGCCTGCTGCGCAGCGAGCGCTTGCTGTTGCGTGGCCAATGCCTCGATCTGCTGCTGCGTGCTGCGCTGCCTGGCGGCGTTGGCCTGCTGCGTCGTGGACGTGGCCGGCCGCGCCGCAGCGCTGTCGCGTGCAAGCGACGCACGCGCCTGCGCCACGGCTGCGGCCGCATCACGTGCCGCCACGGCAGCCATCTGCATTCCCAACGCCGCTTGCTGCTCGCCCAGCCGGCCCTGCCGCTCGCCCAACGCACCTTGGGCTTCGCCGAGCTGGCTGACCGGTGCGTACAGCACGCGGATGCGCTGCAGGGTGGCCGGATCGCGCACCACGTAGCTCTTGCCACCGTTACGAAACCACAGCAGTGCGCCCGTGCTGCCAGCCAGGCGACGCGCGCGGGCCAGATCCTCGGTAGAGCCGTGCATGAGCGCCTCGCCGTCTTGGATCAGCACGTACGCGTCCTGGTCGGCGTGATCCGACAGGGTGAGATGGCCATACGTGGTCACGTCGCTGGTCGGCGTGCGCATGGATGTCGCCGGCGGTGCCGGTGCGTGCGGCGCAGTGGGCATCGCGGTCGCGGCAACTGCAGCGACCGGGGCCGATGCAGTGACCGGTGTTGACGTACCGGATGCCGGCACAATTTCTGGCTGAACACCTGATTGCGCGGCCAGACATGGCGTCAGCGTGCTGCTGAGCGCAAGCGCCAAGAGGGTCATCAAGCCAGCGCGCGCCGATACGGGGGTGAGGTGCAGCATGGGAATGTCCTTGTGTGGATGAGGTTGGGCAAATCTTTCGTGTGATGCGCTGCTGCGCGTCGTATTGCGGTGCTTCCGATTGCAGAGCTGCAGAGGCGAAGCGAATGCAGGGTTGGCGTTGCTTGCACATGCCGTTGCTGGTGGCCCAACAAACACGTTTGCTCTTACCGGTGCCGCCCGTAATCAAGCATGGCGTTGCAGGCGTGATGCACTACCCGCAGCAGCACGCTGTACGTCGTCGAAGACCGCAGCTGTACGGCAAGCCTGCGTCCACGCCGGTTCGCAGTTGCTGCAGTTAGCCAGTCACCCGCGTTGCCCGGCCACTGGCAAGTGCTTCGCGCAGAATGCTCAGCGCCTGGCGGGTGGCGAGCCGCGTGGCGCCGGCCTGCTTTCTGGCCAGCACGGCCTGCTGCTGCGTCAACAGGCGCTGCTGCTCCGCCAGCGCCTGTGTATCGCCGGCAGCGCCCTGCACCGGTTGCGTCGCTGTTGCCATAGACCCAGGTGTGCCGGCAGCTGCGGCTGCGAGTTGCGCGGCAAGCGCTTGCTGACGCGCTTGCACACTGTCCTGGGCCGCGCGCAGTTGCAGGCTGCGTGCATAGCCGGTGCGCAGCCGATGCAGCAGGCCCGGGTCGCGCACGACGTATTGCACGCCGTTGGCCCGGAACCACAGCACCCAGCCATTGGCGTTGATATACCGATGTGCGGTCTGCAGATCGTCGGTGGTGCCGTGCATGAGATGGCGCTCGCCCTGCAGCAGCACATAGGCATCGCCATCGTCCTGGATGTCCTGCGCGCTGCTGCCGCAAGCGGCTTTGGTCGATCGCGCGCCGGATGCGACGTGCCTTGGGCGTGGCGTCGAAAGCACAGCCGTTGGTGTGGGCATCACTGCGGGAGAGATCGGCGCAGTGGGTGGAGCGAGAAGCGCGTGTGGATGCGCGGGCTGTGCAGGCGCGGCCGGTGCTTGCGGTGCCACGGACGTGGCGGAGGCCGATGGTGCCGAAGGGGCGACCGGCGCAGTACCGGATGCAAACATCGAAGTAGCGCGTAGCGCAGCGAGATGGGCCGGCGCAGGCGCTGCGGACGGTAACGGCATCGCGGCTGCGTTGGCTGCTACTGCCGGTAATGTTGCTCTGGCTGGTGCTGCTGTTGTTGCTGTTGTTGCTGTTGTTGCTGCCGGTGCTGCCGGTGCTGCCGGTGCTGCCATCAGCATGGGCGCAGCGAGCACGCCGAGAGCAAGCAGCAAGGCGCGGCGCAGACGCTGCTGGGGGAACGTAATCTGATGCATGTGCGATCTCCTTGGGGATGTGGGTGCCGCCCGCCGGTAGCGGTCAGGCGGATGGGGCAATAGCGAACACACGGCCACGGCGTTGCCGACGCTGGTTGCGTCGAGACGTGCTGAGTCGATGAGCGGGCGCGTGGCCTGACCCGCGTGAGTGGGGTGCGGCGTCTGGTGCTGTGCGCGATCACTGCAGTGGTCGCGCTGGATGAAACGGTCAATCGGAGGGAGCGGTGATGGAACGCCTGCACTGCCGGTGGACTGACCAACCGCTGGTACTGTCGTCAGGCACGGCTGGCAAGCTGTGCGGTGGTGACATGCCGGCCGCCGCCGCCGGCGCAGAGTAATCAGTAATCAACGATCACCAGCACCATGCATTCCAGGCACGGCGCCGCCCACCTGGCGACTGCAGGCCATGCCTCACGCTTGGGTCGTGCGCTACGCGTTGGATCTACTGCCGCGCACTGCCATGGCAATGCGCGCTGTGCTGCGCCGCAGGTCTCTAGTTGTCTTGGTCCGTGCCGGCCGCGGAGTGTTGGGCACGCGCGGCGTTAAGGCGGTCCTGGCGTGCGGCTTCCTTGTCCGCTTCGGCCTGATGGCGGCTCAACTCGGCTGCCTGGCGCGCGGCGGCAACATAGGCGTATTGCGCGTTGCGTTGTTGCAACGCCACCTCGCGGATCTGCTGCGCCGCTTCACGCACCTGCTGCTGCGCGTCCTGCTTGGCCTGCTCCAGCTCGGGGCCGAGCGACTCCAGTTGCTCGCGTGCTTCTACCAATGCGTCCTGCGCCGCCTGCAGCTCGTCCTGGCGCATCTGTGCATGCATATCGCTCGCTTCGATGGCCTGCTGTGCGGCGGCCCGTGCCTCCACCTCGGCAGCCTTCGCGCTGCGTGTGGCCTCATCGATGGCGTCGCGTACGCTTTGCTGTGCGTCGGCATCCCAGCCGGAGGTGTCCATCTGCCAAGTGTCTTGCGCGCCCGGCGCATCCAGCACACCCGCCAGCACGCCGTTTGCCGGTGCTGCAGGTGCGGCCGGTGCCGCAGGCGCTGCCTGCAGCTGCAGTGGCGCAGCGCCATTGGCACTGCGCGTGCCGTGCGACATTGCCGGCGATGCGCTGGCGGTGACCACGACCGGCTGCAGCGCAGGCGACGGCAGCGGCGTGGGCATGGCGACCAGACGCAGCGGTGCCACGCCCAGGACCGCCACCGCGACCAGCGCACGCGCGCCCCAGCCCGGTGTGGCGTTGGTGTTTTGCAACATGATCAAACGGCGCTTGAGGCTCAGAAAACTCGGCGACGCACTGGACACCCCAGCCACCGGCGCTGCAGAAACCCCAAGGCTGACCAGCAGGCGGCCGTAGTCGTGACGGCAGCGCACGTGACCGGCAACCACCGCCGCATCGCAGGCGGCTTCGCGGGCGATGGCGTATTCGCGCGCGGCCAGATGCAGCAGCGGATGGAAGAAGAACAGATGCTGCGCCAATGCCGGCAGCAGCCCCCACAACAAGTCATTCCGACGCAGATGCACCAGCTCGTGGGTCAGCGCCATGTCCAGCTCATCGTCGCTGATGCTGGCCAGGCGACGGGAGGGTAACAACAGCACCGGCCGCCACAGGCCGATGAGTTGCGGCGAATCGATGTGTGCGCTCAGGCGCAATGGCGGTGCGTGGCGCAAACCGTGCGCATCGGCAGCCAGTTGCAGGGCCGCCAGCAGTGCGCGATCGGTACACGGCTCGGTGGACTGCACCTGACGGCGGCTGGTCCACCATGCCATTGCGCTGCGCGCCAGCATCACCAGCACACCGGCCAACCAGGCTGCCATCACCCAGCGGACCCACAGCGACGGCGATGCATTGGGCAGGGTCGTGACCGCGCCCCCAACTGCCTGGGCCACCGGTGCGGCAGCCGGCAACACCGCCAGCTCGACCGGTGCCAGAAACAGGCCCAGCACCGCCTGCAGCCCCACCATCCACCACAGCCAGCATTGGGTGGACGCCGGCAATCGCGGCATGGCCTTGCACAGCAGCCACACCACCGCCACCAACGCGGCCGATTGCAGGCTGGTCATCGCCAGCCGCTGCACCACCAGTTCAAACAGGCTCTGCATGACTCAGCTCTCCTTGCGCTGCGATTGCAGCTTGGCGACCAATGCTTCGAGTTCGGCCAGCTCGGTATCGCTGACCTCGGCGCGCTGCGACATCCACGCCACGAACGGCGACACCGAGCCCTGCAAGGTGTTTTCCACGAACTGCCCCACCGCAGTGCGCACCACCGCGTCCTGCCCGCTGGTGGCGCTGTAGCGGTACATGCCGTCCACCTGCTTGCGCCGCAGAAAGCCTTTGGCGCGCAGCCGCTCCATCATGGTCAGCACGGTCGAGCGCGCCAGCCCACGTGGCTCGCCGAACGCGGCAGCGACCTCGCCCACACTGGCGTGCCGTTGTTCCTCGATGTGTTGCAGCAGGGCCAGCTCCTGGTCCCCGATGGTCTTAGCGCTCATCTCGTGCCCCATGACTACAGATGTCGCTAACGTAGGCCTGACTACAGCTGTCGTCAATAGGTCGGATGGCAGGGGGTCGTACGGATGATTACTTCAGAAGCAGAGGCCGCTTATCGCTTTGCTGCTGTCGCTAAGGCTGATGTGGAAACACCGCGATAGACGCCAAGTGCTCCGATTGGTCGATACGTACCGGGTATCGCAGTCGAAGCACTTGGGCTATCGCAGTGCCTTCAACACCCCATTGCTGTACGCGCTTCCGAAGCGGTAGTCAGGCCGCAGCGCCGCTCGTGACCCTTGGCACCCCAGTGGCGATGACCTGCCTGTGGTGAGGAGCGACGCGAGCAACCGACCAAGGAACGTTTGATCCAGGCGTTGTCGTTGAAGCGCCGACGACAGCGCCGCTTGAGCGGGTAGCGGCATCAACGGTTCGATGCGCCTGGCATGTATCAAAAAGCGGGAGTCGATGTCTGCAGAGTCTTTGCAGAACCAGGCATCAGCGTTGCTATACACAGCGTCATTGTGCGTCGGTGTCTGATGGGAAAGGATTACCCGACGCAGGGACAACCACCACACAGCATCGATTGAAGCCCGCGTCGGAAACGTGCCGATGCAGCTTCAAACAGTGACGCCTTTACTCATTGCCAGCAGTAAAGGCGCATCGTGCCGTATGCACTGAAGCATCGCGTTTACTTGAACACCGGCGTCGTGCCGGAAGCAGTCGTGCGGTCGCCTGCTGCCTGCATCTGTTTCCCCAGCGTGCGGATGCGCTCTTCACCGATGGCGAGCGCTTGTGCAGTGGTGTGCACCGAGTAATAGCCAAGGTGCAGTGGGTGCGGATGTGGAATGGCCGAGCCGAGCACGAAGACCGCATCGCTGTTGCCGCTCGCTTCGAGCACGATGGGCGCGCCGTTATCGGCAAAGACCACCATGTCGCCGCGTTGCAGCAGTTCACCGGCATCAAGAGTGCCACTGGCTACTGCCAACCAGCCGACCAAATGACCGGCGGGGGGGCGGTAGGTCCAGCGTTCGCCCGGTTTCAAGGTGACCAATAGGTAATTGATGCCGTCAGGCGCATCGACCGGACTCTGCGCACCATCGTAGCGACCGATCACCACATGCGCGGGGCCGGCCTTGGCCATGTGCTGCGCTTCGATGTAATGGCTTTGCGGCTCTGCCAGCTCCACGGCTTCAGGCAGTGCCAGCCATAGTTGAAATCCCTGGATGCAGGAGGCGTCGGCTGGCGGCACCATTTCCTTGCCATGCCATACGCCGATCCCGGCACGCATCCATTCCACTCCGCCATAGGCAATGGTGCCGCGACCGGTTGTCTGGTCGTGGTAATGCATGCTGCCTTCGGTAAAGACCGTGACCGTGGCGATGGCCGAATGCGGATGCAGCGGCATGCCCGACATCGTATGGATGACCGAACCCTGCGCATCGAAGATGTCGAGGAACACAAACGGCTTCAGCACCTGCCCAAGATCGGACGGGCTCATGAGCCGGGTGATGGGGCCGCCAGAATCGTTGCCGCGTCTGCGGTGGACGATGGCGCGCGGCGCGGCAGTGGGCGCTTCTGTGGCGGGGAACGAAGGCTGCGATGAGAGTGTGCGCATGACAGGCCTCGATCAAACCGAACGCGTTGCGCGCAGCACGGCGGCGATGCGGGCGCGATGCAACCAGGCGATTGTCGCGGTCATCACCATCAGGAAGATCGCCGGCACCGGGCTGCCGCCGATGACGAACAGATGCACACCGGTCGCCACCAACATCATGGCTGCAAGCAGTGCACCGCTGAGCGCAAACGTTGTCGGTAGCAGCAATGCGATTGCCCCGATGATTTCGATCGCACCAGTGACGATGCGGAACCACTGACCGAGGCCGATGTGATCGAACACCTCGACCATCATCGGAACGCCGGCCAGCTTGGCCGCACCCGCAGCGAAGAACGCCACGGCGGCGAAGATGCGCAGGGTCCAGGAAAGGCCGCGAATGAATCGCCCGGCGCTGGGCTGGTTGGGAATGGACGAGGTTTGCATGAGGTGTCTCTCTAGAAAGGATGTGGGCGAGGCGGGGTCGGTTGAGGGCCGGGGTGGGCGCGAATGGCGTTCCCGGTCAGAGCGTCTTGCCTGGCGCCCGTGAGCCCACTGTGGCGTTCCGAATGCAGCTAAGCTAGCCGCGTAAAGCGACATGCCGTGTCGCAGAAACAGGGACGCCATGGAATTCGAAGACCTGCGGACGTTCGTCGAGGTGGCAGACGCGGGCGGGGTCTCGCCAGCAGCCAGGCGCCTGGGCGTTGCCAAGTCCATCGTCAGCCGCCGTCTGATCCGCCTCGAGGACGCTTTGGGGATCCAACTGCTCGCGCGCACAACGCGGGGCGCTGCCGTCACCGAGGCAGGCGCGACGTTTCGCGAGCATGCCGCGCGGATGTGTGCCGAGATGGACGTGGCGCGCGAGACCATCTTGCCCGCGGGCGATCTGCGCGGCCGCCTGCGTATCGCTGCGCCGCTGACGTTTGGCCCCACCCACTTGGCGCCGGTGCTTGCGGAGCTGGCCAGCCGGCATCCGGCGTTGCAGGTCCATGCCTGCTACAGCGACCGCTTTATCGACATCGTCGCCGACGGTTTCGACTGTGCGATTCGGTTGGGATATCTCGCCGATTCGAATCTGGTCGCGCGCCGCATAGCGCCGATGCGCGGCAGCTTGATGGCCACTCCCGCGTACCTGCGCAAACATGGCGAACCTGACACGCCACAGGCGCTGCTGACGCACGAGGCGCTGCTGCAAGGCACCGAAAGCTGGCGTTTCATGGACGGCGACAAGCTGGTGACGATCCATCCCCGCGGGCGCTTCAAGGCCGACAACGGCACTGCGATCGCGGCAGCGGCGCTTGCCGGGCTCGGGATCGCGGCACTGCCGGATTTTCTCGTGGCCGAGCATCTTGCCTCCGGCGCGCTGGTTCGCGTCATGACCAGGTACCCGTCTCCCGAGGCCGGGCTTTACGTCGTGCGGGCGCCTGCCGCGCATCCTGCGCGCAAGATTCGTGTCCTGACCGATCTGTTGATCGAACGCTTCGGTGGTGGTGTTTGAAGCGCGGCGGCACCACCTTGGGGTGATGCCGCCCCTCTCGCCTGGCCGCGACGTCGGCTGGCCGGCGCGCACTGGCCGGCCCAGCCAGATGCGGCTGCCCTAGCCCTTCAGCACCAGCGATACATCGGGATATCTGTCGCAGATGAAGTCCACGAAGGCACGCACCTTCGGCGCCGCCAACCGTCTGGACGTGTGCAATACCCACAACGCCGGCTCCACGCCGGAGATGGTGCCCCACTGCACCAGCTCACCCCGGGCGAGTTGATTCCATGCGATCGACTGCGGAATCAACGCCACGCCACCGCCTGCAAGCGCCGCATCGCGGACCATCAGGAACGAGGAAAACCTCAGCCGTGGAATGGGCTCCAGGACCAGGCGCCCGTCATCCAGAGCCCATGTGGTCGGTTGGAAGCTCGACGTTACGACAGCGGCAATTGGCGCGACCGCGCTGCTGGTTGGCATGGCGATGCTCGGCGCTGCCACCACAACCAACCGATCCTTGGCAAAACAGCGACCGACCAGGCTGCTGTCCGGGCTGGGGTTGATGCGGATGGCCACATCGAACTGTTCTTCCACCAGGTCGACCGTGCGGTCCTCTGCCACCACCTCCAGCGTGATCTCCGGGTAAGCCGCACAGAACTCTGCGCCGATACGCCCCATCGCCAGTTGCGAGAACAGCACCGGAGATGCCACACGCAGGCGGCCGCGCGGCGTTGAAAGCCCTTCGCGCGCAGCCGCCATGGCCTCGGCCACCTCGCTCAGCGGGACCTCGGTGCGCTCCATCAGCAACTGTCCGGCCTCTGTGAGCCGGAGGCCACGGGCGCTGCGCTCGACCAAGCGCACCCCCAGTTGCTCCTCGAGCTCGGCGATGCGACGGGACAGGGTCGCCTTCGACCGACCACTCGCACGGCTGGCCTTTCCCAGGCCCTGGTTCGCGGCGACCAGCGCGAAATCGATCAATGCATTCAGATCCATGGTGTTCCATATTCGAAACCAGGCGTCTATATATTGGCGTCTTCGTATTACCTGCGCAACGCCATACAGTTTGCTCATCGCAACACCACACGAGCAACTGTCATGAGCACCACCCAACGCGCAGTCGTCATCCGGGCCTACGGCGGCGCCGATGCCGCCGAAGTGGCCACCATTGCAATGCCCCACGCCGGAGCCGGCCAGGTGCTGGTGCGCATCCGCGCCGCCGGCATCAACGGCATCGACTGGAAAGTCCGCGCAGGCTTGGTGCGGGAGGTCTTTACGCTGCCCTTGCCGGCGGTGCTGGGCGCCGAACTGGCCGGTGTGGTCGAGGCGGTCGGGCCCGGTGCCACGCGCTTTCAGGTCGGTGACCGGGTCATGGGCGCGATGGGCGCGCTCGGCGCGTTTGCCGAGTTCATTGCGGTAGACCAGACCAAACTCGCACGCACTCCCGATGGCCTGGACGACGTGCATGCCGCTGCCATGCCGGTTGCTGCGGTGGCCGCCTGGAAGAGCCTGCACCACGCAGGCCCGCTCGTGGCAGGCCAGCGGATCCTGATCCATGGCGCAGCAGGCGGGCTGGGCGGCTATGCGGTGCAATACGCCAAGCGTGCAGGGGCGCAGGTGTTCGCAAGCGCATCCACCGAGCACGTCGACTACGTGCGCAGCCTCGGCGCGGACCAGGTCATCGACTATCGATCGCAACGCTTTGAAGACCTCGTTGGCGACATCGACCTGGTGCTCGACTACGTCGGCGGCGATGTCCTGGACCGCTCGTGGCAAGTGCTCGCGCCGCACGGCGCGATCGTCGGCACCACCTCGCCGGACATCCTGGCCCGCACACCGCGTGGCCGCCGTGGCCTGTGGTTCATGAACACCCCGGACGTCGCACTGCTGGAAACCCTGGCCGCACAAGTGGCCAGCGGCGCGCTGACATCCAAGGTCGGCGAGATCGTCGGTTTCGCCGAGATCCCCTCAGCAATCGAACGCAATCGCACCGCTTCGCGAGCCGGCAAGGTCGTGGCGGACATGTCGCACTAACTCACCCATCTACCCATCCATCCACAGCAGGAGACTCACATGAGCATTCTCGTTAGCGGTGCCACCGGCACCATCGGTTCCCTCGTCGTCCAGGGCCTGGCCGATGCCGGCGCACAGGTCCACGCACTGGTGCGCCAGACCGGCAAGCGCGCCTTTCCAGCCGGCGTCACCGAGGTTGTGGCAGACCTCACCGACGTTGCATCGATGCGCGCGGCACTGTCGTCGGCACGCACCTTGTTCCTGTTGAATGCAGTGACACCGGACGAGGTGACGCAGGCGCTGATCGCATTGAATCTTGCCCAGGAAGCAGGCATCGAACGCATCGTTTACTTGTCGGTGATCCATGCCGACAAATTCACCAACGTGCCGCACTTCACTGGCAAGCACACGGTCGAGCGCATGATCGAAAGCCTGAATATTCCTGCGACGATTCTGCGTCCGGCGTACTTCATGCAGAACGAGGGCATGATCCAGAAGACCATCGAAGGCTACGGTGTCTATCCGATGCCGATCGGCGCGACCGGTGTTGCCATGATCGATGCGCGCGACATTGCAGACATCGCCGTTGTCGAGTTGCTGCGACGCGACCGTGCACCTGCAGCACTTGAGCGCGTCACGCTGGAGCTGGTCGGCCCGCATGCCGTGACCGGCGCTTCCGTCGCGAAGACCTGGAGTTCAGCACTCGGTCGCGAGATCGCCTACGCCGGCGACGACGTGGCGGCGTTCGAAGCACAGATGGCTGCGTATGGCCCCTCCTGGCTGGCATACGACATGCGCCTGATGATGGCCGGCATCCAGAAATTCGGCATGCAGGCAGCAGACGGCACGGTGGAAAAATTGCAGGCGATCCTGGGCCGCCCGCTGCGCACCTATGAAGACTTCGTGCGCGAGTCCACTGCGCGGGTTTAAACCCAAGTTGCCAGCAAGCGCGGATGTTCCGCGCTTGCTGCGTACAAGCCTCTGTTGGAAGCGTGTGTCGCGTCAAAGACCAACGCGGTGGACGACCGAACAGAGAAACGGACGTCCGCGGACACTTCTGCAGATCGAAAAACCTCAGGGTGTGCGGCCGAAGCGCTTGGCATGCCGATTGCTTAAGCCTGTGTACCTTTTCAAGTTCAGGTACCAAAACATGACCGTCACCATCGGTGGGCCATCGCGTACTCCCCAACGGCAACGTCGCGTTCAACGCGCAGTGCTAGCCAGCCTCTTATCGACAGCGTTGCTGGCCGCTGCGTCCTGCCTGGCCGCCGATCAAGCGTCGCTCACACCGCAAAAGCCCCTGCAAGGCTGGGCAGCGATGGCTGACAAAGACGTAGACTTTTCACTGCAATGGTTCAAGAACCAATCAATCCTGGCGGTGTATCCAGATCCTGCAGCATTTGAGGCCACGATGGCCAAGGCGCGTCAACAGGCCGATGCCGATATCCAACACGTCACCAACTTCGAAGGCTATCGTCAAACACTCGCGCATTTCTTTTCGACCTTCAACGACGCCCATGCCTATGTGTGGATGCAGCTGCAGGCAAAGACGTATCAATGGCCGGGCTTCCTTGCAAGGTACCAGGGTGGCCGCTTCCTGGTCGCCGGCTCGGACGGAAGCGTGGCAGATGGCTCGGAAATCACCGCCTGCGACGGACAGCCGATGCGCCAATGGTCAGAGCGCATTGCGCTCTACGAGCACATGATCCCGGAAAACATCATCCCCGGCTTGGAGTCGACGCATGCGCGCACTGCGCCGATCATGTTTCGGTATCGGAAAAGCCCATTCCTCAAACGTCCGGAACATTGCACCATCGATGGGCGCAGCGTCGTCCTCGATTGGAAATCCCTTCCGCAAAGCGACCTGACGAGGCTGATGTCGGCGATCAAGCCCGTCCTCGGCACGGATGTCGCTGTCACGCCATTCGGTGCGAACGGGGCATGGGTCCGGCTTGGCAATTTTTCGCCGGCGAACAGACAGCAATCGGATCAATTCCAGGCGTTGTACCGCACGGCTCCATCGCTACGCGACAAGTCGGTAATCGTCTTGGACGTCCGCGGCAACGAGGGCGGACCTTATGAGTGGTTCATGGGTGTGCTGCGAGCGCTCTATGGCAACGACTACACCAACTATTACGCAAGAGAGCGGCTGAAGATTTCGGCCGTCTATCGGCTCACCAAACAGTCGGTCGACACCTCGACGTTTTCCCCCGCCAGCCCTGGCGCCGACGCGCCAGCAGCTGCACCGCCGGACGGCATTACCTACGATGAAGACAACAAGCTCTCCCTGGCGGCAATGGCGCGTGGGGACCAGTTGCTGCATGCGCCGGCCAATGCAGAACGAATCGCCAAGCCAAAACGACGGCCGATCAACCCCGTGCACGCGCGCGTGCTGGTGCTCACCGACTACGACTGTGGCAGCGCCTGCATCGGATTTGTCGACGAGCTGAAGCAGTTTCCAGGCGTGCTGCAGGTGGGCACCGAAACCTTTGTCGATGCGCGGACCGGCTCGCCGATGACGGCCATGCTCCCAAGCGGCAATGGCGGTATCGCCGTGCCTTACATGACGCGCGACGGACGGCCACGCAACGACAACGTGCCACAGAAGCCGGATATCGCGTTCACCGGCAACATCGACGACACCGCAGCGGTGCAGGCATGGCTTGAGCAAATCCTGAGCACCCCCTGATACAGGCTGTGGCCGTTGGGTTTTCTGCGCTGAGTGCTCTGTTTCCAGACGCCGCCCCGGTGTAGAGAACGCCGCGCTTGCCTGCCTGGGCGTGCTACCGGGCTTTTTGCCGGTGCGCGCGCCGGCACCAGATCGAACACTTGCTCGGTTGCCGCGTCGACCGCTGCACGCGTGTAGAGCAACGGGAAATATTTGCCCTGCAGCCATAGTGGCGCCAGATCGCGGTAATGCGGGCTGGCCGGGTCGCCGGATTGGCCGGGGTAGTTCACCGCGCGCGAATTGTCCCAGTCGCCGAGGTCGATGATCAGACGTGCGGACGGGCCGATGGTCTGGCGGAAATCTTTGGGGTCGTAACTGGATTGATTGGGCGTGTACGGGCTGCCGCCCTTGGCGAATGGGCCGACATCCAACCGCGCGCGTTCGCTGCCGAGCGCTGCGCTCATCGCATGGGTAACGGTGTTGGTGTGCAGCTTGCCCCACTGCCATTGCGCCGGATCCGGCCCTTGCTGGTCGACCAATGACTGGTATGCGCTGCGCAGCGACTCCAGCAGCAACTGGTCGCGGCGTGCGGCGGGGGTTGGACCGAATGCGGCGCCCGGATGCTCCAGCGCGTCCATCAGCACTGCGGCGTCGGGCATGCCGAAGGTGGCCGCCTCCGCCGGGCGCAGGACCAGCGCTTTGTAAGCCGCGCCGAGATAACTGCTGAACCACACTTCTTCCAGCGCGGCAGCGGCAGAGGTTGCGCTGACCTCGCCGTTCCACGGTCGCAGCAGTGCCAATGCCGCGTTGGTCGCCGGGTCCTGCGCGTGCAGCGGTTGGAGCAAGGCCACCAGCCGCTGTGCCAGCAACGACACCTGGTCGTTCTGCAACTGCTGCGAATCCTGCAGGGTCACCTTGGGCAGCTGTGCCAGTACCTGGGTGATGCGCGCGTGCCGCGCGTCGTTAGCCCATTCGAAGCCGATCTTGCGCGCCAGGGATGGATCGCCGGCCGGCAGATTCATCTCGTTGGAGGTGGTGATGAAGCCGGAGGCGGGGTTCTTCGATGAGGGCAAGATATCGCTGTTCCAGAAGCCGCTCCACTCGTAGCGGCCATCGCCGGGAACCGGCAGCAACCCATCCGAATGTTCGCGGCGCGGGGTCATGCCAGCCGTCGCCCAACCGATGGTGCCGTGCACATCGGCATAGACCTGATTCACCGACGGCGCGCCCCAGTGCGCGAGCGCGTCCTTGAACTGCTCGAACGATGCGCTGCGCAGATAACGCAGCGACCCCAGATACGGCGCCGCACCGGGTTGGCTCCAGACCGAGCGAATGGCGTAGGCGATGTGCTTGTCCGCATCGACATAGATCACCGGCCCATGCCGGGTGAATTGCAGCTCCACCGGCACCGATGCAGCGTCGCGCACTGCAATGGACTCGCGCTGCGTGCGCATCGGTTCCCAATGGTCCTGATACCAATACGACGTGTGATTGGCCGGGTTCAAACGGTAGACGTAGAGATCTTCCTGATCGATGTTGAAGATGGTCAGGCCGAAGGCGCTGGTGCGGTTGTGGCCGATCGCGATGCCCGGCGCGGTGGGCTCGCCGGCGCCGATGATGTCCAGCCCCGGGCTGTTGAGATGCACGAAGTAACGCAGGCTGGGCACGGTGTACGCGCGGTGCGGATCGTCCGCCAGCACCGCATGACCGGTGGCCGATTTGTGCGGGGCAATCACCCAATTGTTGCTGCCTTCTGCAGCGGCTTCTTCTTCCGGACGTAGCGCTGCGATGTCTGCGATGGCGCTGCGCGGGTGGGTATCGGCGCTCAGCCTGGGGCTTTGCGTGGCCAGTTCGTAGACCTTCAACACCGCGTCCGGAAGGCAGGGATCCAATCCTTCGGGCACGTGAGTGGTCCAGGCCGGCTGCAGTTTCAGCCGGATCGCGTCGACGCTTAGCGCGGCCTTGCAAGCGACCTTGGCGCGTGCGACCTCGCTTTTGACGTTGCGGCTCAAACCGGTGGTGCGGATGCGCAACACGTCTTCCGGCGACCATGTCTGCGGCCGGTAGCCGAAGGTGCGGAATTCGTACGGCAGCGCCTGTGGGTGCGCATCCATCCAGGCGATGTAGGCATTGATGCCGGCAACGAATCGGCTGACGTCGCGCTGTGCATCGGGGCCGTAGCTGGCCCATTCGGCGTGCATGTCGCCGCGATATAGAAACAGCCGCGAGGCGCGGTCCTGTTCGACATAGGCCGGCCCGAACGCATCGGCAAGCTGGCCCAGCCCTTTGCGACGCAACAGGTCGAGCTGAAACAGGCGGTCGCGCGCGACGTTGAATCCCTGCACAAAGAACGCATCGTTATCGGTGCGGGCGTAGATGTGCGCCACGCCCCAACGATCGACGCGAATCTGCGCCGGCTGTTCCAACCCGGCCACGCTCATGGACGATTGCGATTGCGATGGCGCGGCATTGCCATGCAGGCTCAAACTGCTCAGCAGCAGGCACAGCACCCACCGGTGTGTTGTGTGGAGCATGGGTGACGCCTTGTGAACGCAGAAAGGAAGATGCCGCACGCCTGCACGATGACACAGGCAGCAAGCACAGCGTGCCGCATTGGCGGCGTGTGCTCACACCGATTGCAGAATGCCCGGCGCAGCAAGCGAATCATGCTGGTCGCTTCGCGCCTTCGATCCATCGTGGGTGCAGTCAATGCATCGCTCCAAGAGCAGCTAACAAAGTAACTGTGCGCACCGCCAGGCAGGCGCGGCCGGTGCTCGGTGCGGCATGGACCACGCGTACACGCCGGTTATGAGCGCGCCGTCCGCATCCACCTGACGACTGCTCGCTACGTTTTATTTGCCAATCTAAATGCACACGCACCCACAACTGTCGCGTTGGCTTGATCGCATGTTGCACGTGTGCATTCGACGATGCCATGCGCCGCATGCGCCGACATCGATCGCCGACGTCACGTGGCATCGCGCGTTGCACGTGCATCCCCCTTCACATGTCGCCTAACGCGAGCGCGCATGATCGTGGCTCTAGCGGCACTTATGCTGCACAGGCAATGTCTCCATGCCGCCAAAGCGGAAAGCGTCTGCGTTCTCTCTCTGGTGGCAATCGATTACCCAACCAGCACGATCACTACAAGCGCATCCGGTCCGTGATGCGGTCGCACCGGGCGTTGCCTTGCTCGGCGACGAGCAGATGGAAACGCTGGCGCGCGCGCTGGCAACCTCGCATGCGCTCTACACCGGGCCGGCACGCGAGCTGTTGTTGTCGGGGCTCAAGTTCAACCAACGCGCGCTCGACGGTGCGGCATCGCGCCTGACCGAGATGGCAGCCGATGGCGTGCGATTGCATCCTGCCGGCGAGTGGTTGCTGGACAACTATTATCTGATCGAAGAGCAAATGCGCCTGGCGCGGCTGCATCTTCCGCCCGGCTACAGCCGGCAACTGCCGCGTCTGCGCACCGCTACCGCAATCGGCCTGCCGCGCGTCTACGAGTTGGGCCTGCAGGTCGTCGCGCATGGCGACGGGCGTGTGGACGCGATCACGCTGAGCCGTTTCATCGCAGCCTATCAACAGGTGGCACCGCTCAAACTCGGCGAGCTGTGGGCGATTCCAATCGTGCTGCGGCTGGCATTGCTCGACAACGTGCGCCGCATTGCCGACGGCATCATGCACGACGGGCGCGACAACGCCCTCGCCGCAGACTGGGCGGCCTTGCTCAATGCTACTGCCGCGTCCCAGCCCAAGGATGTGGTGGTGGTGGTGGCCGATCTGGCGCGCTCGCAACCGCCGGCCACCGGCGCGTTCGTCGCTGAGTTGACGCGCGGCATCCAGGGCCGCGGCCCGGTGCTGTCGATGGCCAGTGCCTGGGTGGAGCAATGGCTGGCCAGCGAAGGCCAAAGCGTGGAGGGGCTGGTGCATGCCGAAAGCCAACGCCAGGCGGCCGAACAGGTGGCGATCAGCAACAGTATCGGCAGCCTGCGGTTTCTGGATGAAATGGATTGGCGCGAATTCGTCGAAAGCATGAGTGTGGTGGAGCAGCACCTGCGCAGCGACCCGGCCGATGTCTATGCGCGCATGGATTTTCAGACCCGCGATGCCTACCGGCATGTGGTGGAGCACCTGGCCCAGCGCATGCACTGCGACGAACCGGCGGTGGCGCAGACGGTGTTGCAGCTGGCCGCTCAGGCCAGCGCCGACGCGCCGGTGACCGCCCATGTGGGCTATTACCTGGTGGATGCGGGGCTGCCGACGTTGCGTGCCGCGCTGCGCGCGCCATCCATGTCCGCGCGCCCGACGCCATTGCCTCGCGGGCGGCGCGCACGCCGCGTTGCGCTGCCGGTGTATCTGTTGCCGATCGCATTGATCGCCCTGCTATGGACCGGCCTCTTGCTGCAGGGCGTGAGCGCACTGCCAGCGGCGCTGTGGTGGACCACCGCCGGTCTCGCACTCCTGGCCGCCAGCGAGTTGGGTATTGCCTTGGTCAATTGGGTGGCGACGCTATGGGTGCGCCCGCATCCGTTGCCGCGCATGGACCTCCGCCTGGGCATTCCACCGGATTGCCGCACGCTGGTGGTGATGCCGAGCATGCTGGCCAGTGCCGATGCCATCGATGAGCTGGTCGGCGCATTGGAGGTGCATTACCTGGCCAACCGCGACGAACAGCTGTACTTCGCGCTGCTCACCGATTTTCTCGATGCCACGCAGGCCTTGTTACCTGCCGACATGGCACTGGTGGCGCATGCGGCGCAACACATCGATCGGCTCAACGCGGCGTATGCCGACGCGCATGTCGATCGGTTCTTCCTGCTGCACCGCGCACGCGAATGGAACGCCCACGAGGGCTGCTGGATGGGCGCAGAGCGCAAGCGCGGCAAGCTGGAAGCACTCAACCGCCTGCTCTGCGCGGAAGATGCGCCGCTGCAGGCAGCCAACGACTTCCTGCAGGTGCAAGGCGATGTCGCCGCGCTGGTGCAGGTGCGTTATGTGATCACGCTCGATAGCGATACCCACCTGCCCCGGGATGCGGCACGCGCATTGGTCGGCGCGATGTCGCATCCGTTGAATGTGCCGCGCATGGATGCGTCCGGGCAGATCATCGAAGCCGGTTACGGCATCCTGCAGCCTGGCTTGGGCACCGGCATGAGCGAGGGCGGCGAATCGCGCTTTGCACGCATGTTCGGCATCGAGCCGGGCATCGACCCGTACACGCGCGTGGTGTCGGACGTGTATCAGGACCTGTTCGGCGAAGGCTCCTTCATCGGCAAGGGCATCTATGCCGTGGCCACCTTCGAGCAGGTGCTGGCCGGCCGCTTCCCCGACAACCGCGTGCTCAGCCACGACCTGCTGGAAGGCTGCTATGTACGCGCCGGTTTGCTCAGCGACGTGCGCCTGTACGAGCGCCATCCGCAGCGCTATGCCACCGATGCCAAGCGCCGCGCGCGCTGGGTGCGTGGCGACTGGCAGCTCTTGCCGTGGCTGCTGCCTTGGGTGCCCGACCGGGGTGGCCGGCGCGCGCGCAATCCGCTGTCGTGGTTGTCGCGCGGCAAGCTGCTGGACAACCTGCGCCGCAGCCTGGTGGCACCGGCCGCTTTCGGCTTGTTGCTGATCGGCTGGCTGTGCTCGCCCACACCGCTGCGTTGGACGCTCTGGCTGTTGGTGCTGTGGCTGCTGCCGGGGCTGTGTTCGACGCTGTATGCGTTGGCGCATCCGCCCGAGGGCCTGGGGCTGCGTCATCACGCGCGCCAGGTGGGGGTGGGGCTGCGCCAGCATCTGCTGCGCACCGGTGTGGTGCTGGCCTGCCTGCCGTTCGAGGCAGGGCTGCAGCTGGCGGCCATCGCCCGCACGCTACTGCGTATGACGATCACCCATCGCCATCTGTTGCAGTGGGCGCCATCCAGCGAAGTGGAACGCAGCGCGCGCAGCGGCAATGCCGAACACCCGCTGATGGCCAGCGCAGCCTGCAGTGCGGCGCTGGTGGTTGCGGCGGTGGCGTGGTGGTCGCCGTCGGCCTTGTGGGCGGCGCTGCCGCTGGGGCTGGCGTGGTTGGGCGCGCCCTGGCTGATGGCCTGGCTGGGCGAACAGCCCGCTGCGCCGGTGACGCAGTTGTCGCAGGAGCAGCGCGATTTCCTCGGCGGATTGTCGCGGCGCACCTGGGCGTTTTTCGAGAGCCATAGCACCGCGCAGCACCATTGGCTGCCGCCGGACAACGTGCAGGAATATCCGGTCACGGTGGTGGCCAACCGCACCTCGCCGACCAACATCGGGCTGGGGTTGCTGGCCAACCTGGCCGCCTACGATCTGGGCTACCTGACCGTGGCCGGCGTGATGACCCGCGTGGCCGACACGCTGACCACGCTGGAATCGCTACCGCGCCACCGCGGCCATTTCTACAACTGGTACGACACCGAAACGCTGGCGCCGCTACTACCGCGCTATGTCTCCACCGTCGATAGCGGCAACCTGGTCGGGCATCTGCTGACGCTGCGGCAAGGGCTGCTGGCGCTGGTGGATGCGCCGGCGGTGTCGATGGCGGTGTTCGACGGGCTTGCCGACACACTTGGCGTGCTGAGCATGCAAACGACGCCGCGCAGCGACGATGCCACCGCTGCACTGCGCGCGATGACGCAGCGCGTGCAGACGATCCGCAACCAGCCCACGCCAACCCTGCACCAGGCCGATGCCGCCCTGCGGCTGCTGTTGGCACAGAGCCAATCGCTCCTGGCGGCGATGCCGAGCATTGGCGATGACGAAGAACCCTGGCCGCAGCGCCTGGTGGACTGTTGCAAGGCGACGCTGGACGAGTTGAGCCAGTGCGCGCCGGCACTCGCCAGCCCCTCTCCGCACACAGCGGAAGAGCCCTCCCAGGCGATCGCCACGTTGCGGCAACTGGCCGACGGCGACCAGCCGCCGCAGGTGCAGACCTGGGCCGCCACGCGCGTACAGGAGCTGCAACGGCTTGCGCATATCGCCGGGCAACTGGCGCAGATGGACTACGGCTTTCTCTACAACCGTGCCCAGCAGTTGTTGTCGATCGGCTACAACGTCGACGACCGCCGCCTGGATAGCGGCCATTACGACCTGCTGGCCTCGGAGGCGCGCTTAGGGCTCTTCGTGGCGATCGCACAGGGCAAGCTGCCGCAGGACAGCTGGTTCGCGCTGGGACGCACGCTGACCGATACCGGCGCCGAGCCGACGCTGCTGTCGTGGAGCGGCTCGATGTTCGAGTACCTGATGCCCGACCTGGTGATGCCCAGCTACCCGCAGACGCTGCTGAGCCGCTCGATGCGCGGCGCGGTGCAGGCGCAGATCCGCTACGGCGCGGCGCGCGATGTGCCGTGGGGCGTGTCCGAATCGGGCTACAACACGGTCGATACGCGGCGCAATTATCAATACCGCGCGTTCGGCGTCCCCGGGCTGGGGCTCAAGCGCGGGCTGGGACAGGATCTGGTGATCGCGCCCTATGCCAGCGCGATGGCGTTGATGGTCGAACCGGATGCGGCCTGCCGCAATCTGCAGCAACTGCAGGCGCTGGGCTTCGGCGGCCGCTTCGGTCTGTACGAGGCAATCGATTACACGCCCTCGCGGGTGCCGCGTGGCGAACAACACGCCGTGGTGCGCTCGTTCATGTCGCATCACCAGGGCATGGCGCTGCTGGCGCTGGATCACGTGTTGCGCGATGCGCCGATGCAACAACGCTTTGTCGCCGATCCGCAATTCCAGGCCACGCTGTTGCTGTTGCAGGAGCGCGCACCGCGTGCCGGCGTCTACGTCAAAGGCCTGGTCGAAGCAGCCGAACGCCCGGTCGCCACCGAGGCGGGGATGGCGCTGCGTATCCATCGCGACCCCAACATGGCGCAGCCGGCGTTGCAACTGCTCTCCAACGGGCGTTACCACGGCATGTTGACCTCCGCCGGCGGTGGCTACAGCCGTGCACGCGACATGGCGGTCACCCGCTGGCGCGAGGATGGCACCCGCGATCACTGGGGCACGTTCTGCTATCTGCGCGATGTGGACAGCGGCGCGGTGTGGTCGGCCGCGCATCAACCGACCTGCGTGCCGGTAGAGCGCTACGAAGCGATCTTTTCCGATGCAAAGGCCGAGTTCAAGGGCAGCCACCAGCGGTACGACAGCCATCTGGAAATCGCCATTTCCGCCGAGGACGATGTGGAACTGCGCCGCTTGCGCATCCGCAACCGCTCGCGGCAGACGCGGGTCATCGAGATCACCACCTACGCCGAAGTGGTGCTGGCGCCGGCCGCCTCCGATGAGGCGCATCCGGCTTTCAGCAACCTGTTCGTGCAGACCGAGATCCTGGCCGACCGACAGGCCCTGCTGTGCACACGCCGACCGCGTGGGCACGACGAGGCGCAGCCGTGGATGCTGCATCTGGTGGCGGTGCACGATGCCGATGTGGCGACGATCTCCTACGAGACCGACCGCGCCGCGTTCATCGGGCGGGGGCGCAGCACCCGCAATCCGGCGGCCCTGAGCGAACAGACCGCGCTGTCGGGCGCGGCCGGCTCGGTGCTGGACCCGATCGTGGCGATCCGCTGCCGTATTTCGCTGGCGCCCGATCAGCAAGCGCAGGTCGACATGGTCTACGGCGTGGGCACCCAACGCACCGCCTGCACCGCGTTGATCGACAAGTACCGCGACCGCCGTCTGGCCGACCGGGTGTTCGATCTGGCACTGACCCAGAGCCAGGTCACGCGCCGGCAGATCAATGCTTCGTTGGCCGATGCGATGCTCTACGAGCGGCTGGCCGCACGCGTGCTGTTCGTCGACCCGCAACTGCGCGCCGACAACGAGGTACTGCTGCACAACCACCGCGGCCAGTCGGCGCTGTGGAGTCACGCCATCTCCGGCGATCTGCCGATCGTGCTGCTGCGCATCACCGACCCGGACAATCTCGAACTGGCGCGCCAGCTGGTGCAGGCGCACGCGTATTGGCGCTTGAAAGGCCTGCGTGCGGACCTGGTGATCTGGAACGAAAGCCAGGCCGGCTATCGCCAGCAGTTGCAGGACGCCATCCTGGGCCTGATCGCCGCCGACCCCGAAGCCAATGTGCTCGACCGCCCCGGCGGTATTTTCGTGCGCGCCATCGAACACATTTCGCAGGAAGACCGCGTGCTGTTGCAGACCGTGGCACGCGCGATCCTGAGCGATGCCAACGGCACCCTGGACGCGCAACTGCAGCGCCACCCCAGCGCACGTGCGCACCCGCCGCTGCTGGAGCCGATCCAGCAACTGGACAGCGCCGACGCGTTGGCCAGCACCCACGCCGCTTACCTGGACCACACCCTGCAGGCCGCAGCCGAAGAAGCGGTGCTGTTCGACAACGGCCTGGGCGCTTTCGCCGCCGACGGCCGCGAATACCGCATCACCCTGGACGAAGGCACCGCCACGCCGGCGCCGTGGTGCAACGTGATGGCCAATGCGCAGTTCGGCAGCGTGGTCAGCGACAGCAGCCCCGGTTACAGCTGGGCCGAGAACGCGCACGAATTCCGGCTCACGCCGTGGCACAACGACCCGGTCGGCGATGCCTCCAGCGAGGCGTTCTATCTGCGCGACGACGACACCGGCGAAGTGTGGTCGCCGATGGCACTGCCATGCCGCGGCAACGGTCGCTATACCGTGCGCCACGGCTTCGGCTATAGCGTCTACAGCCATATCGAACACGGTATCGGCAGCGAGCTGTGGGTGTTCGTCGATGTGGAGCGGCCGATCAAGTTCAGCCATCTACGGCTGAAAAATCTGTCCGGGCGCCCGCGCAGGCTCAGCGTCACCGGGTATGTGGAATGGGTGCTCGGCGACATCCGCGCACGCTCGCAACTGCATGTGGTCAGCGAGGTGGATCTGGGCAGCAGCGTGCTGACCGCGCGCAACCCGTACAACACCGAGTTCGACGGGCGCGTGGCGTTCTTCGATGCCGATGCGCCCAGCCGCAGCATCACCGCCGACCGCAGCGAATTCCTCGGGCGCAACGGCAGCCTGGCCGCCCCCGCCGCGCTCACTCGGCAGCGCTTGTCCGGTCGCGTCGGTGCCGGCCTGGACCCGTGCGCGGCGATCCAGATTCCGGTGACGCTGGCGGCCGAACAGACCTTCGAAACGGTGTTCCGTCTGGGTGCGGCCGCCGATCGCGCCAGCGCACTGACGCTGGCACGTCAAAGCCGTGGCGTGGCCACCGCGCACACTGCACTGCTGGCGGTGCGTGCGCACTGGCAGCAGATTCTGGGCACCGTGCAGGTGAGCACGCCCGATGCGGCGGTGGATCTGCTGGCCAATGGCTGGCTGCTCTACCAGACCATCGCCTGCCGCTTCCTGGCACGCAGCGGTTACTACCAGTCTGGTGGCGCGTTCGGCTTCCGCGACCAGTTGCAGGACAGCATGGCGATGGTGCATGCGCAGCCGGCCCTCACCCGCGCGCATCTGCTGCGCTGCGCCGCGCATCAGTTCGTACAGGGCGATGTGCAGCATTGGTGGCACCCGCCGCAGAACCGGGGTGTGCGCACGCAGTGTTCGGACGATTTTCTGTGGTTGCCACAGGCGCTGTGCCGCTATCTGGACACCACCGCCGATACCAGCGTGCTGGACGAGCGCGTGGGCTTCATCGATGGGCGCGCACTCAAGCCCGACGAAGAATCGTATTACGACCTGCCGCAGCTCACCGGCAACATGCAGTCGCTGTATGCGCATAGCGTGCTCGCCCTGCAACGTGGCATGACCCGGCTGGGCGAACGCGGCCTGCCGCTGATCGGCAGCGGCGATTGGAACGACGGCATGAACCGGGTCGGCAAGGACGGCAAGGGCGAGAGCGTGTGGCTGGGCTTTTTCCTCTACGACACGCTGCTGCGTTTCGCAGACGTGGCCGCGCAGCGTGACGATGCGGCATTCACGGCCACCTGTCGCACACATGCACAATCTTTGCGCGCATCGCTGGAGCAGCATGCCTGGGATGGTGGCTGGTACCGGCGCGCCTGGTTCGACGATGGCACCCCGCTGGGCGCAAGTGACTCGGACGAATGCCGTATCGATTCGTTGTCGCAGAGCTGGGCGGTGCTATCCGGCGCCATGGACCCGGCGTGCAGCGCACAGGCGATGGACGCGATGCACCAGCATCTGGTCGACACCGACGCCGGCATCGTCAAGCTGCTGATGCCGCCGTTCGATCGCACCGAACACGACCCCGGTTATATCCGTGGCTACGTCCCCGGCGTGCGCGAGAACGGCGGACAGTACACGCATGCGGCGGTGTGGGCGACGATGGCCTTCGCCCACCTCGGCGACAGCGCGCGGGCCTGGCAACTGGCCGGCATGATCAATCCGATCCACCATGCCCGCGATGCAGCGGCGGTGCAACGCTACATGGCCGAACCGTACGTGCTGGCCGCCGATGTCTACGCGGTGGCGCCGCACGCCGGCCGCGGTGGCTGGAGCTGGTACACCGGCGCGGCAGGCTGGATGTACCGGCTGCTGACCGAATCGCTGCTCGGCCTGCAACGGCATGGCGAACGCATGCACATCGTGCCGTGCATCCCGGCCGGCTGGCCGGGCTACCAGCTGCGGTATCGCTTCGGCGCCAGCACCTACGTCATCGATGTCACCCAACGCCCAGGTGGCGCGGCACGGCTGGAGCTAGATGGCGTGCTGCAGGCCGAGCTTGCTTTCACTCTCATCGACGACGGTGCGGTTCACGCTGTGGCTCTGGACTGGCCGGGAGACGCGACATGAGCCTGCACACACGCACCCACACCAATCATCAGCTCTCCGAGCTGGGCAAGATGCTGTCGGTCTGGCCGCAGCGGGTGCGCGACCCCAGCCAGTTCTGGCCGCAGTTCGATGCACTGGCGCAGGACATTCTGGACGAGGCAGCCGACGCTGACCTGCAGCGGGTGCAGGACCGCCTGCAACAGTTGTTGCACCGTCACGGGCTCACGCGTACGCAATAAGTGTCCCACAAGCGGCGAGAACGCCGCACCAGAATGTCAGTCGGTTGCCGGGTAAAAAACTGAGCGTCTCGCAAGTTGCATGGGCTCGGTGGTGCGGGCCGCAGAACGACACGATAGCTAACCAATCAGACGTAAGTCCTGCATTGCTTGCACTATGCACACCGACTATCTCGACTGGTCCTTGCCCGCTCACCGTCGCGGGCTCTTACGCGGCATGAATGCCGCAGAAGAACTTACATGGGCGTATTTGCAGCGTGTCCCGCGACGGTGAGCAGGCAAGTGCCCTGCAACCAAGCTGCAGATCACCCGCTCTGCATCTGATCTATCCGAAATATCTCATTCCATCGAGACACGCTGCAAAGGCAGCCAAGGATTGGAGTCGTAGAGGCGTTTGGATACCGTCAAACGCTGAGTGAGTCGAATGTGCGGTGCCCTCGCCGCTCGCGGGACACGCCGCAAGTACGTCCATGTAGCAACTGTGTTGGTCAGGACCTCAATCCGCGACCGTTGATCGGTTTCCTTC
>NZ_JAYGQQ010000018.1:0-34950 GCF_035012785.1 Xanthomonas sp. WHRI 8932A
AGGCGGTAGCGGCGCAAGGGTGAGTGGCATCCCTCATCCGCCCTACGGGCACCTTCTCCCGCAGGCGGGAGAAGGGGGCGGTGAAGTGGCTGCAGCGTGCATGTTCCGCTCGCAGCCATGACTAGGCTAGCGTTGACTACGATCCAGCCGCCAAGGCCGCGCGCGATGCGGCCGATCCGCGCATCCAGGCGAGAGAAGCGCTGATGTGGCGCTTCCAGAAGCCGCTGCCGGGCAGTGCGCCTGGGGAAAAGTGGCGGGAGGCCGGGCGAACTTTTGCGTTGAGTGAGGCGGTAGCGGCGCAAGGGTGAGTGGCATCCCTCATCCGCCCTACGGGCACCTTCTCCCGCAGGCGGGAGAAGGGGAGCGATGAAGTGGCTGCAGCGTGCATGTGCCGCTCGCAGCCATGACTAGGCTAGCGTTCTCGCACTCGCAGTCATGATGGCTCCTTCCTTGCTGCTCGCAGTGATTTCTGCTCCCCCGCTCCCTCATCCGCCCTGCGGGCACCTTCTCCCGCAGGCGGGAGAAGGGTGGTGGTGAAGTGGCTGCAGCGTGCATGTTCCGCTCGCAGCCATAACTAGGCTAGCGTTCTCGACTTTTCCGCTCGTAGCCATGGCTAGGCTACCGTTCTCGCCCTCGCAGCCATGACTGCTCTTTCTCTTGGCTTGGCCCGGCCGATGGCGCGGCGCGGCGGCTGAATCTTGCTGCTCGCAGTGATCTCTGCTGCGTCGTTGCCCGCTCACGCTTCCCTTCTCCCGCACGCGGGAGAAGGTGCCCGAAGGGCGGATGAGGGCGCTGGTCAGCCCTGTCGATTGGCTGCCAGGTCTTCCACCCAGAAACGTCCATCCGGGTAGCTGAATTCCGCAATCGAAGACGCGTGCATTTCTGCCGAGAAGCCGGGCACCTGTGGGGCAAGATAGCGGCCGTGTTGGATGCGCACCGGGTCCAGGAAGTGCTGATGCAGATGGTCGACGAATTCGATCGCACGGTCTTCCATCTGGCCGGTGATCGCGACGAAGTCGGCCATCGCCAGATGCTGCACCAACTCGCACAGGCCGACGCCGCCGGCATGCGGGAACACGCGCACGTTGAACTTGGCGGCCAGCAGCAAGATGGCGAGGTTTTCGTTGACGCCACCGACGCGCGCGGCATCGATCTGGATCAAATCCACCGCGCCGGCTTGCAACAACTGCTTGAACATCACCCGGTTCTGGGTGTGCTCGCCGGTGGACACCGGCACCGGGGCGATGCCCTGGCGGATCGCCGCATGGCCAAGGACATCGTCCGGGCTGGTGGGTTCTTCGATCCAGGCGATGTCGAATTCGGCCAGTTGGCGCATCCAGTCGATCGCCGGGCCCACGTCCCAACGCTGGTTGGCATCCACCGCCATCGCGATGTCCGGGCCAATCGCTTCGCGCGCGAGGCGGCAGCGGCGGATGTCGTCCTGCACGTTGGCGCCGACCTTGAGCTTGATGGTGCGGAAGCCATCGGCTACCGCTTCCTTGGCTAGGCGCACCAGTTTTTCGTCGGAGTACCCAAGCCAGCCGGGCGACGTGGTGTAGGCCGGGTAGCCTTGCTCGATCAACTGCGCAGTACGCTGCGCGCGCTGCGGCTGCGCGGCGCGCAACATGGCCAGCGCTTCGTCGCGGGTGAGCGCATCGGTGAGGTAGCGGAAGTCGATGGTGTCGACCAGCTGCTCGGGTGTGAGTTCGGCGATATAGCGCCACAGCGGCTTGTTGGCGGCACGCGCGGCCAGATCCCAGGCGGCGTTGATCACCGCGCCGATGGCCATGTGCATCACGCCTTTTTCCGGGCCCAGCCAACGCAGTTGCGAGTCGTTGGTGAGCCGGCGCGCGAAGCCACCCAGGTCGGCGATGATGTCTTCCACGCGCAGGCCGACCACGTGTTCGGCGAGCGCTGCCACGGCGGCGGTCTGCACGTCGTTGCCGCGGCCGATGGTGAACACCAGGCCGTAACCGGCCAGCGCATCCGGCGCATCGGTGCGCAGCACGACGTAGGCGGCCGAGTAATCGGGATCGGGATTCATCGCGTCCGACCCATCGAGCTCGCGCGAGGTGGGGAAGCGGACGTCGTGGGTATCGAGGGCGACGATGGTGCTCATGAAGGTCCTGGGCGATGGAAACGGGAAATAGAAACGGGAAATAGAAAACGGGCGAAAAAGAGCGTGGGGAAGAGGGACGCTTGAGCCCCTCTCCCACAGGGAGAGGGGTTGGGGTGAGGGTACGGACGCGCAGCGCCGGAAGTGTTGAAGCGCTGCAGTGACACATCCGTTTTCAACACAGATCAACAAAAAATTACTAAACGATTGACGACGCATCGATATCAACGCGCTACAGCGCTTGGTCATTCAACGCGCCGCTACAACCCAGAAAAAGATACGCATGACGGATCAACACAAGTGCCGACACGTCATGTCTAGCAACACGTCCAACAACAACGTGCGACAGCGCGACGAATCGTTCGGATACGTCGCTACGTACCCTCACCCCAACCCCTCTCCCGAGGGGAGAGGGGCATTAAGCTGCGTCGTGCGGAGGCGTTACCACGTGCGTTGAGCGCAACTTGGCACGCAATGCGACCAAAATCCTGGAAAGGGAAAAGGAGCTTTAGGCCGCATCGCGCGGATGCGCCACTACCGGTTGACGCTGACGCCCCAATCCTTCGATCTCCAGTTCCATCAGATCGCCCGGCTTCAGATACACCGGCGGCTTCTGGCCCAGGCCCACGCCCGGCGGGGTGCCGGTGCTGATCACATCGCCCGGCATCAGCGTCATGTAGCGGCTGATGTGGCTGACCAGTTCGGCCACGCCGAACACCATCGTGCGGGTGCTGCCGTTCTGGTAACGATGGCCGTTGACCTCCAGCCACATCGACAGGTTCTGCGGGTCGGCCACTTCATCGCGTGTGACCAGCCACGGGCCGATCGGGCCGAAGGTGTCGGCGCTCTTGCCTTTGACCCACTGGCCGCCATGCTCGAGCTGGAACTCGCGTTCGGACAGGTCGTTGATCACCGCATAGCCGGCTACATGATTCAGTGCGTCGTCCATCGACACATCGCGTGCGATATCGCCGATCACCACGCCCAGTTCCACTTCCCAGTCGCTCTTGACCGAGCCGCGCGGGATGATGACGGTATCGTTCGGGCCGCACACCGCGGTGGTGGCCTTCATGAAAAGAATCGGCATTTTGGGCACTTCCATGCCCGATTCGGCGGCGTGGTCGGCGTAGTTCAAGCCCACGCAGATGAACTTGCCGATGCGGCCCACTGCGGCGCCATAGCGCTGCTCGCCTTCGATCAGCGGCAACGTGGACAGATCCACTGCACGCAGTTTTTGCAGGCCGGCATTGGTGAGGTGCTCACCGGCGACATCGTCGATGACACCGCTCAGGTCGCGGATGCGGCCTTCGTTGTCGATCACGCCGGGACGTTCGTGGCCTTCGGCGCCAATACGTACGAGTTTCATGCAGTCTTCCTTTGCAGGGGAGGAATCGGAGCGAGCAGCCATCTGTTGCAAGGTGTTTCAGCAGCAGGCGGACGACGCGCTCGGAACAGGAATGTCGGTGATGCGTGCTGGCAACAGATCACGTCAGGCGTGCGATGCGGCGTGTTGTCAGCGGTATTCAGCGCAGCTGGGACACCATCGCGAGCGGCCATGGGTCTGGCCGCTGCACAGCAGTATGGTCGGCTGCGTTTAGAGCGGCTAACAAAACGTAGCGAGCAGTCGTCAGGTGGGTGTGGACGGCGCGGAGGAACCGGAGTGTACGGGTGGTACATGCCGATTCCGAGCACCGGCCGCGCCCGCCTGGCGGTGAGCACAGTAGTTTTGTTAGCTGCTCTTAGTTGGACCAGCCCCCGTCGATGATGTGGGTCTGGCCGGTGGTGAACGACGATTCGTCCGAGGCCAGGTACACCACCAGCTGCGCGATTTCGCGCGGGTCGCCCAGGCGGCCCATCGGCTGGCGATCGGTGAAGCTCTTCCACACCGCCTGTTCGTCGCCGCCCAGGGCCTGCACGCGCTGACCCAGCGACGGCGTCTTGATGGTGCCCGGGCAGATCGCGTTACAGCGCACGCCTTTGGCCACGTAATCGGCAGCAATGGCCTTGCTCAGGCCGATCACCGCGGCCTTGGTCACGCCGTACACAAAGCGGTTCGGCACGCCCTTGATGCTGGACGCGACCGAGGACATGTTGATGATGCTGCCGCGGCCGCGTTCGAGCATGCCCGGCAGCACCGCCTTGCAGGTGTAGTACATCGCATCGACGTTGATCGAGAACGAGCGGCGCCATGCCGGCTCGTCGCAGTCGAGAATGCTGCCCTGATGCACGTAGCCGGCGCAGTTGAACAACACATCGAACGGGCCGTGTTCGGCGACCAGTGCTGCAATCGCGGCGGCATCGGTGACATCGAGCAGCTGGGTGGTGATCGCATCGGACTCGGACGCCAGCGCCTGCAACGCAGCGGCGTCGATGTCGGTGGCGATTACCTGCGCGCCGGCACGTGCGCAGGCCAGCGCGCTTTCGCGGCCGATGCCGGCGCCAGCGGCGGTGATCAGGCAACGCTTGCCCTGCAGACGGGTGTTGGGCGTGGTGGGAATGGAGACTGTCATACCGATAAGGTTCCGTGGGTGGGGGCCGCCGGCCGTGGCAGACGATAGAACGTGCGTGCGTTGTCGCCGAACACCGCATCGGCGTGTTCGGCGGCATGCCGGGTAACGAGCTGTTGCGCAAGATCGAACCACTGCGCGTAATCGGCGCGCAGGGTCAGCACCGGCCAGTCGCTGCCCCAGAGCAGCCGCTGCGCACCGAAGCGCGCAAACAGATGCGCAACATACGGCTCCAGTGCATCGATGCCGGCACCGCGCGCGGCTTCGGTGAGCAACCCGGACAGTTTGCAGTGCACGTTGGGATGCTGTGCCAACGCGGCCATGCCGGCGGCCCAGGCGACGAATTCGCCGGCCGCAATCTGCGGTTTGCCGCCGTGATCGACGACCACGCGCAACTGCGGGTGGCGCTTCAAGCGCGCCTGCAATGCCGGTACATGCACGGGGCGAATCAGGGCATCGAAGGCCAGATCGTGGGCCAGCATCGCGTCGAAGGCGGCGTCCAGTGCGGGGTTTGCCAGCCACTGCACATCGGCGATGTCCTGCACCATCGGGCGCAGCCCCTTGAGCACACCGCCGCCTGCGCGGACCAGTGCGCCGATGCGTGCGGCGGCATCGGGCGCAGCAAAATCCGTCCAGCCCACCACGCCGGCAATGCGTGGCGCATCGTGGGCGAGCTCGAACAGGTAACAGGTTTCGGCTTCGGTTGCGGCGGCTTGCACCACCACCACGCTGTCGACACCGGCCGCATCCAGCGCGTCGTCCACGTCATGCGGCGCGAAGTCGCGGTACAGCGGCGCAAGCTCCGGCGTCAGCCAGGCGTAATCGCCACGGGCCAGGTGCCAGAAATGCAGATGCGCATCGACGCGGCTCATGGCGTGGGCAGGTCCGTATCGAGCAGCCCGCCATCGCGCAAGCGCTGCCACAGCGCAGGCGGGATCGATGCCTGCAAGCGCGTGGCGGCCGATTGCACCTCGGCCAGGGTGCGCATGCCGGCCACCACGGTGGTCACCGCCGGATGCGCCAGCGGGAACTGCAAGGCGGCCGCGCCGATATCCACCTCGAACGCCGCGCACGCCGCATACAGACGCTGCGCATGCTGCAAGGTGGCGGTGTCCACCGGGGCGTAGTTATAGGTGGCGCCGGGGCCGCGCGCATCGCTGAGCAGGCCGGAACTGTACGGGCCGGCCGACAGGATCGACACGCCGTGTTGCTGCGCCTGGTCGAGCAGCGCACGCGCGCCGTGCTGCTCCAGCAGGGTGTAGCGCCCGGCCAGCATCACGCAGTCGATCGGGAAGCGTGCCAGCACCTCCAGTGCTACGTCCTGCTCGTTGACGCCCAGCCCGATCGCCCCGCACGCACCGGACGCTTTCAACTCCGCCATGGCCGGCAAGGCCTCCTCCAAGGCCTGCTGCAGCACATGGGCGTGGTTGTCGCCGTGGGTCAGCGCACCGATGTCGTGCAACAGCAGCACGTCGATGTAGTCGGTGCCCAGGCGCTCCAGGCTGGAGGCGAACGCGCGCCGCACGCCGTCAGCGCTGTAGTCGAATGCGGCGCGGCGGCCGGCTACGGCAAAACCGTCGCGCCCGGCAACGGCCTGTGCGTCGTCGTAGATGCAACGGCCGACCTTGGTCGACAGCGTGTAGGCAGCGCGCGGCACGCCGGCCAGGCCGCGGCCCAGGCGTGTCTCGCTGAGTCCGTAGCCGTAGTAAGGCGCGGTGTCGAAGTGGCGGATGCCGGCCTCGAACGCGCCTGCCACCGCCGCCAGTGCGTCTGCCTCGGCGACCTCGGTGTACAGGTTTCCGATCGGCGCAGCGCCGAAGCCCAGCGCCGACAGCTGCACGTCGGTGCGGCCCAGACGTTGCCGTGCCACGGCGCTCATGCGCCACGCTCCGCAAGGGTGGCGCAGGCGCGAATGGAATCTGGAGGGCAGCTGTGCATCGCAACGTCCACTAGCCGGCAGGTGCCCGGCTGTTCGCATATGAATATCGCAATCATCAATGAACAGATCACGCTGCAGTGCAGCATGGCAAGCCAAGGCGGCTGACGGATTGGGTGATCGGTGCCGTGCGCGTCGCTCTCTCTCTGTTCGTGCGCGCATCGCTTGTGGTCGTCTGGTCCATCGGCCATCGGCTAACGGCTAACGGCAACACCGCACTCAGCTGACTACTCGGATCTCTCCTGCGGCTGCGCCGGTGCCGCCGGCGCGCCGGCAAGCGTGTGGAACCCATGACCCAGACCCGCATGGTCTTCGACCCTCGCCCCCATTGCGAACTCGGTTGTCCGCGTGCGCTGGAGAGATCGCCCCGCGGCTCTCCAGGCCAAGGGGAGCGCCGCGCTGATCGTGCGAGTGCGCCTGTTTTCGCCGTCTGGACACCTGCGCTACAGCGCAGCGGCGTGCCCCCTCGCATTGCAACGCACTCCAACCCTGCTATTTCAAAATCCGGGCCCCGCATCACCAGTTCCTATAACGCGGCCTGCGCGGTTGCCTCGCACCGGCGGCTAGGGCTAGATACCAGCCTTGATCCGATGAAGCTGATGCATGCCAGACACGACACGGCGGGAGTTGTTCAAGGTGCTGGCCGCAGGCGCATTGGTCGCGCCGTTGCCGGCTGCCGCGCAGGCGTCAGCCGTGCCATGCGCCGCGCATCCGCCGCCGTGGGCGCGCGGCATCGAGGGCCAGCGTAAGGCCGACTTGGGCAACGGCACCTATCTCAACCCTATCGTGGCGGGCGATCACCCGGACCCCACCATCCTCAAGGATGGCGACGACTACTACATGACGTTTTCGTCGTTCTTTTCGTACCCGGGCATCGTGCTGTGGCACTCCACCGACCTGGTCAACTGGACCCCGATCGGCCCGGCGCTGCGCCAGGAACTGGGCACGATCTGGGCGCTGGATCTGTGCAAGCACGCCGGCCGTTACTTCATCTACATCCCGGCCAATCCGGACGACAAGGGCTGGTCGATCTTCGTGATCTGGGCCGATGACATCCGCGGGCCATGGAGCGCGCCGATCGATCTGAACATCGCCGGCTGCATCGACCCCGGCCATGTCGTCGGCGAGGACGGCAAGCGCTATCTGTTCGTCAACGGCATCCGCAAGATCGGCCTGCGCGACGACGGCCTGGCCACCGATGGGCAACTCGAACCGGCCTACGCGCCGTGGCGGTATCCCGACGACTGGGTGGTGGAGAACTTCGCGCCCGAAGGCCCCAAGCTCACCTGGTACAACGGCTGGCTGTATCTGGTCACCGCCGTCGGTGGCACCGCCGGGCCGGTGACCGGGCATATGGTCATCGCCGCGCGGTCGCGCTCGGTGCACGGGCCGTGGGAACACTGCCCGCGCAACCCGCTGGTGCGCACGCTGTCCGAACAGGAGCCGTGGTGGTCGCGCGGCCATGCCACGCTGGTGCAAGGCCCACACGGCGACTGGTGGCTGGTCTATCACGGCTACGAAAACGGCTTCCGCACCCTGGGGCGCCAGACCCTGCTGGAGCCGATCGAGTGGACCGCCGACGGCTGGTTTCGCGCTACTGGCGGCGACCTGTCCAAGCCGTTGCGCACGCCGGCACGCGCTGCCACCGGCAGTGCGAATGTGGCGAGCGGCTTCGCGTTGTCCGATGACTTTTCCACCGACCGATTCGGCACACAGTGGAGCCTGCACGCGCCCGAGCCCGGCGAGCAGGCGCGCGTGCGGCGGGCCAACAAGGCATTGACGCTGACCTGCGCCGGCACATCGCCGATCGACAGCGCACCGTTGACCTGCGGCGTACCCGATCGCGCCTACGCGGCCGAGGTGACGCTGGAGCTGGTCGGCAATGCCGAAGGCGGCCTGCTGCTGTTCTACAACCACAAGGCCTTCGTCGGCATCGGCTTCACCGCCGACACCATGAAGACCTACGAATATTCCGAAGAACTGGTGTGGGCACGCGCGCCCAACACGCATCGCCGCATCCGCGTGCGGCTGACCAACGATCGCCACATCGTGAGCTTTGCGTATTCGTTCGACGACGGCCGGCAGTGGACGCGTCATCCCACACGCATGGAGGTGTCCGGATTCCACCACAACGTGTTCGGCGGCTTCTTGAGCCTGCAGCTGGGCGTGTATGCCGCGCAGCAGGGTGAGGTGGTGTTGCGTGACTTTAGGTATCGCGCGCTGGGCTGAGCGTGGCTGAGCACTGACGGCTGATGCTGCGCAGTGATCCTGCGTGTTGTCAGCGTTTCGTTTCCAGAACGGCTGTCGGGGACACCGTCAGCCCGATCCGATGTTTGAAAGCAGACGCCTTCGGATACCTCTCAAGGCAATCCTGCACCTGCCAAAACAAATCGTGGAGACACCGTGCTTATCTGCCGCGTGGGGCCTTGTGTTGCCTTGAACTTCTGCGGCTTTCAATGCAACGACGATGTGGTGCTCCCGCTATGCCGTCATGGACCACAGAAACGGTCGATTGACGCATCCTAGTTTGCAAGCGCAGTCAGCACGCTGACAGCGCCGCTGCGTATGCCGTGCAAGATGCCGAAGAGAAGCAGTGAGAAACCTCGTCAACTGATCCGCGACGCCGCACTGCACGCGCACTGCATGCGGATTCCAGTGCATCAATGAGCAGATCGCGCTGGTCTTCCAGCACCAGCTTCAGGGGTTCTAAGCCGAGCTGGGCGCGTGCACGTCACTGCAGAGGGCGGGGCCTTGATGGCCCCGCCGCTGGACTCAACCGCAGCAGTAGCAGACGTTGCCTTGTCCCAAATCTCCGCCGAACTCCGGACACTCGGCCTTGCAGGCCCATGCACTACACGACTCGGCCTTCGGCTGTGCGCCGTCCACGGCCATCACCTGGAACGCACCGAAGCCGGTGCTGGCCAGAAACGTCGCTGCCATCAACGCACTGCGCAAGTTTACCCAACGCTTTTTCATGCATTACTCCCTCAACGTTGCAAAAGCCGCTGGCGCATCCGTGCGGCCCAAGGCGGCGACCAGGTCCTGCACCCGCTCCGTGGTATCGAACACGCCAACATGGGAATGGCGCACGCGCCCGTCCCCATCAATGGCCATCAGCAGCGGCACGTTGCGCGCACGGAACAGCATCAGCGCGCGACGATCGGTCAACGTGACCACCGGAAAATCGAAGCCATGCACATGCGCATAGCGCGCGGCCTGCGCCGCATCGCAATGGCACACACCCAGTAATTGCGGTCGGCCCGGCAGGTTGGCCTGCAACTGCCGCGCCGCGCGCAGCACGGTCGGTGCCGAGCGCTGGCAGTACGGACACGTGGTCGTGAAAAAGAACAGCACCTGCGCCGGCCCCTGCGGCGCACCCAGCAGATGGCGCTGACCCTCGGCATCCACCGCCTCGATGCGCGGCACGTACATGCCTTCGTACGGCGTGCTGATGCGCGTCTGCAGCCATTGCTGCTGCACGCGCAGTTGTCGGTTTTGCCACGCCAGCGCTGCAATCAATGCACAGGCCATCAGCAGGCCGATCCATAGCCAGGGAAAACGTCGCGCCATGCCAGCTCCAAAGCGTCCTTGATGCCCGAGCCTTGCCCAGGCATCAGCTCATGGTCAATGGTGATATCGACAACTGCGATGTCGCGCGGTGCGCAGGTGTGGATGCGATCACGCCGGTGCGCTTGGGCTTGCCACCGTTGGGCGATGACATGCGGACGGTTTGCGCAAATAGTGCTGCAGGCAGGCCTTGCGACCGGTAACGCACGCGGCAATCGCGCCATGTCATCTGCCGATGCGATCAGGCTGTTGCGCCTGGGCTTGCCATCGTTGGGCGATGACATGCGTGCGGTTTGCGCAAACATTGCGGCAGGCAGGCCTTGCGACCGGTAATGCACGCAGCAGTCGCGCCGTGCCATCTGCCGATGCGATCACGCCGGTGCGCTTGGGCTTGCCACCGTCGGGCGATGACATGCGGGTGGTTTGCGCAACCGCGGGTGCAGGCAGGTCTTGCGACAAGTGCGCGGCGTAGCTGTCGCGCGCTGCCATCTGCCAGTGCGCGGTGCATGGCATGCTGTGCAGTGCGGCGCGTCGGTGCGTGCCGGTTTTGGGGGAGCGATGCACAAGGATTCAATGGCGCGCCGGCTGCTGCTGGCGGTGTTCGTCTGTGCGACAGCGCACGCCAACGACAGCAGTTTTGGCGACGACAACGGCACCATCCGGCTGCTGCACCAGCCCGACATCAGCATGGACAAGGAAGCGCTGCTGCTCAGCGAAGAACGCGTGCAGGTGGACTACGTGTTCACCAACAACAGCGAGCGCGACCTCAGCGTGCCGGTGGCCTTCCCGATGCCGCCAATGTATTTCGGCATGGCCGACCACAGCGAACTCACCGATTTCAAACTGTGGGTGGACGGCAAGCCGATCGCCACCACGCGCAAGTTGGTGGTGTTGCTGGACGACGGCAGCGACATTTCCAAGGCGTTTGCTGCCACCGGGTGGACCCAGGACGATGTGGAGGCCTTCACCGAATCCGGCACCCCGCCCAAAGCCCGCAAACCGCTGCCCGCGCGCTGGGTCGATGCCGACGCGCAGCCGCGTTTCACCCTCAACGAATACTTCGTCTGGCAACAGCTATTTCCGGCGCGCCGCAGCGTGCAGATCCGGCATGCGTATGTGCCCAGCCTGTCCACGGGCGTACCGCAGCCCAGCACGTATCTGCTGGAGTCCTATGCAAAGGACACCTGTATCGAACCGGCCACCAAGACCAGCATGCAGCGCCGCGAAGGCCAGTCCGGTCTGGCCTGGGCCAACTTGCGCTACGTGCTCACCACCGGCAAGAACTGGAACGGCCCGATCAAGGACTTCCAGCTGACCATCCGCAAGCAGGCCGCCAGCGACATCCTGAGTCTGTGCTTCGACGGCGAGCTGAAAAAGATCGACCCGTTGACCTTCCAGTTCAAGCAGGCCAACTTCGTCCCGATGCGCGATCTGAACGTCTTGTTCGTGCGTGCGCCAGAGTAAACGCCACAAGCCCCACACGTAGGAGCGCACCCGGGCGCGATGGAGCTTTCCCGGGAACGTCCGTCGCAGTCGTACGCGTCAGTGCGCGTCAAGTTTCTTCTGCAAAACAAGTTTTACCGGTAACGCCCATCGCGCCCAGGTGCGCTCCTACGCTGATGTCGTGTCGTGTCGTGTTGCTTCGCGTTGCACGGCATAGCAAATCTATCGATTGCCCACCAACGACGAAGGCAGACGTAGTGGGATCACACGTAGGAGCGCACCTGGGCGCGACCGGGCTTTTCCGACCAACCCCAACGCCGGCAGACACACCGCTGCGCGCGTCAGTCGTCTTCCGGCGGCGGCAACACGATGCCGTCGGAGTCGATGGCGAGCTTGCCGGCCATCAGCACGGCCTGGGTACGGTTGGTGACGCCGAGCTTGCGCAGGATTGCGGTGACGTGCGCCTTGATGGTGGCTTCGGACACGCCCAGATCGTAGGCGATCTGCTTGTTGAGCCGGCCCGCGCCCAGCATCTGCAGTACGCGGAATTGTTGCGGGGTGAGATCGCGCAACCGCTGGCCGACCTCGCGCTCTTCGCTATCGGTGGGCGGCAGGTTCTGCGCTTCGGCCGGAATCCAGCGTTCGCCATCCAGCACCGTGGCCAGCGCGCGGCCGATGGTGTCCGAGTCGGCGGATTTGGGAATGAAACCGAACGCGCCATGGTCGATGGCACGCCGCATCACCGTGGGTTCTTCGCGTGCGGACACCACCACCACCGGCAATTGCGGATGCAGCGATCGCATATGCACCAGCGCACTGAAGCCTTGCGCGCCCGGCATGTTGAGATCCATCAACAGCAGGTCCGCGTCCGGTTGCGCATCGGCCAGCGTGTACAACGCATCCACGTTGTCGGCTTCGAACAATTGCACGCCCGGCATGACCCGCTGCACCGCCCCGCGCAAGGCCTCGCGAAACAGGGGATGGTCATCGGCAATCAGCAGGGTGGTCATTGAGGGGCCGGGAGTGGGGAATCGGGAATCGGGAATGGAGAATCGGGAATGGGAAATGGGGAATCGCAAAGGCAACAGCAAAGAGCAGCAAACAGCAAACAGCAAACAGCAACAGCGTCGATGCGGTGACGTTGAAGATGAGAATTGGCAGCGATGAATAAATGTAGGGGTCGGGAACCCGCTTTTACGAATTCCCAATCTGACGATTTATTTCCCACTCCTCAGGGAACCGCTCTCACGATTCCCCAATCCCGATTCCCCATTCCCAACGCGCGTCAGCGCGTCAGCCGCTCATTGACCAGCGAATCCACCACCGACGGGTCGGCCAGGGTGGAGGTGTCGCCGAGTTGATCGGGTGCGTTTTCGGCGATCTTGCGCAGGATGCGGCGCATGATCTTGCCCGAGCGCGTCTTCGGCAGGCCCGGTGCCCACTGCAGGTGATCGGGCGAGGCGATCGGGCCGATTTCCTTGCGCACCCAACTCACCAGCTCCTTGTGCAGCTCTTCGCTGGGGTTCTCGCCGGCGATCAAGGTGACGTAGGCATAGATGCCCTGGCCCTTGACGTCGTGCGGGAAGCCGACCACCGCCGCTTCGGCGACCTTGGGGTGCGAGACCAGCGCGCTTTCCACCTCGGCAGTGCCGATACGGTGGCCGGAGACGTTGATCACGTCGTCCACGCGGCCGGTGATCCAGTAGTAGCCATCGGCATCGCGGCGGCAGCCGTCACCGGTGAAGTAGCTGCCCGGATAGGTGCGGAAATAGGTGTCGATGAACCGCTGGTGGTCGCCGTAGACGCTGCGCATCTGGCCCGGCCACGAATCCAGCAGCACCAGGTTGCCCTCGGTGGCGCCATCCAGGATCTTGCCTTCGGCATCGACCAGCGCCGGCTGCACGCCGAAGAACGGCAGCGTGGCCGACCCCGGCTTGAGGTCGACTGCGCCGGCCAGCGGCGAAATCAAAATGCCGCCGGTTTCGGTCTGCCACCAGGTGTCCACGATCGGGCAGCGGCTGTCGCCGACCACTTCGTAATACCAGCGCCAGGCTTCCGGATTGATCGGCTCGCCGACGCTGCCGAGCAGGCGCAGGCTCTTGCGCGAGGTCCGCTTGACCGGTGCTTCGCCATCGCGCATCAGCGCGCGGATCGCGGTGGGCGCGGTGTAGAACAAGGTGACCTGGTGCTTGTCGATCACGTCCCAGAAGCGCGAGACGTTGGGGTAGTTGGGCACGCCTTCGAACATCACCGCAGTGGCGCCATTGGCGAGCGGGCCGTAGACGATGTAGCTGTGGCCGGTGACCCAGCCCACGTCGGCGGTGCACCAGTAGATGTCGTCTTCGCGCAGGTCGAACACCACTTCGTGCGTGTAGCTGGCAAACAGCAGATAGCCGCCGGTGGTGTGCAGCACGCCCTTCGGCTTGCCGGTGGAACCGGAGGTGTAGAGGATGAACAACGGATCTTCCGCGTTCATGCGCTCGGGTTCGCACTCGGCCGGCTGGCCATCGACCACGTCATGGAACCAGCGATCGCGCGGCGCCTGCATGTCCACCGCGCCACCGGTATGGCGCACCACCAGCACGGTTTCGACCGTGTTGGTGCCGGGAATCTTCAGCGCCGCATCCACGTTGGCCTTGAGCGGAATCTTCTTGCCGCCGCGCAAGCCTTCGTCGGCAGTGATGATCAGCTTGCTCTGGCAGTCGATCACCCGGTCGGCGATCGAGTTGGCGGCAAAACCGCCGAACACCACCGAGTGCACCGCACCGATGCGCGCGCAGGCGAGCATGGCCACGGCCGCATCGACGATCATCGGCAGGTAGATGGTGACCCGGTCGCCCTTCTTGACGCCGAGGTTGCGCAGCGCGTTGCCGAGCTTGCAGACGCGCTCGTACAGCTCGCGGTAGGTGACCGGGTACGACGCCGCATCCGGGCTGTCGGGTTCGAACAACAGCGCGGTCTTGTCGCCGCGCGTGGCGAGCTGGCGGTCCAGGCAGTTGACGCTGGCGTTGAGCTCGCCGTCGCCGAACCAGCGGATATGGAAGTCGTCCAGCGCAAAGCTGACGTCCTTGACCTGGGTGGGTTGCTTGAACCAGTCCAGCCGCTGCGCGGCCTTGCCCCAGAACTGCTCGGGATGCTCGATCGATTCGCGGTACAGCGTTGCGTACTGCTCGCCATTGACGCGTGCGCCCTTGGCGAACGCGGGATCGACGGGATAAACATCAGCCATGGCACCCTCACTTGCGATGAACTTGTTGGGAGAGGGCACGGCAGCTGCCCTCGGTAGGCGATCAGTGTGCCGCATCCATTCTGTCCCGGCGGTCAACGGCGCGTTAGACCATGGTCGTAACCTAAGGCGTGCGCTGGCGCACATCCATTGCGGGTCCTGGTGCGACCATCGGTCACCTTGTGGAATGCTGCGTTGCAGCTACGACCAAAGGCGAATAGGCTGCAAACCGCGGACTGCCTCACGCTCCGCACAGCATCGCCATCAAGCGCGAGGCCTTCATTGGGGAGAGGGTTCCATGAAACACCGTACTGCACCGTTGGTGCGCCATCCGTTGGCGGCCGCATTGTTCGTGGCCAGCATTCTGCCGGGCGTTGCGTTCGCGCAGACGGCAAAGGAAAAGGCGCTGGAAACACGTATTGCCGAGCTCGAGCGTCAGGTCCAACTATTGGTGACCGCGCAGCAACAACAACAGGGCCAGATTGCCCAGACGCAGACGCAGGTCACCGAGGTGCGCACCTTGCAGGCGCAGACTCCGCCCGCGCCCGCGCTCCCGGCCGGCAAAAAGCCGATCCAGCTGACCAGCATCACGCCGAACGCGTTGCCGGGGACAACGTTTCGTTACGGTGGTTTCATCAAGGCCGACTTCATGACCACCCGCACCAGCGACGGCGCCTTGCCTGAAGGTGCGGTGGGACGTTACCTGTACATCCCGACGCAGACGCCTGTCGGGGGACAGGCGTCGAGCACCGACACCGACTTCCATGCCAAGTTCTCGCGCTTCAACCTGGGCGTGGACACGGTGACCGAAAACGGCGACAAGCTGACTGGGTTCATCGAACTGGACTTCTTCGGTAACGCGCTGGCCAACCAGGTCAACAATCTGTACGGCGGCACCTTGCGGCACGCCTACATGAGCTGGAACAACTGGCTGGCCGGCCAGACCTGGTCCAACTTCGTCGACGCCACGATCCTGCCGGAAGCGGCCGACATCGTCGGGCCGACCGACGGTGCGCTGTTCAGCCGTCAGACCCAGATCCGCTACACCCGCGGCGCTTTCAGCGTGTCGGCAGAAAACACCGAAACGCTGACCACGCCATACCGGGGCGGCAACACCATCCTGGCCTCGGACCATGGCGCGATGCCGGATCTGACCGCGCGGTACAACTGGAAGGGCACCTGGGGCACGTTCGGCCTGTCGGCGATCGCACGCCAGTACCGCACCCGCAGCGCGCTGACCAACGACACCGACTTCGGCGGCGCCATCGCCGGCGGCGGCCGCTGGATCATCAACTCCAGCAACGATCTGCGCTACCAGCTGGCCTACGGCGAAGGCCTTGGCCGCTATCTGGGCCTGGGCAACGGCTCGGACGTGGAAATCGACATCGACGGCAACATCCAGACCGTCAGCACGGTGGCCGGCTGGGTGGCCTGGCGGCACGACTACAACGCCAAGTTGCGCAGCACCATCATGTATTCGCGCGTGGATTACGACCATTCGCTGGCCAACACCGGCGGGCTGGCGAGCAAGTCGCAGCAGAGCATCCGCGCCAACGTCTTCTATTCGCCGCTACCCAAGGTGGATGTGGGCGCAGAGCTGATGTACGGCCGCCGTGAAGCCGAAAACGGCGATTCCGGCGACATCTCGCGCCTGCAGTTCACCACCAAGTACAGCTTCTAAAGGTTCACCCATCGGCCGCCCGCCACGCATGTGGGCGGGCCGTGCTGCCCGCACTCCAGGAGACAGACCATGACCGTCTCGAATGACGCATTGATCGCCAAGATCGATGCCAATCCGAAGTACCACGCGCTCAAGCGCCAGCGCAACACGCTCGGCTGGACGCTCACCGTGCTGATGTTGTTGGCCTATTTCGGCTATATCGGCCTGATCGCTTTCGACAAGGCATTTTTGGCCAAACCCATCGGCGATGGGGTGACTTCGATCGGCATTCCGATCGCGATCGGGGTGATGGTGTTCACCATCGTCATCACCGCCATCTACGTGCGTCGTGCCAACAGCACCTACGACCAGCTGACCGCGCAGATCCTGGGGGAAGCCCGCAAATGAGCAAGACTTCGCGCCTTCTTCTGATTTTGGCCGGCTTGCTGCCGGCAGGCCTCGCGCTGGCCGCCGGTGGCGACATGGGCCAGGTCGACAAGCAGCCCACCAACTGGGTGGCGATCGGCATGTTCGGCTTCTTCGTGCTGGGCACCTTGTGGATCACCAAATGGGCGGCGGCCAAGACCAAGTCGGCCGCTGACTTCTACACCGCCGGCGGCGGCATCACCGGCTTCCAGAACGGCCTGGCGATCGCGGGCGACTTCATGTCGGCGGCGTCGTTCCTGGGCATTACCGCGGCGGTGATGGCCAACGGCTACGACGGTTTGATCTATGCCATCGGCTTTCTGGTCGGTTGGCCGATCCTGACCTTCCTGATGGCCGAACGGCTGCGCAACCTCGGCAAGTACACCTTCGCCGACGTGGCAGGTTACCGCTTCGCGCCCACCGCCATCCGCAGCTTTGCCGCTTCCGGCACGCTGGTGGTGGTGCTGTTCTATCTGATCGCGCAGATGGTCGGTGCCGGTGCATTGATCAAGCTGCTGTTCGGCCTGGACTACTGGGTGGCAGTGACGCTGGTTGGCGTGCTGATGATGGTCTATGTGCTGTTCGGCGGCATGACCGCCACCACCTGGGTGCAGATCATCAAGGCGGTGTTGCTGCTGACCGGCGTGACCTTCATGGCCGTGGCGATCATGTGGCACTTCAACTTCAGCTTCGAGGCGTTGTTCGCCGAGGGCGTGCGGGTGAAGACCGCGATTGCGGCCAATGGCGGTGCATCGCCAGACGACGCGGCCAAGGCCGGCCTGGCGATCATGGGGCCAGGCGGTTTCGTGAAGGACCCGATCTCGGCGATCTCCTTCGGCATGGCGCTGATGTTCGGTACCGCCGGCCTGCCGCACATCCTGATGCGCTTCTTCACCGTTCCCGATGCCAAGCAGGCACGTAAGTCGGTGCTGTGGGCCACCACCTGGATTGGCTACTTCTACATCCTGATCTTCATCATCGGCTTCGGTGCGATCGCCCTGGTGCTGACCAACCCGCAGTTTGCGGACGTCGCCACCGGCACCATCCACGGTGGCAAGGGTGCGGCCAATATGGCGGCGGTGCTGGTCGGCAATGCAGTCGGCGGCAACGTGTTCATGGGCTTCATCTCGGCGGTGGCCTTCGCCACCATCCTGGCGGTGGTCGCAGGGTTGACCCTGTCCGGTGCCTCGGCGGTGTCGCACGACCTGTACGCCACGGTGATCAAGAAGGGCAACCCGGCGCCGGGTTCGGAGCTGAAGGTCTCGCGTGCCACCACCCTGGTGCTGGGCGTGATCGCAGTGCTGCTGGGCATCGTGTTCGAGAAGCAGAACGTGGCCTTCATGGTGTCGCTGGCCTTCGCCATCGCCGCGTCGGCCAACTTCCCGGTGCTGATCCTGTCCTTGCTGTGGAAGAACTGCACCACGCGCGGCGCGGTGACCGGCGGTTTCCTGGGCCTGATCTCCTCGCTGGTGCTCACGGTGCTGTCGCCGTCGGTGTGGGTGGACACGCTGGGTAACGCGGCCGGGTCGGCGCCGTTCCCGTACACCTCGCCGGCACTGTTCTCGATGACCATTGGTTTTGTCGGCATCTGGCTGTTCTCGGTCCTGGATCGCAGCCCGCAGGCGGCCAACGAACGCGCAGCGTTCAAGGCGCAGCAGATCCGTGCCGAAACCGGCCTGGGTGCCAGCGGTGCGTCGGGTCACTGACCAATCGCGTAACCCATTGCTGTCAACGCAGAACGCCGGCCTTGTGCCGGCGTTCTGCGTTTTGGCAGAGGGTGAGACCGCGCAGCGACGCGCGCCCGCCAGCGCCAAGGCCGGTCCGCAGCGATCGACGGTTGGCAGAGCGCAGAGGCAGGCAGCGATCCAACGCGGTGCTGACCAAGATGCGAGCGGCTTCAGATGCCGATACGCAGGACCCACCGTGCTGCCCGCGCATGCCGCCTTCGCGGCAGCGTTGCGTGGCACGGCGCGATTGCGGTCGTCCACTTCGTTTTTCACGCAACGCCTGCGCGATCGCGAACAACCGCAACACCAGCGAAGAAATTAAGTCATGGAGAGTGACTAAATTGGCCCGCAAGCCGAACGCTGATCACGCACGGCTTGGCCTCTCCCCGGTATCGACCGGCTGGCGAGTGCGCTGCAAGCGAGTTCGCCGGTTGCGTCGACCCATCGGCTCTCGTCCATCCCTTGCCCTTCCTGCACCTACGAACCGGGACACAGAGACCATGCTTACCCTCCTCGCTCCACATCCGCTGGCCCGCGCCTGCCGCCTGCTCGGCGCACTGGCCCTGCTGGCGGCACTGCCGCAGCTGGCACTGGCTGCCTGCAGCGACAGCTCCGACGTCAAGATGCAACGCATCTTGTTCAACTCCTCCAATACCGTCGTGCTGGCGCACCGTGGCTTATGGGGCAACTACGCCGGCATCGCCGACATGCCGGAAAACTCGCGTGGTTCGCTGCAGACTGCCAACGACCAATGCATGGATGGCGTGGAGCTGGACGTCAAACTCACCAGCGATGGCGTGCCGGTGTTGCTGCACGACTACAACCTGGGGCGCACCACCACGGTGTGGCAGCACCATCCGGGGGTGAAGTACGACCCGATCACCAATCAGGGCGTCAACCCATCCGTGTTGGTCACTCCGTGGTCGGAAGTCAGCCAGTTGTTCCTGCTGGCGCCGAATCGTCGTACCACCACCGGCTATCACGTGCCGCGTGTGGATGAGCTGTTCGCCTATTACAAACAGCGCCAGCTGCGCACACCGATGGTGTTCGATATCAAGGACGCCAAAACCGTGCGTGCGGTCAGCAGTGCAGCCAATAAGGTGTTTGGCATCGCTTCCGGCAGCTACGTCGCCGCCAAGGTCAATGCAACGCTGTACACCAGCCGAGATGCTTACCGTGCCGATGGCAGCGGCATGGTCGGCATTCCGGTGTTCACCACCAACATGCTGGGCAAGATCAATGTGCGCCAGACGATCTCGGCATGGATGAACTCGGGTCACCAGACGATGGAGATCAACGTCAAACAACTCGGCGGCTTGCTGCAAAGCGATGCCGATTTCATTCGCGAGCGTGGTTATCGCGTGGGCGTGTTCCAGGCAATTCCGGATGGCCCGTCTGCCGGCAAGTTCTATCAGAACAGCGGCGCTTGTTGCTACGCGCTGTCGGATCTGTATTTCTCTTACGGCGGTGGCCGCGACACGGCCGACAATCGCGGCAATCTGGATTTCATCGTGCGCGACGAGGCCTTCGGCCTGATCACCAGCGACAACCCGAAAGCGGCCATCGCCTACCTGCGTGCGCGCGGCAAGCACGACTAAGAGCGACTCACAAAACTACTGCGCGGCCGCCAGGCGGCCGCGGACGGTGCTATGAATCGGCATGTACCACTCATACACGCCGGTTCTAAGCGCGCCGTCCACGCCCACCTGACGACCGCTCACTACGTTGTGTTAGCCGCTTCAAGCAGCTGTTACCGGCCCGTGCGGGCCGGCTGTCCCGGCGACGGCACCTGCCGCCGCCGGTTCATGCCATCACGGAGATTGCCCATGTTTTCCACATCGCATTTTTTCAAAGTGCTTTGGCTGAGCCTTGCCTGCTGCACGCCGCTGGCGCAGGCTGCTACGGCCGATGCACACCTGCAGGCTGGCCCGGCTTCCGGAAAGGTGCTGCAGATCGGGCAGCAGACGTTCACTGCGCCGGAATATCGCGCGCTGGCCCTGGCCGATTTGCCGCAAAACGCCAATCCGGCCGTTGCGGCCGACCCGAGTTTCGTTCGCGAATTCGCCGACCGGCTGCTGCTGGTGGACCAGGCGCGTCAGACGCATCTGCAAGACGACCCGGTGGTGGCCGCGCACATCCGTCAGGCCACCGATGCGATTCTTGCCGAGGCAATGCAGCGGCGCGCGCGCGATGCCGCAGCGATCGACGCGACCCAAGTGCAAGCGCAGTTCGACGCGCATCCGCACGACTACGACGAGGTGCGCCTGAGCCATCTGTTCGTCGCGTTGCAGCCACAAGGCGATGCGCGGCGTGGCACACCGTTGACCGATGCGCAGGCGCTTGCACGCGCACGGCAGCTCAAGCAGCAGCTGGATGCCGGGACGCCCTTCGAAGAACTGGCGATGCGCGAATCCGACGATGGCAGCACCGCGGCTGAGGGCGGCCAGTTGTCATCGATTTTCCTGCGTAACGTGGCCGATGCCTTTGTTGCGCCGGTGGAGGGAATGGGCGTGGGGGAGGTGTCGGCCCCGGTGCGCGGGCCGGAGGGGTATCACCTGATCCGTATGGATGCGCGTAGTCCCGCCACGCTGGAGACAGCGCGCGGGCAGATCGAAGTGCAATTGCGCGACCAGGCCGCCACCGCTGCGCTGGAACGTCTGCGCCAGGCCCATCCATTGCAGTTCGATCGTGCCGCGCTGGAAGCGGCACTGCGTTGATGCCGGCGCCTGCGCTGAACGTGGGCACGCAGCCATGCCATCGGCCCCGGCTGCTCTGGCCGATGGCGGGCGCGGTGTGTGTAGCCGCGGCGGTGTCGGCAGCATGGATGTGGAGCCTGCGCACGCCTGCTGCATTGCCTCTGCAGCGCAGCGTCGCTGCGCCCCATGTGCTGTATGCCGGCGTTGCGTCCGCGCAGCCGCCTGCGCGCGCCGCGCAGGACCTGTTCGACAGCGCCATGCAACAGCTGGCCTGTCGCGAGCAGGGTGAGCAACGCGCGGCGCAGATCGCGCACGGCGGTGCGCCCAGGCCGCCGTTGGACGCGCGTCGCTGCGTCGCCGGCACGCCGTTGCAGATCGAGGCGCTGCTGCGCACGGCCGCAGCGCACGGCGATGCAGACGCGCAACGCTATCTGCTTGCCCAGCGCGTGAGCGAGTTGCTGCAACGTGCGGTGGCCGCCGCACCCGCCGGGATGCCCGCGCAACTGTCGGCGAACGACGAACAGGAGGTGGCCGCGACGGTGGCCGAGCTGGAAACGCTGGCGCTGGCAGGCCATCGCGATGCCATCGAGACCCTGGCGCAGGTGGTGGAATCGCCGCTGTTGCACGCACCCGACCCGGTGTATGCGGCGGCCTGGCGACTGGCCGCGCGGCAACCGCCGGGCCGCGCGCTGGATGCAGCTGCACCGTTGCAGGCAGAAGACGAGTTGCTGGAGTCGATGCCGCAACAACAGCAGCAACAGGCACGTGCGCTGGCGGTGGAATTGTTTGGCTATTGCTGCCGAATGCCGGTTGCGGCAGCACGGTGATGCGCCCTCTCCAGCGCGACCGTCGAGCGGGTGCGTGGTCGACAGCCAGGCGCGTGCCTGCCAGCGCCAGCGCCGCTGTATCGCTGCCACCACTCAACGGAAGTAACGCGCCTTCAACGGCAGCGTTGCCGCGCCGATCGCACACGCATCGGCCGGTGCTTCGGCCGGCAGCAGCAGCGGCATCGGGCGGCCCTGGCCACGGCGCGGTTGGTTGTCGATCTGCACGGCGGCGATCAGCCGTTGCGCCAGATCCGCCGGCAGGCGACCGCCGAAGACGATGGCTTCCGGGTCGCACACTGCGGTGATTGCCGAGACGATCAGCGACACGCCCGGCGCGCTGCGTGCGATCCAGCGTTCGATCGCCGGCCATGCCGGGTCGTAGGCGGCCAGCAACGCACGCACGTCCGGCAGCGCGATGCCGTCTTCGGCCACAAGTTCGCGTAGCAACTCCAGGGTGGCGCGTTCGAGCTGTTGCGCAGGCAGCATGCCGGCGAACTCACCGGCGTTGCCGCGGGCGCCGCGCAGCACCTGGCCATCGACCACCAGCCCGCCGCCGAAGCCGTAGCTGAGGTAGAGATAGGCGAAATCGCGATGCCGCCGGCCCACGCCCAGCATCGCTTCGCCTGCCGCTGCCACGCTGCCGTCGTTGTCCATCCACACCGGCTGGGTAAAGGCGTCGGCCAGCCACGGACACAGCGCGATCTGGCCCAGGGCGCGCAGCGGCTCGGGCGGATTGATGAAGGTGTCCACACCGGTAAAAAAGCCGCTCATCGCCACCCCGATGCCCAGGCGCGGGCCGGCATCGTCGACGCTCGCCAGCAGCGCGGCATCGGCGGCCTGCAGCTGGGTCAGCACGCCGTACAAGGTGGTATCGGTCAGCGCGACCTCGTTGCCAGCCAGCACCGCACCGGAAAAGTCCATCAGCGCCAGGCTCAGCGCATCGGTCGCGATGGAGATGCCCAAGGTGTGGCCATGGCCCGGGTTCAACGACACCGCCACGCCCGGCTTGCCACGCCCGGCGCGCGCGATGCTGCTGCCCATGTGCACCATGCCGCGCGCCTGCAGGCCTTCGATCAGGCGCACTGCGGTCTGCACGGTCAGCCCGGTACCGCGGCTCAGGTCGGCGCGGGTCAGCACCCCGGCCAGCCGCAAGCGGTCGAGCATGTCGCGCTCGTTGAGGCTCAAGCCGGGCAAGGTGGGCGTGTGTGGGGGCAGCGCAAAGGCGGCAGTGGAGGACATGGCGCGCGGTGTCACAGGGGAACCGCAAGCTTACCCGCACCGGGCTGAAATAATTAATTCACAGGAAGTTATTAAATTAGCGGTCTCATCCTCGACCGGCCGCCCCATGTCCCGCTTCACTACCCGCCCGTGCCCCCGCCTGTGTCTGCTGGCCCTGTGCGTCAGCGCCAGCCTGAGCGCCCATGCCGCCGAGCCGGCGCCGTCCGCGGCGGCTCCCGCCAGCGACGTACCGGTGCAGCTGGATGCGGTGCAGGTCTCCGGCCAGCATCTGTCGATCCGCCAGGCCATCGGCGCCAAGCGCGAAGCGGCAGTGGTGTCCGATGGCGTGGCCGCCGACGATATCGGCTCGATCCCCGACTTCGGGCTGGGCGAGGCGTTGCAGCGCGTGCCGGGCGTGTCGATGGTGGTCAACAACGGCCGCGGCGAGGCGCAGTTCATGAGCCTGCGCGGCTTCAATCCCGACTACAACACGGTGCTGATCGACGGGGTGGCGCTGCCGTCCACCGAAACCAGCCGGCGTGTGCAATCGCTGGATGTGATTCCTGCATCGCTGGCGCAGCAGGTGGACATCTACAAGACCTTCAATGCCGACATGGACAGCAACGCCATCGGCGGCATCGCGTCGCTGCGCACGCGCAGCGCGTTCGATCACGACGGCCCGTTCGCCACCGTGCGCGCGAATCTGGCCGATTGGGAAAACCGCCGGCAGCTGCAAAGCAGCGGTCCGTCCGGGCAGGTGCAGGGCAGTTTCAGCAACACCTTTGGGCCGGACCATCGCTTCGGTGTGGTGCTGTCGGCCGATTATTTCCGTCGCGATTCGTCGTCGTTGAACACCGCCATCGACAGCTACAGCTACTACGCCAACGGCGCGCGGCAGACCCTCGTCCCCACGCTGGACACCAACGGCATGGCGATCGCCCCGGACCGTTTCCGCCCGCTCAGCTACGACAACGTGCGTCAGCGCCGCAGCGTGTTCGGCAAGCTGGAATACGACGATGGCGATGCGCTGAAACTGGCGTTGAGCGCCGGCTCCTTCGAACACGGCAACGACGAACAACGCCGCTCGCAGTGGATCAACCGCGTCGGCAATGCGCAGGTGACCGATGCCGACGACGGCCGCTATGCGCAGGGCAGCGCACAGACCGATGCCAACCGCTTCGACCAGACCCGCACGCTGCGCTATGCGCAAGTCAACGGCAGCTTCCGCCTCAATCCGCAGGGCCACATCGATGTGTTGTTCAACCGTGCCACCGGCAAGTATCGACAAGACACGCGCGAAGATGTGTTCACTGCGGCCGCCTCCGCACGGCTGGGATTCGGCTACGCGCTGGGCAACGACACGCGCCCGACCATTACCCTGGTCGACCCCGGCTACTACAGCAATCCGGCCAATTACCTACAGTCGTACTTTCTGACCCGGGTGGAAAAGAGCAGCACCGACACCACCACCTTCAAGGTCGACTACAGCCAGAACGCCGATGCCGATGCGCAGGGATGGGGGCTGCGCACCGGCCTGCAGTACCGCGATCTGCAGCAGCGCTACAACCTGGACGAGGTGCGTCGCAATCCGGTCGGGCGGGTCAGCCTGGCGACGGTAGGGACCGACGATGCGCGCGTCTGTCCGTATGCCGATTTCAGCTGCCTGCTGCTGGTCGACCCGGCGCGGGTGGCCGCGTTTGCGGGCGCCTCGCCAGGCGCCTACGTGCTGGCCAACACCAATGCGCGCAATAGCGCGATCAGCGATTTCCGTATCGACGAACGCAATGGCGCGGCCTACCTGATGGGTACCTGGCATGGCGAACGCACGCAGGCCACCTTCGGCCTGCGCAACGAGTATCTGCAGCGCGAGGTGCTCAGTGCGGTGCCGCAGCCGCTGAGCAGCACCACCAATTATCTGCAGCAGTCCGACGCCAGCGACCGGCGCTTCTTGTTGCCATCGGCCAACCTTGCCTGGGACATCACCCCGGCGCTGAAACTGCGCATGGCCGGCAGCCGCACCATCGGCCTGCCCACCTACGGCGATATCGGCCAGAACAGCAGCCCGGTGGTCGATACCACCGGCTTGACCATCAACCGCAGCATCGCCAACCCGCAGTTGCGTCCACGCCGCGCCGACAATCTGGATCTGTCGCTGGAGTGGTACCCGGACCAGGATTCGCAGTTGTCGATGGCCGTGTTCCACAAGCGCATCGACGACGAGATCGTGCGCGTCACCAACACCGATCTGCAGCGTGATCCGGGTGGGCTGGCCGGCACCTATCAGGTCACCACCACCCAGGCGATCAATACCGGCGCGGCCAGCGTGCGCGGCGTCGAGTTCACCGCCATCGATACGCGGTTCGATTTTCTGCCAGGTGCGTGGTCGCATCTGGGCGCGATGGCCAATCTGACCGTGCTCGACCCGCGCACTGCCGACGTGCAGATGAGCGATGGCAGCCTGCGCGCGCTGCCCGGCCTGATGGAATCGCCCAAGCGCAGCGCCAATGCCTCGCTGCTGTACGACCTCGGCCGCTTCAGTGCACGCGTCAGTGCCAATTACACCGGTCTGCAATTGCTGTCCGCAGCCACCGACAATCGCGTCAACGACCGTTACTACGATGCCATCACCAGCTACGACGCACAGCTGGCATGGCGCTTCACCAGCAAGCTGCGCATGACCGTGCAGGGCCGCAACCTCAGCAACGCGCGGCTGACCCGCGTCATCGGCGCCGATCAGCAATTGATGCGCGAGCAACTGGATAACGGCCGCGCGTATTACCTGGGAGTGGACTATGCGTTCTGATCGACGCAGCGCAGCGGCGCTGGGTATTTGTCTGATGGCCGCATGCATCGGCAATGCGTGTGCCGACCAAGCGGCCACGCCCGCAGCAACGCCGCCGTTCGTGGCGATGGAGACCATCGTCAGCGACGATTGCTGGGGCCAATGGCCCGACGACGTGCTGGCGGCGGTAACCCGCTGCAAACCGGCCGAGCACAATCGCATCGCCTTGCAGGTACTCGACGATGCCGACGGCCCGGCACGCGTGGGCAGCGAGGCGACATCCTGCAGCGGCGCACGCTGCATCGGCCTGGCACAGCTGCTGCAGTCGGCACCGGCGCAAGCGCTGCTATTGCGCACACCGCCGGCACGCATCGATGCGGTCCTGGCCGCGTTGGATCACGCGCAGGCGCGTGCGCGCGTGACCATCGAGCCGCTGGTGCAACCGGTGCCCGCACCTGCCGCGCCGGTCACGCTGGCGCCGGGCGTGCGCTATTGGCGCCAGCGCGTGGATGGGCCGCAGCCGGTGATGCTGCACATCGCCCAGATCGACCTGACCACGCCGGGCCTGCAACTGGTCGGCACGCATGGCGACCGCAGCGGCGGTGGCGAATTTCTCGCCAATCCCACCACTGCCTTCGTGCGCGATAACGGGCTGGCGTTGGCGATCAATGCCGACTACTTCCTGCCGTTCGATGGTGGGCATTTGTTCGACAAGGCGTTCGTCCCGGCAGCCGGGCAGGGCGTCACCGCCGAAGGCCTGGCCGTCGACGATGGCCACCTCGATTCGGCCGCCGCAACCAGTGATGCGCGCGTCGATGCCGCTTTTTGCGTGAGCGCGCGCAACGCCGTGCGCATCGTGCGCGGCAGTTGCCCGTCCGGTACACGCGTCGGTGTGGGCGCCGGCCCGCTGCTGTTGCTCGATGGCAAGCGCCAACCACGCGAAGCCAGCCGCGCCGACTACTACGACGGCCCCGAGCCGCGCAGCGCGCTGGGCCTGGACCGCGCCGGCAAGACTCTGTGGATGGTGGTGGCCGACGGCCGCCAGCCCGGCTACAGCGCCGGCATGTCGCTGGACGCGCTGACCGCCGTGCTGCAGCAGCTCGGTGCCAACGCCGCCATCAACCTGGACGGCGGCGGCTCCAGCACCCTGGCCGCCCGCGTGGACGGCCGCGTGCGCACGCTCAACCGCCCCATCCACACCGGCATTCCGGGGCGCGAACGCCCGGTCGCCAACCAGTTGGGTGTGCGGATCGTGGGGCAGCCCTGAGGCGCCGGCAGATGGCGCGGTACCATTGGTGGTTTGAACCACGGCCCCCGCCATGAAGATCGCCTCCTGGAACGTCAACTCGCTCAACGTGCGCCTGCCGCACCTGCAACAGTGGCTCACCGACGTCGCGCCGGACGTGGTGGGGATCCAGGAAACCAAGCTGGAAGACCACAAGTTCCCGGACGCGGCGCTGGCCGCGCTTGGGTATCGCAGCGTGTTCTGCGGGCAGAAGACCTACAACGGCGTGGCGATTCTGTCGCGCGCGCCGGCGTTGGACGTGCAGATGGGCATCCCCGGGTTCGATGACGTGCAACAGCGCGTCATCGCCGCCACCGTCGATGGCGTGCGCATCATCAATCTGTACGTGGTCAACGGGCAGGACGTGGGCACCGACAAATACGAATACAAACTGCGCTGGCTGGACGCGGTGCACGCCTGGATCGCGCAGGAGCTGCAGCGCCACCCGCAGTTGGTGGTGCTGGGCGACTTCAATATCGCTCCGGACGCGCGCGACGTGCACGACCCGGTGGTGTGGAACGAGACCCACATCCTCACCTCCACCGCCGAGCGCGCCGCGCTGGAAAAACTGTTGGCGCTGGGCCTGCACGATGCGTTCCGTTTGCATCATGACGATGCCGAGCAGTTCAGTTGGTGGGATTACCGCCAGGCCGCGTACCGCCGCAACCTGGGGCTGCGCATCGACCTGACCCTGGTGTCGGATGCGCTGCGCGCACGCGCGGTGGCGTCGGGCATCGACCGCGAACCGCGCACCTGGGAACGCCCCAGCGACCACGCCCCAGCCTGGGTGCAACTGGCAGAGGCCGGCGCATGAGCGAGCGTCATCTGCGTCGCAGCACCCACAAGATCGGCGACGTGACGCTGGGGCCGGTCCACCGTTTGAGTTGCCATTGCGGCGCCGTGCAGATCGACCTGGAATTGCCGCACGGCCTGCTCGATCCACGCCGTTGCGATTGTTCGATGTGCCGCCGTCGTGGCGCCATCGTCGCCTCGGTCGCGCTCGATGGCCTGCACGTGCGGCAGGGCGAAGACGTGCTGCGCCTGTATCAGTTCAACACGCACGCCGCGGCGCATTATTTCTGCGGGGTATGCGGCATCTACACCCATCACCGGCGCCGCTCCAATCCCAACGAATACGGCTACAACGTCGGCTGCCTGGAAGGCGTCAATCCTTATGCGCTGAATATCGCGGTGCAGGTGGAAGACGGCGTCAACCATCCGGCAGATCGCGCCGCTGCCGGCAGCTGAAACGATACTGCCCGGGCAAGCCCGGGCAGTGCAGCCACCGATGTGGCGCGATTTAGATCGGCTAACCAATCGACCGCGCAGTCGTCAGGAGCGCGGCCGGTGCCCGGAATCGGTACATGCCGCTCGCACACTGCGGTTCTCCCGTGCCGTCCATCTCCACCGGCGACTGCTTTTTAGCCGTTTTTAAAGCGACCAGCAAAACAGTCAGGCAACTACCGGATGGATGCTGCCCATGCCCGGAGGCATATGCCGCGCGTACGCTACGATGACGCCGTGGTGTCCGCATGCACCTGACGGCCGCACCCACCGGTTTGTCGGACGCTGTTAACGCACGCGGCCACGGGTAAACAGATTGACGATGGCCAGCAGAATCACCGCACCCACCAGCGACCAGACAAAGGTCATCACGGTGATCGCCTGGTTGATGCCGCCGCCTAAAAACCAGCCAGCGATCATTGCACCGACGATGCCGACCACCACATTGAGAATGATGCCCTGCTGTGCATCGCGACGCATGATGATGCTGGCCAGCCAACCCACGATGCCGCCGATGATCAACCAGATAATGATGCCCATGGTGCCAATCTCCTCGTTCGCTTGCACCGGGAGCGGTGCATGGGCGCCATTGGACGCAGCGCGCCGTGAAGCAGCTGTCGAGCGCGATGCGCGCACTTCCCCTGCGTTGGGGTTGGTGTGCACGGCGTGACAGCGCACGCTGGGTGGCAGCATGGCCCGGTGCAGCTATGGCTGCGTCCGCATCGGCCCGGTGAGCGCGGCGAGCCGCAGGCGCGGCAGCTGCTTGGCCCGGCCCTGGCGATCGACCCGGCCGCGGTGCCGCTGCTACGCGATGCGCGCGGCCGACCCTCCCTGCAACCGGCGCTGCCCGACTGGGATACCGGCTGGAGCCACAGTGGCGACTATCTGCTGGTCGGGCTGGGACGCGGCGTGCGGCTGGGAGTGGATCTGGAACGCATCCGCGCACGCCCGCGCCTGCTGGACATCGCGCAGCGTTTCTTTCATCCGGACGAACTGGCGTTGCTGGCGGCGCTGGAGGCCGATGCGCAACAGGCGCTGTTTTTCCGTCTGTGGTGCGCCAAGGAAGCCTTGCTCAAGGCCTACGGGCATGGCCTGTCGTTCGGCCTGCACCGGCTGGCGTACGCCGTTGACTCGGATGGCGCATTGCACCTGCAGTGGTGCGACCCCGAACTAGGTGATGCCGCGCAGTGGCAGCTGCACGAATGGTGGGCCGCGCCGGACTGCCGCGCCGCGTTGGCGTTTTATCCTCAGCCCGCCGCGTGAGGCGCCGCGCCATACGGCAAGATCGGCTGACGGAACTGCGCCACGCCATCGAGATCGCGCAAGGTCACCGTCAACACGCCGCTGGCGCCGTCGATCTCCACCTCGCCGAAGAACTGATACCCGGCCAACGGTGAGGTGTTCGGCGCGGGCGGCGCTTTCTGAAATACCACCGTCGGGCCGAAGGTGGCATCCAGCGCGTTCGGCCCGAAGCTGCCGGCATTGAGCGGGCCGCCGACGAATTCCCAGAACGGCTCGAACTGCTGAAACGCGGCGCGGTCCGGATGGTAGTAGTGCGCGGCGCAGTAATGCACATCGGCCGTCAGCCACACCGTGTTGCGGATGCGCGCGCGGCTGATGAAGCGTAGCAGCGCGGCGATCTCCTGCTCGCGTCCACGCGGCGCGCCGTCATCGCCATTGGCGATCGCTTCCCAGCGCGGGCGCCCGTTGCCATCTTCGCCATCGGGGACCTGCAAACCGATCGGCATGTCGGCGGCAATCACCTTCCACTGCGCGCGTGAGCCGGCCAGCTCGCGCTGCAACCAGGCCAGCTGCTCGGCGCCGAGAAATGCGGTCTCCGCGCTCGGCGTGGGTTGCAGATTGTCGCTGTTGGCACCGCGATAACTGCGCATGTCCAGCACGAATACATCCAGCAGCGGGCCATAGCCGATCTTGCGATAGATGCGCCCATCGCCATCGGCACGCACGCCGCGCATCGGTGCATATTCCAGAAACGCCTTGCGCGCACGCCTGGCTAGCACGCCGATGTCGTGCACCTGGTAGCGCGCATCCAATTGCTTGCCGGGCGACCAGTTGTTGGTGGTTTCGTGGTCGTCCCATTGCCACAGTTGCGGCACCTCGGCATTGAAGCGGCGCACATGCTCGTCGAGCAGGTTGTAGCGGTAGCTGCCGCGAAATTCGTCCAGCGTTTCGGCCACCTTGCTCTTGGCCGCGGTAGTGAGATTGCGCCAGCGTTTGCCGTCTTCCACGGTGAGTTCGGCCGGGATCGGGCCGTCGGCGTAGATGGTGTCGCCGCTATGCAGGAAGAAATCCGGGTTGCGTGCGCGCATCGCGCTGTAGATGCGCATGCCACCGATGTCGGGATTGATGCCGAAGCCTTGGCCCACGGTGTCGCCGCTCCAGACAAAACGCACATCGCGGCGTGTCTGCGGTGCGCTGCGCAGATGGCCATGCACCGGCGCACTCAGCACACCGCTGTCGGCATCTTCGAAGCGCACCCGATAGAAAATGTCCTGGTCGCACGGCAGCCCGCCCAGATCCAAGCGCGCGGTGAAATCGTGGGCGGGTACCGCCATGCCTCCCTCCACGCGACGCGCCTGGCGCAGGCTTGGTCGCGTATCCCATTCCACCCGCATCCGTGCCGGGCGGTCCGCGCGGCTCCACAGCAGTGCGCGACCGTCGCGCACATCGCCGCTCTGCACGCCATCGGTGATGATCGGTCGCCCGGAGGGCGCGGCCAGACTGCGTGCAGACCAACCGCCGGCCGCCGGCAGCAACAGCCCGGCGCCCAAACCTTGCAACACGCGGCGGCGCGCGGGATCGGAGGCGGTCATGGGGTGTCCTTCGCGCAACAGGGGAGCTTGCAGATGTAGCGCCGCTGTCTTACCGCTGCGTGTCCGGCAGCGGCACGTCTCCAGGCCGCGTGACCGGGATCACGCCGATGCCGGTAAGCGATGCGCCCGCATCACCGGACACGCCGGACCTCACGCCCGCGATGCGTTGCCGGATCGCGGCCGCCAACCAATACCGTGAAGTGGCGGCCGACTGCGTCGACGCACGCTCCGTTTGAATCCTGCTTCAGATCATTCCTGCGAGCATCGACGATTCCCAATCCCCAATCCCCAATCCCTAATCCCTAATCCCTAATCCCTAATCCCTAATCCCGCCACGCCACGCCACGCCCACCTGCGATAATCGCGCCATGAACGATGCCGCACTTCCCCCCGATGTCTCCGCCGCACTGGCGCATGGCCTGCAGGCCCAATCCCTGGATGCGGATTTCGCCGCGCCATTGCTGCGCTATCTGACGCTGCTGGTCCGCTGGAACAAGACCTACAACCTCACCGCCGTGCGCGACCCGCGCGAGATGGTCACCCGCCATCTGCTCGATTCGCTGGCCATGCAGCCCTACATCGCCAGCGGCACCCTGGCCGATCTGGGCACCGGCCCCGGCCTGCCCGGCATCCCGCTGGCGATCACCCGCCCGCAGCTGCAGGTGACGCTGGTGGAAAGCAACGGCAAGAAGGCGCGCTTCATGCGCGAGGCCTTGCGTCACCTGGCGCTGGGCAATGCGCGCGTGGCCGAGTCGCGCGCCGAAGCGCTGGATGAGCCGGCCGCCTACGACCACCTCACCGCCCGCGCGCTGGATACGTTGGCCGGCATCATCGACGTCGGTGGTCACCTGCTGCGCCCGGGCGGCAGCCTGCTGGCGATGAAGGGGGTCTATCCGCACGAAGAAATCGCCGCGCTCCCGGCCGGCTGGACGCTGGCCGAGGTACACCCGCTGCAGGTGCCTGGCCTGGATGGCGAACGGCATCTGGTGGTAGTGCGTAAGGCCTGAGCCGAAGTCACGTTTATCGGCCTCGAGCGGCCCTCACCCCGACCCTCTCCCGCAAGCAGGAGAGGGGGCGATACTGCCCTCGCCAAGCACGTCACGTCCTTTACCTCCGGCGAAGAGGTGACGACCGGCTTCTGACAAGCCCACCACGACCCTTCCCCCCGCCTGCGGGGGAAGGTGCCCGGGGCGGATGGGGGCAGTCCCTGACTCGCCCCGCCATATCAATCCAGCCGCCGACACTCCAGCCACACCCGTGCGCCGGCCCGCGTTGGGACTTCCGGCCCATGGCAGCGCTCCCGGGGGCTGCCATGATCGGGCGTTCGCTCCAGATCAGGCTCTCCGCACGTGACCTCTCCTCTCGCCGCCGCACTCTCGCTCGCCCTGCTGGGCCTGTCCTTCGGCGCTGTCGCCGCACCGCCCGCCGCCGCTCCGGCCACGCTGACTGCCGAAGCACCTGCCGACGCGCGCTTCCGCGCGATCTACGAAAAAGAGTGGGCATGGCGTCAGGCCGAAACCGGCCAGGCCGATGAAGACACCGACACCACCGGCGACAACACCAAGCTGCCGGACGTCGGCGCGGCCGCGCAGCAGGCGCGTCTGACGGTGTGGGAGGGTGTGCTCAAGCAGCTCGACGGTATCGACCCCAAGCAGCTCTCGCCCGCCAACCAGATCAACCTTGCGATCTATCGCCCGCAGGTGGAAAACCTCGCGGCCGAAGTGCGCCTGCGCCTGTACGAGATGCCGTTCAATTCCGACAGCTCGTTCTGGTCCAACCTGGGCTTCATGGCGCAGCGGCCAATGAAGACCGCCGCCGAGTACCGCGCCTACATCGCGCGCTTGAACGATGTGCCGCGCTATTTCGACCAGCAGATCGTCAACATGCGCACCGGGCTGGCGCGCGGCTTCAGCGTGCCGCGCGCGGTGCTGGACGGGCGCGATGTCTCCATCGCCACCGTCGCCGAGGTCAAGGACCCCACCGAGTCCACCTTCTACGCACCGTTCAAGCAACTGCCGGCGCAGATCCCGGCCGCCGAGCAGGCGCAGTTGCGTGCGCAGGCCAAGGCCGCGGTCAGCGGCGCGGTGCTTCCGGCCTACGCCAAGTTGCTGACCTTTTTCCGCACCGACTACATGCCCAAGGCGCGCACCACCCTGGCCGCCGAAGCGCTGCCCGATGGCAAGGCGTTCTACCGGCAGCAGATCCGCGAATACACCACGCTGGAATTGACGCCCGAGCAGATCCACCAGATCGGCCTGGACGAGGTGGCGCGCATCCAGACCCAGATGAACGCCATCATTCAGCAGGTGGGGTTCAAGGGCAGCTTCGCGCAGTTCCTCACCTTCCTGCGCACCGACCCGCAGTTCTACGCCAAGACCCCGCAGGAGCTGCTCGATCGCGCCGCATGGATCTCCAAGCGCGTGGACGGGCAGGTGGGCAAGTTCATCGGCACGCTGCCGCGCGGGCGCTTCACCATCAAGCCGGTGCCGGCCGATATCGCCCCGTTCTGGACCGCCGGGCGCGGCGGCGCCACGACCTATTGGGTCAACACCTACAACCTGCCGTCGCGGCCGCTGTACAACCTGCCGGCGCTGACCTTGCACGAGTCTTCGCCCGGGCATTCCTTGCAGGGCTCATTGGCGCTGGAGCAGGGCGAGCAGCCGGCATTCCGGCGCGAAAACTACATTTCCGCCTATGGCGAAGGCTGGGCGCTGTACACCGAAAAGCTTGGCCAGGAGATGGGTATCTACGAGACCCCGTACGAGGAATTCGGCCGGCTCACTTACGAGATGTGGCGCGCTTGCCGGCTGGTGATCGACACCGGTGTACACCACGACGGCTGGACCCGCGAGCAGGCGCTGGCCTATCTGCGCGACCGCACCGCGCTCAGCGAGCATGAAGTCACCACCGAAGTGGACCGCTACATCTCCTGGCCCGGCCAGGCGCTGAGCTACAAGCTGGGCGAGATCACCATCGTCAAGCTGCGCGCCGAAGCCGAAAAGGAGCTGGGCGAGCGCTTCGACATCAAGGCCTTTCACGACGTGGTGCTGAAGCAGGGCTCGGTCACCCTGCCGGTGCTGGAGCAGCAGGTGCGTGCGTTTATCGCCGAGAGCAAGGCGCGCCCGGCCAAGCCCAAGTCAACCGCTGCCGCCGCGCCCTGAGCGATGTCGGCGATGCGGCCAAGGCCGCGCCTACGTCGACCGCGTCGACCGGGTTGTGACCGCGTCGCGGCTAGGTCCGCTCCTACAAGTCAGCAGGACCCGCCGATTTTGCCGAAGCCAAGCTGTCGTAGGAGCGGCCCCGGCCGCGATGCCGTACCGACATCCTCAACGCCGCAAAGCTTGATCGGCCATTTGGCACACCAGACACACCGCCTCGACGGTCCATCCGCCTCCTTCCGGTGGCTGTGAATTGGT
>NZ_JAYGQQ010000019.1:0-6873 GCF_035012785.1 Xanthomonas sp. WHRI 8932A
GGTGCGCGAGAACACGCCCGGCGGCAAGGTCGATGACCGGCTGCGGTATTTCACGATGGATGCGGAGGGCAACATCCTGCGCCGCACCGAGGGCACGTTCGAGGGCGGCAGGTTCACCCAGGACGATGCCGAGCGCCTGCGCACCGAGCAATATGCCTTCGCCAACGGGCAATACGTTGCTGCGGGCCGCTTCGACGGCAAGACCGACGTGCTGGGGCAGATGAACGCCTATGCCAGCACCGATGTGGGCACCTACAAGGTGACGGTGCAGGCCGGCGACACGCTGCGCGGCCTGGCGCAGCGCCTCTACGGCAACAGCAACCTGTGGTACGTGCTGGCCGAAGCCAACGCCATCGACGACGACAGCGGGCTGGTGGCCGGTGCGACGTTGAACGTGCCCGACGTCAAGGCCAACACCAACGACGCCAACACGTTCAAGCCGTTCAACGCCAGCGAGGCGATCGGCTCGACCACGCCGTCGCTGCCGTACATCCCCAAGCCGCCGGAAAGTGGGTGCGGCACGTTGGGGATGATCATCATGGTGGTGGTGGCCATTGTGGTGACGATCTATACGGCTGGTGCGGCGGCGGGCTTGATGGGAGCAGCAACCGCCAGTGGCGCGACGGCGGCAAGTGCTGGCGCCTTCGCGGCGGGGACCGGCGTATTGGCGGGTACTTATGGCACCGCGGCGATGGTGGTAGGCAGTGCGGCCGGCGCATTTGCAGGCAGTCTCGCTAGCCAAGGCGTCGGCAGCGCGATGGGCCAGACCAGTTTCAGCTGGCGCAACGTGGCCGCAAGTACCGTGGCTGGCGCAGCGACGGCCGGGTTTGGCACATTCGTGAGCGGTGCACCAGCGGTCGTGGCTGCGGTGGCCACTGCGGCAGTGGGCAATGTCAGTAGCTATGTGGCCAACAAGCTTGTCGGCAACGAGGCCAGTTTCAGTTGGCGCAGCGTGGCTGCCAGCGCGGTGGCAGCAGGCATCACACAGCAGTTGGCGCCGACGATCGCCCGCTCCATCGGCGTCGACGCAACGCAGTATGGGCAAGCCATTACCTCAGGCATTACTGGTGGCATCGTTAGTGCGCATGTGCGTCAAGGAATCGTGGGTGGCGCTGTTGACTATCAGGACGTGTTCGTGGATGCATTCGGTAATGCGGTCAACGGGGCGCTAATGCAACGTGGTCAGGCGGCCTTAGCAGCTAGATCGCAAAGTGATCGGCCTTCGCTGTCGGCGTCGATTGGTGGTACCGCTGCGTTGAGCGATCCGGATTACCGGGCCGACTGGCTCTACGGAACTGATGTGCAAGCCGGTGCTGATAGGGCTGCAGCTCAATCGATTACTTCAGCAGGAGACATTTCTGACCTGCCTGATTGGATGAGTGTCGGCATTGTAATGGATGAATTTGCACCTCGCAGTGCACAAACGTCTATTACTACATTAGAAACGACACAGGTCCGTCCTCCGGAAATGTTGATAAAGGATGCCAGTTTAGTTATGGCTGAACTCAAGGCTGCTCAGGAAGAATGGAGTCAGACTAGCCTGTGGGGTAAGTTAAGCGAGGTGTTTGATGGCGACGGCTACTCAGTGTCTGATCGATTGGCACTGGCGCAACGGGATTTGCGTGATTTCAACGCGGCACCTGACGAGATTAGCTATAGCTCTGTCGAGATAGTTCTAGACAATCTTGAAAGATATGATTCCGGTCAGTTGCAGGCACCACCTAGGGATGTGGCTGCTGCTCGTGGATTTATTGCAAAAACCAACCGTTATTACATGGGTGATAGCCCTTTCGCCATTGGTCCTTCCAGTCAAGCGGAACTGGACTATGTGCAAAAAAATTGGAACGATCTTTCCATGGCAATGAGTGGCATCTACCCAATGGCGGTAGGTCATGCGGTTCGTGCTTTGGGCGCTGACGAACAAAATGTTATGGCTGCGGCTCAAGCTGCCGCGACAGTGAGAGATGTTCTTACCGCGGCTCAATTGCAGAGTAATGGTCGTACTCGACAAGTCAGTACAGCAGGATCGAGAAGAGTTAGGCCGAGCCAGGGCGAGAGATCGAACGCGATCATAACTGGCGAGACAAGTTCCACAAGCCTTGGAAAGACTGTTCACGGGGATATTCCCGCGAGAACGGGGGCGACATTAGGGTATTCTCGGTCTTTCAATTATAGAGCTACTTTCTTTGAAGCTAATCCCGGTCTCGAAGGTAACGTCGTTGTCCATCATGCTGTGGAACAACAAGTGTTAACTCGTTATCCTGGCGTGGCAGCGGCAGAGCAGATACACTCTCTAGAAAACTTGCGAGGAATTCCGAAAGAAATTAACTCCGACCTGCATCTAAGTGCAATTCGTCGTGAATGGAATAAGTTTTATCGAGAAACTCCAAATGCAACACTGCCTCAGCTTTTGCGTAAAGCGACGGAAATTGACTCGAAGTATGGCAGCCAATTTAATCCAAAGGTGAATTGATACTTATGAATTATTTTGTTATCGAGCCGGAAGTGGCTGGTGAGATTGGGGATGGGAGTGTGTTGGACACAACAGTGCATCCGCCCTTGGTTAGCAAGTTGAATTATCAATTGTTTGGTTGGCTCGGTGATTCAATATTAGAGAGCTTTCCTTGTTTTATAGTCATTCAAGATTTGGCTTCTAATTTAAAATCTGATTTTTTAAGTGGAGTGAGTTTTCATGATGTGGAAATATCTATTTCGGACGAATTCAGGGGGCTGTACCCAAATCGAGTGATTCCAAATTTCTGTTGGATGAAAGTCAGCGGAGTTGCTTGCAAAGATGATTTTGGAATGGCGCTGGATTATCGTCTTGTGATATCAGAGCGGGCGTTGAAGGTTTTGCAGAAATTTGGCATTGAGAACGCATTGGTTGAGGAAGTGAATAAATAGACGGGTCCATTATTTTATATAATGGGTCTATCAATTTATATGTGATTTAAGAAAAATGGACGGGCGCTATAAAATACAAACTTATGGCGCCGTCAATAGCGTGCTATCTAAATATTATTCTTATCATTTATTATTTAAAGTATAATAAATTTGTTTTGGTCGGGTAAATTAAGTGAACGAGTGGCTATTTTTCCGCAGAAGTGAAGCGTCCTCGTTAACTCGATCCACTTGGAAGTAGAGTTCCATCCCAAGGAGCTCTGTATGAAGAAGTCGAAGTTCACCGAAGAACAGATGGTTCGGATCCTCAAAGAGGTCGAGGCCGGTGCAAGGGTTGGCTAGACCTGCCGCAAGCACGGGATCAGCGAGCCGACCTATTACGTCTGGAAGTCCAAGTACGCCGGCATGGAGGTGTCGCAGTTACGGCATCTGAAGGATGTGGAAGCCGAGTTGGCCCGGATGAAGCGCATGTATGCCGAGTTGGCATTGGATCACCACGCGCTCAAGGACGTGCTGTCGGGAAAAGGTTGAGCCAGGTTCGTCGACTGGAATTGAGTCTGGCCATGCAAACTACTCACGGCCTCAGTGCCCGTCGAGCTGATCGGGTGCTGCAGCTGTCCCGATCTGCACGGCATTACCGTCCGCGCCAGCGCGACGATGGCCCGCTCATCGCCGCAATCGAGGCGCACTTGAAGGACAGCCCCGGCCACGGTTTTGGCCTGCTGATGGATTGGGCATTGCGACCGCAGGGCTGGGGCAAGACCCGCGCCTGGCGGGTCTACACCGCGCTGAAGCTCAACCTTCCACGTCGCGGCAAGCGCCGATTACCTGACCGCATCCGCGCGCCGCTGGAGATCCCGCAAGCGGCAAACCACACTTGATCGGCGGACTTCATGTCCGATGCCTTGTGGTCTGGACGCCGCTTCCGCACCTTCAACATCAACGATGACTTCAATCGCGAATCGATGAAGATCGAAATCGACACCAGCCTGCCCTCGGCACGGGTCATCCGCGCACTGGACGAATTGGTCGAGCTGCGTGGTGCTCCAAGGCGACTGCGCCTAGACAACGGCCCGGAGTTCATCAGCGCTGCGCTCAGGCAGTGGGCACAGCAGCACGGCGTCACCCTGATCCACATCCAGCCGGGCAAACCTACCCAAAACGCCTACATCGAACGCTTCAACCGCACCTTCCGCAGCGAAGTCCTGGACCGCTTCGTGTTCACCACGCTCGACGAGGTTCGGCGCATGGCAGAGGACTGGCGTCATCGATACAACCACCAACGGCCACATCGATCACTCGGCGGCTTGCCGCCCATCTGCTTTGCAATGGCACAATCAACAACCACCTCTACTTCTGAGTGACTCGAAGAATCGAGGACGCTTCACAATGGATATGGCGTCGCCGGTCCTGCTCCCGATTGGCGGATGACGGGAGTACAAAACGCTCTGCCGCAAGGACCAAGAGTTCAGCGGTTCGCGAACGAACCCTCTGCCAACCTGATTGGCGCAGGCTTGGTGGTAGCAACTGGTGCAGCCACCGCGCTCTACGAAGGTGTGACTGAGCCTTTTAAGATGGTGGCCGACATTGCTCGCGTGGGCTGGGAGACAGGCGTCAGTTTGATCCCAGGCAAGATGCCGGAAGACATTGAGTATTACAGTGGGTTTGGTAAGGCGATTGTGGACCAGGATATGGGGACGCTCGATGCGCTCTGGAGCATCCCAAAAGGAATCGCCCTAACTCCTTGGAGGCTTGGAACAGCGATCTATGAGGGCGATGCGTTTGGTATCGGTTATGAAACCGTATTTCTCATCGGTGCATTAGAAGGAGCGCGCACACTAGGTGCGGGGCGCGTTAATGTGCCCGGCTTTGGGGCGATCTATCGAGGTACTTCCTATGTGCGAGATTTGAGTGATGCCGTTGGTACCGCCAATCGCTTAGATATTTCGAATCTCGGTGTATTGGAGGCGGCGCAAGGAGATGTTTACTCTGAGGCGAGAGGGGCCGTGGGCGGCTTGTCTTCGCGAATTAATTCGTGGGAGGATTTGGGGATTCCAAAAAACCTTGCAACGATTGTCGCCTATCGAGTTGAAGGGAGCATCGAGCCAAACCATCGTCTGCTGATCAGTGAGACGGGTGAGGTCTCTCTCGTTCCAGGCAACGAAAATGTGATTTGGCTCAACTTCGGTAAGGAATCGCGCGCTACGTCTTATCTGCAACGAAAGATAGACGCCGGTCTCCCGGGCGCTCAGCTCAAATTGTTTGAGGTTGACGCCTCATTTGTTGAGAGGCTTAGGGGTGACGCGGTTCCTGAGCAATTGGCGCGCATGAATCCCAATAAGCCAATCGTTAGCGCCGACCCATACCCTGATCAATTCGGGCTTCCCAAGAGCTATTTCGAAGATTTGTTAAACTCTGTCAAACAAGGTACAGGTAAGAATGGACACTAGGACAGAAAACGAACGCATTGAGAGAACGAACAACCTGGCATTCATGCCGGCAAATCCTTGGGAATTCGATGTTCATTTGGGTCGAGCGCCTCATGATGTTTTGACACGGTTGACCACGTTGTTGGGCCAAATCGCGAAATTTGATTCGGAGTCATGGCCCGCTGACGACTATTGGAAGGCTGCGTTGCCTGGCTGGATGAAAGCATGCCTGCCAGAGTTCACCAAGGAAGAGTCAGATCGTCTTTTGCGAGACACGCCGAGAGATCAATGGGACAAGTTGCCTTGGGAATTTGGGTCTTGGCTGGATGCGATTCGAGATCGTGGCTGGAGATGGTGGGGCTATCGATTGGAAGATGAGTCGGCGACGCTTGTGGTGCACATAGCAATGTTTCCCGAGCGAATTGACGCCTTTAGAGAAATACTGCGCGCAGCTGGTGCCGCAATTGTTGTCGAACGTTATGAGGCGAACTCTGTCGAGTAAATCCCTTCGTTTGGCAACAAGTCGGCTGCCGCGGAAAGATTGTCGGCAGAAACAAGCGAGTTAATGCTATGCGCCAGCGGCGTGACGTCGGTTATCCGCTGAATCCACTCGCTCACATACAACTGGACGGCCTCCTTGCTGAGGCCGATCTGGATGGCGCGATGCGGTAGCGGCTGCAGCGATAGATCGCGCTCCGGGTCCCACTGAATCCGCACCGGAGAGCGGCTCTTGAGCTGATCCCATTCTTCGTGACTCATTCCAGAGTCGGGATGGCTTGGGCAGCTATGCGCCAGCGCCCACTCGAAGCCTTCGCGCGTAATGTCGATGGCGAGGATGCGCTTCTGGCCTTCGTCCTTATAGCCCCAGCCGGCGCGGTACATCATCCAAAGGAACGACGGCTTGATCCACGTCATCCGCTCCATCTTGAAGGGCGGACTGATGAATTTTTGATGCTTCAGAGCGCTATCCGCAATCTCGTCTGAATACGCCTGGTATACCCGGATGAGATTTTTATCATAAACGGCACGAATCTGTCGCGTCGGAAAAAATGTATTCATGAGTTAATATTTATTTTGATTTTGTTATGAGGTTGGGGATGGCGTAAACGTTACTGAATGTGAGGACAAGGCCCTTGCCATTCTGCGGCAACGCGTTAAGAATCTATCCGCGATGCGCAATTTCGCCGCGGCACCTGCTCTGTCATAAAGCCGCAGTTAAGATCGAAAAATATTCATTAGTTTGTCGGACATGTTGAATACATGCGAATAATTTTTCTGCATACTGCCACAATAGCCGTGTTGGTACGAAATTCATAACATCATCTGAGAAGTGATTTCGAACTAGCGTGTTGATCTAATTTTGCAACAGCAGTAGCTCCGGTGGTGCCTGGTACAAGTCCTCGGTCACCGCCACGGTACCGCCGGGTGCGGCCTTCATGACCATCGGTGCCAGTGCCAACAAGTGTGCGGGTGGCGATCCGTTGTGGGTGGACGACTTCCAGTGGACCTATACGCCGGTCGAACCCGGCATCAGGGAGCTGCC
>NZ_JAYGQQ010000020.1:0-5890 GCF_035012785.1 Xanthomonas sp. WHRI 8932A
GGAGATGAAAAGCCTGCTAATATGGCCGGCTCGCTTCGCAGAAACCCTTCGGGTTAAAACGAAGCAGCGTCAACCACCTCGGAAACAAGGTGTTGACGGCAAGAAAAAGTCCGCTATAATGGGCGGCTCGCTTCGACGGAAACGACGAAGCTGACGGGAACGGCGCTGAGGCCACTTCCCAATGTTCTTTGACAGTGTGCGCAGGTAATTTGTGCGGACGCCTGCAGGAAGGATGATTGTCCATCTTGCAGACGTTTAATCAAAAAGCAACATATTAATTGCTTTGCAAGCGATAAGTTGTCAGTGGTTGAACTTCTGCAGCTAAAGTAATTTGTCTTCGGACATGTAATTTTAAGTGAAGAGTTTGATCCTGGCTCAGAGTGAACGCTGGCGGCAGGCCTAACACATGCAAGTCGAACGGCAGCACAGTAAGAGCTTGCTCTTATGGGTGGCGAGTGGCGGACGGGTGAGGAATACATCGGAATCTACTCTTTCGTGGGGGATAACGTAGGGAAACTTACGCTAATACCGCATACGACCTACGGGTGAAAGCGGAGGACCTTCGGGCTTCGCGCGATTGAATGAGCCGATGTCGGATTAGCTAGTTGGCGGGGTAAAGGCCCACCAAGGCGACGATCCGTAGCTGGTCTGAGAGGATGATCAGCCACACTGGAACTGAGACACGGTCCAGACTCCTACGGGAGGCAGCAGTGGGGAATATTGGACAATGGGCGCAAGCCTGATCCAGCCATGCCGCGTGGGTGAAGAAGGCCTTCGGGTTGTAAAGCCCTTTTGTTGGGAAAGAAAAGCAGTCGGTTAATACCCGATTGTTCTGACGGTACCCAAAGAATAAGCACCGGCTAACTTCGTGCCAGCAGCCGCGGTAATACGAAGGGTGCAAGCGTTACTCGGAATTACTGGGCGTAAAGCGTGCGTAGGTGGTGGTTTAAGTCTGTTGTGAAAGCCCTGGGCTCAACCTGGGAATTGCAGTGGATACTGGGTCACTAGAGTGTGGTAGAGGGTAGCGGAATTCCCGGTGTAGCAGTGAAATGCGTAGAGATCGGGAGGAACATCCGTGGCGAAGGCGGCTACCTGGACCAACACTGACACTGAGGCACGAAAGCGTGGGGAGCAAACAGGATTAGATACCCTGGTAGTCCACGCCCTAAACGATGCGAACTGGATGTTGGGTGCAATTTGGCACGCAGTATCGAAGCTAACGCGTTAAGTTCGCCGCCTGGGGAGTACGGTCGCAAGACTGAAACTCAAAGGAATTGACGGGGGCCCGCACAAGCGGTGGAGTATGTGGTTTAATTCGATGCAACGCGAAGAACCTTACCTGGTCTTGACATCCACGGAACTTTCCAGAGATGGATTGGTGCCTTCGGGAACCGTGAGACAGGTGCTGCATGGCTGTCGTCAGCTCGTGTCGTGAGATGTTGGGTTAAGTCCCGCAACGAGCGCAACCCTTGTCCTTAGTTGCCAGCACGTAATGGTGGGAACTCTAAGGAGACCGCCGGTGACAAACCGGAGGAAGGTGGGGATGACGTCAAGTCATCATGGCCCTTACGACCAGGGCTACACACGTACTACAATGGTAGGGACAGAGGGCTGCAAACCCGCGAGGGCAAGCCAATCCCAGAAACCCTATCTCAGTCCGGATTGGAGTCTGCAACTCGACTCCATGAAGTCGGAATCGCTAGTAATCGCAGATCAGCATTGCTGCGGTGAATACGTTCCCGGGCCTTGTACACACCGCCCGTCACACCATGGGAGTTTGTTGCACCAGAAGCAGGTAGCTTAACCTTCGGGAGGGCGCTTGCCACGGTGTGGCCGATGACTGGGGTGAAGTCGTAACAAGGTAGCCGTATCGGAAGGTGCGGCTGGATCACCTCCTTTTGAGCATGACGTCATTCGTCCTGTCGGGCGTCCTCACAAATTACCTGCATTCAGAGATTCATACCGGCACAGGTCGGTATGCGAAGTCCCTTTTGGGGCCTTAGCTCAGCTGGGAGAGCACCTGCTTTGCAAGCAGGGGGTCGTCGGTTCGATCCCGACAGGCTCCACCATATTGAGTGAAAAGACTTCGGGTCTGTAGCTCAGGTGGTTAGAGCGCACCCCTGATAAGGGTGAGGTCGGTAGTTCGAGTCTACCCAGACCCACCACTCTGAATGTAGTGCACACTTAAGAATTTATATGGATCAGCGTTGAGGCTGATACATGTTCTTTTATAACTTGTGACGTAGCGAGCGTTTGAGATATCTATCTAAACGTGTCGTTGAGGCTAAGGCGGGGACTTCGAGTCCCTAAATAATTGAGTCGTATGTTCGCGTTGGTGGCTTTGTACCCCACACAACACGTACATATAGCTCCGAGGCAACTTGGGGTTATATGGTCAAGCGAATAAGCGCACACGGTGGATGCCTAGGCGGTCAGAGGCGATGAAGGACGTGGTAGCCTGCGAAAAGTGTCGGGGAGCTGGCAACAAGCTTTGATCCGGCAATATCCGAATGGGGAAACCCACTGCTTCGGCAGTATCCTGCAGTGAATTCATAGCTGCTGGAAGCGAACCCGGTGAACTGAAATATCTAAGTAACCGGAGGAAAAGAAATCAACCGAGATTCCCTAAGTAGTGACGAGCGAACGGGGAACAGCCCTTAAGCTGGAATGGCTTTAGAAAAACAATCTGGAAAGATTGGCCATAGAAGGTGATAGCCCTGTATTTAAAAGGGCCACTCCAGTGAAGACGAGTAGGGCGGGGCACGTGAAACCCTGTCTGAATATGGGGGGACCATCCTCCAAGGCTAAATACTCCTGACCGACCGATAGTGAACCAGTACCGTGAGGGAAAGGCGAAAAGAACCCCGGAGAGGGGAGTGAAATAGATCCTGAAACCGTGTGCGTACAAGCAGTAGGAGCTCGCAAGAGTGACTGCGTACCTTTTGTATAATGGGTCAGCGACTTACTGTTCGTGGCAAGCTTAACCGTATAGGGGAGGCGAAGGGAAACCGAGTCTGATAAGGGCGCATAGTCGCGGGCAGTAGACCCGAAACCGGGTGATCTAGTCATGGCCAGGGTGAAGGTGCCGTAACAGGTACTGGAGGCCCGAACCCACGTCTGTTGCAAAAGACGGGGATGAGCTGTGATTAGGAGTGAAAAGCTAATCGAACCCGGAGATAGCTGGTTCTCCTCGAAAGCTATTTAGGTAGCGCCTCGGACGAATACTACTGGGGGTAGAGCACTGTTATGGCTAGGGGGTCATCGCGACTTACCAAACCATTGCAAACTCCGAATACCAGTACGTACTATCCGGGAGACACACGGCGGGTGCTAACGTCCGTCGTGAAAAGGGAAACAACCCAGACCCACAGCTAAGGTCCCAAATTCACTGCTAAGTGGAAAACGATGTGGAAAGGCACAGACAGCCAGGAGGTTGGCTTAGAAGCAGCCACCCTTTAAAGAAAGCGTAATAGCTCACTGGTCGAGTCGGTCTGCGCGGAAGATTTAACGGGGCTAAGCAGTGAACCGAAGCTTGGGGTGCATAAAACTTGTTTTATGCGCGGTAGAGGAGCGTTCCGTAAGCCTGCGAAGGTGGATTGAGAAGTCTGCTGGAGGTATCGGAAGTGCGAATGCTGACATGAGTAACGATAATGCGGGTGAAAAGCCCGCACGCCGAAAGCCCAAGGTTTCCTTGCGCAACGTTAATCGACGCAGGGTTAGTCGGTCCCTAAGGCGAGGGCGAAAGCCGTAGTCGATGGGAAGCAGGTTAATATTCCTGCACCTCGCGTGAGTGCGATGGAGGGACGGAGAAGGTTAGGTGTACCGGGCGTTGGTTGTCCCGGGGAAAGGCGGTAGGTTTGAATCTTTGGCAAATCCGGGATTCTTTAAGACCGAGCACCGAGACGAGCCTTTATGGCGAAGTCACTGATACCACGCTTCCAGGAAAAGCTCCTAAGCTTCAGCTCACGAAGACCGTACCGTAAACCGACACAGGTGGGTAGGATGAGAATTCTCAGGCGCTTGAGAGAACTCGGGTGAAGGAACTAGGCAACATGGCACCGTAACTTCGGGAGAAGGTGCACCCTTTTTGGTGGCTCATGCGAGCTATAGCTGAAGAGGGTCGCAGAAACCAGGCCGCTGCGACTGTTTATCAAAAACACAGCACTCTGCAAACACGAAAGTGGACGTATAGGGTGTGACGCCTGCCCGGTGCTGGAAGGTTAATTGATGGGGTCAGCCGCAAGGCGAAGCTCTTGATCGAAGCCCCAGTAAACGGCGGCCGTAACTATAACGGTCCTAAGGTAGCGAAATTCCTTGTCGGGTAAGTTCCGACCTGCACGAATGGCGTAACGACAGCGGCGCTGTCTCCACCCGAGACTCAGTGAAATTGAAATCGCTGTGAAGATGCAGCGTTCCCGTGGCAAGACGGAAAGACCCCGTGAACCTTTACTATAGCTTTACACTGAACGTTGAGTTCGTCTGTGTAGGATAGGTGGGAGGCTATGAAACTGTGGCGCTAGCTGCAGTGGAGCCATCCTTGAAATACCACCCTGTCGTGCTTGACGTTCTAACCTAGATCCGTTATCCGGATCAGGGACCGTGTATGGTGGGTAGTTTGACTGGGGCGGTCTCCTCCTAAAGAGTAACGGAGGAGCACGAAGGTACGCTCAGCGCGGTCGGACATCGCGCACTGTGTGCAAAGGCATAAGCGTGCTTGACTGCAAGATCGACGGATCAAGCAGGTACGAAAGTAGGTCTTAGTGATCCGGTGGTTCTGTATGGAAGGGCCATCGCTCAACGGATAAAAGGTACTCCGGGGATAACAGGCTGATACCGCCCAAGAGTTCATATCGACGGCGGTGTTTGGCACCTCGATGTCGGCTCATCACATCCTGGGGCTGTAGTCGGTCCCAAGGGTATGGCTGTTCGCCATTTAAAGTGGTACGCGAGCTGGGTTCAGAACGTCGTGAGACAGTTCGGTCCCTATCTGCCATGGGCGTTGGAAGTTTGAGAGGGGCTGCTCCTAGTACGAGAGGACCGGAGTGGACGAACCTCTGGTGTTCCGGTTGTCACGCCAGTGGCATTGCCGGGTAGCTATGTTCGGAAGCGATAACCGCTGAAAGCATCTAAGCGGGAAGCGCGCCTCAAGATGAGACTTCCCGGGGCACAAGCCCCCTAAAGGAACCATATAGACTATGTGGTTGATAGGTCAGGTGTGTAAGTACAGCAATGTATTGAGCTAACTGATACTAATGATCCGTGCGGCTTGACCATATAACCTCAAGTTGCCTTGGTCCCAACGAACGTTGGTAGATCCGCAAACGCAAGCTACGTCACAAGTTAACTATGCGAGACGAGCGCCGTAGGCGCTTCAACGCAAACGCTTGCACTAACCTGCATCCGTTTGCCACGAAGCTCCGACTGGCGACACTCCAACCGTCTCCCTGGTGAAATTAGCGCTGTGGAACCACCCGATCCCATCCCGAACTCGGAAGTGAAACGCAGCTGCGCCGATGGTAGTGTGGCTCAAGCCATGCGAGAGTAGGTCATCGCCAGGGGCTTTACCCGAAACCCTCAGTCCAATAGGACTGAGGGTTTCTTTTTGCCTGGGCGTTAGAAAAATACCCCGCAACCCACCAAACCAGTGCCGGAACGCCTGCCGGGGGAGAAGTGACAGGCCTTACGTCTGACTAGCCGTGGAGCCAGCCCGCTACAAGCGCGGTTGACGTAACGGCAGTATTGGCCGCGAAACTAGCCGCAGCTAGGCGACGACGCACACCATATGCGTCGCTTATAAACTCTCGATCGCAAACCCTCGGCTGCTCCTGGAGACCGCTATCTGATAGCTGGCCGACCGCCGCTCGATTGCTTTTCTGCATGCCGACCTCCA
>NZ_JAYGQQ010000021.1:0-2226 GCF_035012785.1 Xanthomonas sp. WHRI 8932A
AATTCCCAATTCCCAATTCCCAATTCCCAATTCCCAATTCCCAATTCCCAATTCCCAATTCCCAATTCCCAATTCCCGCCTTGAACCCATACCGTACCGTCTGGTACGTTCGCCGGGTTCTCCCCCCGAACCACGGATGCATGGCAGTTGCCGCTGGGCTATCCCGGCCCGGCTTTGCGTGGGAGAGAGCAGCATGAACAAGGTTTGGATCCGTGGCATCGCCGCGGTGGCGTTGCTGGTGTCGTCGGCATCGGCCGTGGCAGGCGCCTTCAGCAAGACCTACGAACGCATCCCCGGCTGGGATGGCGCACCGATGGGGGCGCTGGTGCTGGTGCCGCAGGGGCAGGGAAGCGGGCCGTTTCCGCTGATCGTGATGCCGGCCAGTTGGTCGTTGCCCAATCTGGAATATCTGGGCCGCGCGACCCAGCTGGCCAGCGATGGCTATGTCGTCGTCAGCTACACCTCGCGCGGGTTCTGGGATTCGGCCGGGCAGATCGACATCGCCGGGCCGGACACCGTGGAAGACGTCAGTGCGGTCATCGATTGGGCGCTGGCGCATACGCCGGCTAACCCGAATGCGATCGGCGCGTCCGGCATCTCCTATGGCGCGGGCATCAGCCTGCTGGCCGCCGAGCGCGACCCGCGCATCAAGGCAGTGGCTGCGCTCAGTGGCTGGGCTGATCTGGAGGCCTCGCTGTATTCCAATCGCACCGTCAGCCAGCAAGGTGTCGGGCTGCTGGTCGGCGCTGGCGCATTGACCGGACGTGCGGGCCCGGATCTGGCGCAGATCGGTACGAAGGTAGCGCAGGGTGATTTCGATGGTGCGGTGCAGGGCTTCCTGCCGCAGGCGGCCTCGCGCAGCCCGGTCACCGACGTGGCCACGCTCAACGCGCGCGGCACCGCAGTGCTGCTGGGCAACGCCTTCAACGACGGCTTGTTCCCGCCGAATCAAACCATTGCCTTCTTCAATCAGCTGCGCGGGCCCAAGCAACTGCTGCTGAGCCAGGGCGATCACGCCACCACGGAACTGCCCGGCGCCTTGGGCCTGCCCAACGAGGTTTACACCGCGGCCACGCGTTGGTTCGATCGCCACCTCAAGCAAGTGCGCAATGGCGTGGATGCCGAAGCGCCGGTGCGGCTATCGCCGCGCGCCGGGCAATGGCTGACGTATCCGGATTGGGCATCGGTGCAGCAAGGCACCACGCGCCTGGGTCTATCTGCACCGGCCGGGCTGCTCAGCCCCACCGGCGGATTGATCACTGGCACGGCCAGCGGGTGGCAATCGCGCATTGCCACCGACGTGCCGACCCTGGCCGACTCGGGCGTGGTGCTGGTTAGCGGCCTGTTGCAAGGCATCGGCTTGCCGGTGACCACCTCGATTCCGCTGGTCACGCGTGTTGGCGCGGCGGTGTGGGTTGGGTCGCCGGCTAGCGGTGTGCGTCAGCTGGCGGGCAGTCCGTCCTTACGCATCACGGTGGTGCCCACGCAATCGAAGGTGAGCCTGTTTGCGTATCTGTACCGCATGGACGCGTTGGGCATTGCCTCGTTGATCACGCATGCGCCGTACTCGCTGCGCGATGTAACGCCCGGCCGCGCGGTGACCCTGGACTGGTCGCTGCAGGCCGCCGCCGCCGAAATCCCTGCAGGACAGCGATTGGTGCTGGTCATCGATACCCGCGATGCGCGCTACACCGACGCAAGCGATGGCGGCGGCATGGTGACGTTTACCTCGCCGGTGGCAACGCCATCGGTGTTGAGCGTACCGCTTCGGTAATGCATCAGGGCAGCACTGGCTTTCGTTTTCAATGCATCAGATGGGTGATCGCCAGAACGGGTGTTCGTCTTGCGACTGTACTTGCGTGGATCGTGTGCAGATTGCGAACAAGTGGGATTTTATCGTGGCCACTTGGCGGCATGGATGCCGCTAGGGAGCTTTGAGTGATCGGTTGATGGCGTACTCCCCAAGCGACTAGGGAAACGCGCCCTGCGATCACGCTGGCTTGGGTTTTTCAGATCCTGCGAAAGCGCGCTCGCACTTTTGCATGTCGTTGCGTTCGATGAGCGACGGCGAGAAGCCAGTGATCTGTGCGGTCGCTGCAGGGCCCTTGCCCGCCCACCATCGCAGGACACGCCGCAAGTACGTCCATGTAGCAACTGTGTTGGTCAGGACCTCAATCCGCGACCGTTGATCGGTTTCCTTCGGGCGTGTTCATCGGTAGGTGCCGG
>NZ_JAYGQQ010000022.1:0-1260 GCF_035012785.1 Xanthomonas sp. WHRI 8932A
AGCAACTGTGTTGGTCAGGACCTCAATCCGCGACCGTTGATCGGTTTCCTTCGGGCGTGTTCATCGGTAGGTGCCGGCCGCTGGCTGGCACGCTTTTGCGGTTACTCACGGCCGCCGAGTGCGCTCAGGCGGGGTGCATGGCGGCTCTTTGATCGCGCACGCGCGCATTGAGGATGACCAGCATCTTGCGCATCACCGCCACGAGGGCGACCTTGCCTTCCTTGCCGCGTGCGCGCAGCGATCTGTAAAAATCGCGCAGACCTGGCTCGTGCCGAGCCGAGGACATCGCCGCCATGTACAGCGCCTGCCGGATATCGGCTCGGCCTCCACCGATCCCCCGTTTACCACGCATCGCGCCGCTGTCGCGCGAGAGCGGGGCAACGCCAACTAATCGGGAGATCTGCTTTCCGCTGATCGTCCCAAGCTCCGGTAACCGGTACACCAGCACGGCCAGCAGCACCGGACCGACCCCTTTGAGCGTCCTCAACGCGGCCAGGTGCGGTTGCTCGATGAGCAGCGTCTTCAGCTGCCCGGCGATCAGTTTGTCTAGCCGCGCCACGCTGCGCACAAGCTGGTTCACGTTGCCCTGCAGGATCTTTCGTAGCGCTTTTTCCGCAACCTGCAGCAACTGCTGCCTTGCTGCTTTCAGCAGTTCGACCAGTTGCCGACGGGCACGTACATGCTCGCCCAGATCGCGCTGCCAGGGTTCCAGTGGAACATACCGATGGAGCTCCATCTTCTCGGCCATGCAGGCCAACATGGCCGCGTCCAGCCGGTCGGTCTTGGCCAGTCCCAAACCGTTGGCCAGGTTGCGTGCCCGTTGCGCATTGACGCGCGCCACCGGCAGTGCGGCGTGATGCAAGGCATCCAGCGCTGCCAGCTCGTAGCCCCCGGTCGCCTCCAGCACCACCTGCCGCACCGACAGCGTCTTCAGCCAATCGACAAGCTTCCGATGACCGCCTGCGGTGTTGGTGAACTGACGGGTTTGGCCTCGAAAAACCGCAACGTCCAGAAAGTGTTTGCACACATCGATCCCGATTCCGCTCATGGGAAATCTCCGCTAGGCTAGAAATGTCGAGAGCTCCCTCGCCTGCCCAGTCTTATCGTTTCGAGTGTCACCTCGGGCAACTGTTCGGGCGAATCAAGGGAGAATCCGGGGTGGGTACCAAGCTACATGGCGATCGCTGAGATCCAGGCTCTGACGGCAGCCCACGCCGGCTCTCGACACCTAAACTGCCAGATTCCGAACAGATAAGGCTC